>CAYTUI010000007.1:0-42943 GCA_964441335.1 uncultured Gammaproteobacteria bacterium
ATCCCCGTGCGGATGATATTTGCCCAAAACTTCTCCGACCACAGTGGCCGATTTTCTAAATTTCGCTCCTGATCTTAAACCGACATTCCACATCGCATAAAGAATACGTCGGTGAACAGGTTTTAAACCGTCGCGAACATCCGGCAAAGCGCGGGCGACAATAACGCTCATGGCATAATCCAAATAGGAGGTCTGCATTTCCTCTACCAGCGGTTGATTTACCAAAGTCTCCCCGATAATCGCTTTATCAATTCCTGACTGACCATCGGCTTTTGGTCGCTCGGACTTACTGGTAGCTCCTGTTCTTTTCTTGATTCTAGGCATAAATTTTTTCGCTCGTTCTACTTTTTATTAATATTTATCCAGCACCTTCCAGAATACTCTATGATCTCTGTTACCGTGATGAATATTTTTTATACTTCTCTCAAAGCTTAATATCCTATGATGAAGGTGCTTGGAATTATTTAGTTTGCTCGTCAGTGGAAGTAGTGGAAGTGCTGTTGTAATACTCATGTAACTCCTGCAAAGAATCTTGCGTTGAGCTGGAAGCAAAATACTCCCGTCCCTGCTCCAAAATATCCTTAAACCCCTGACCGGACTCCTGCAGATTCGCCGGTAAATCATTTTGACTGTTGGTTGAGCTGACCAGCGGGAAGAAAGTGTACTGCAACCACCAAATAAAAATTGCCACTGACATCAGAGCGACCAAAATGAACTGCACCGCGCTCTTATTAATCTCCTTCATTACACCGTGATTACAACGACTCTAGTATCTTCACTTAGTAAATCTTTGTGGCTAATCTTTAACTTGTCCAGAGTCTCCTTAGGCGCACCATACTCTTTAAGGAACTTATCAACCGGCTCTAAACCTTTGGACCCCTTAATCTGGTAGTAGGCGGGAATTACTAAGCGAGGTTCCAATTGATTGATAACGCCGGCCGCTTCTTTGGCAGTTAAAACATCTCCGCCCCCGACCGGTAACATCAGAATATCCGGATCCTTAATTTTTTCCAGCATACCGTTAGCCAGATACTTATTCTGAACAGGCCCCAACCAAACAATAGAAGTATTATCTATGGTCAGTAGGTACATGGTAGAATTATTGTTGTAGGCTATACCGGTAATAAAAACACCCTTAATCTCGTACTCGCCCGGTGAATCAATCACAAAAGCTTCGTCAGGCACGCAGGCCAAATCGTCTTTAGTTCTCTTATGACTCAATAGCAGAATGTCAGCCGAACCTTTTCTTAACTTAAAATTTGATCCGCTTACCACCGGGTCAAATAAGACATTAACGTTGTTTTCCTGAATCTTGAAGGCGCCGTAGCCAAACCAATTTATTTGCATATTTTCCAAAAAAAATAAGTCATTTAGTGCGCTAAATTTAGCACATTTTGAACCAAAAGTAAAGGTCGTTTTTCAACAAATTTTGAAAGATAAATGACGCTAAAACAGACCTCCCCTTTCCCCTCCTTAGAAAAGGAGGGGCTCTAACTAATTGAGCCTCCCCTGTTAAGGGGAGGACTAAGGAGGGGTCCCGCTCCACAAATCCTGCTCCCACATCTCATTGACCCAGCTGTTCGAGAAGGGCTGGGTTGACACAACTTAAACTTTCTAGTAAACATACTGCTTGTTCTTTGTCTCTATCACTCTACCTGGTCTAAGCCAACAGGAGGGCTTATGCGCTGGCTGATTTCACTGTTGCTGTTCCTTGTTCTGATCAGCTCAACTGCGGTCGCCGCAGTCCCGACGGATCTAGTTCTGCCCAAGGATGTCCTGCGGGTTCTGAAGAATCAACCGCTGGAACCCATCGGCGATAATGCCCCGTTGACGCCGGAGTTCATCTGGCAAGTCTGGGAAACCGAAGCCATACTGGATTACCTTGACCAGTTTGACGAGGTTGAGGTCATCATGATGCCGGACTTCGCCATCATCTTCAGCAAATTCGCACCACCACGTTACGTGATTCCGGCCCTCTACTTTGAGGGTGAGGAAGCATACACGACCGGTGAACCGGAAACCGAAGTGCGGACAAATCTGAAGACCGGTCAGCTGGAGTGTCCGGATATCGCAGCTTGTCAGGAGATTCGGGACAGGCTGAATGACCTATCGGTCGGTTTGTTCTGGCAACAGCTCAAGCACACTCTGGTCCTTTACAACGAAATCCGAACGCACTGATTTCAGAGAGCTCCCTAGATTTACCGCACCTGTGGTAATCAAGGGGGCTCTTTTGATTTCTCTTGCCAATCAAAAACGCAACCCCCTCTAGCTCCCCCTTGGCAGGGGGAGGCGAGCCTAAACCCGCCACTCTAACTTATCCTTTGAAGTGCGGTTAAATTTATAAACTACTTTTTTAAGTGTCACCGACGTCGCCCCCTCATTTTCAAGGAGGGGCTAGGGGTGGTTAATTATCAAAATAAAAAAATCCTACACTAATTCCCCAAATTGAAAAGCCCTGCACAGTTTCCTATGCAGGGCTCCCGTTAACCGCTAGTCGGGAAAGCGTTTCGGCATGATTGCCGTTGTACTTAAGTCAGGTACACTGACCGCCTAGGACTCGACTCGGACCGCAGCAGCATGGTGAGTATGATTGCCGCCGAAGTAGTTACCGACGAAGCTGATGAAATCGCAGTACCATCTCTCGCCATCCCAAGCTAGGAAACGAATGCACAGCTGATGGTTCGGGTCGCGGTAGATAGTCCCCCAGAAGCACACCGCCATCATGCTCTTCCACTCCTCCGGGATGATCACCTGGTTGACCAGCAAGGAGTCCAAGACGCAAGCGTTCAGCACAGGCTTGCCCTTGAGGTCCTTGCGGAGCTGATTTCCCTCGATGAGGCGGGCGTGCATCTGATCCTCGGATAGATAGAGCTTGATGTCGTCAGGATCCCAGCAGAACTTGCCGCTCTTGATGTGCTCCACAACCGTATAACCGTCGGGGATGAAGGGATAGGTATCGCAGTTGATGAAAAGATTGGGCGACTTGATCCCCACCCGACCCGACAGTCCGAGTCTGAACTGCTTAAGGGCATCCACCTTCGAACGCAATCTCGTCACGTCGTTGGGAGTAAAGCCAGCCGCTTCAAGGGCGTCGGCGAGCTGATTCATCTGACCAATCGAGAACAGTGTTGACATCGTCAACTCCTCCTTGTTAGACACGTTCCTTATAGGAACTCGTCTAGTAGAGTGCCAGCGGACCACCGTCTGTAGTCATAGCCAGAAAAGGCCGAATTTCGAGCTCTTTTGGCTATGACCACATTTATGCAAACGAACTTAATATATAATGAACTAACTCAATAAAATAGCACAAATACATAATTATGTCAATATTTGTTATCAAAAAATCCCCAACCTTAGCCCCAAATCCTCTTTCCCCATCTCCCATCTCCTATCCCCAATCTCCCATCTCCAATTCCCCAATCCCCGCTCTTGCTTTCTAAAACCCTTTCGGTTATAATGCGCAAGCTTATTTAAGTCCGTTTATCCCAAAAGCTTATATTTTTAGGGACACTCGGCCTTAAGCTTGATCATCTTTTGAAAGGAGGCATTTATTATGCCTAATCAAAATACAGATACAGCAATCAAAAGCCCCATGGGCGACTTGCTGGAGAAGCAACAACTAAACATCCCCAATCTCGGGGAACTTGTGGAAGGCACTGTTATCAGCGCCAGCAAGAACGAAATTTACCTAGACATCAATGGTTTAACCACTGGTGTTATTCGCGGTAAAGAAATCCAAGACGAATCCGGTGATTCCGAAAAAATTAAAATCGGAGATCAGATCCAGGCCACTGTGCTGGATATTGAAAATGAACGCGGTGAAATGGAATTGTCATTGCGCATGGCCGGTCATCAAAAAGCTTGGGATCGTTTGGAGAAATTAATGAAGGAAGAGGAAATTATTGAAAGCCGGGTCATTGACGCCAACAAAGGCGGTTTGATGATTAAAGTCGGCAACGTCATCGGCTTCTTGCCGGTCTCGCAATTAACAACCGAGAACTATCCCCGCGTTGAAGGTGGCGATAAAAATAAAATTCTGGCCTATTTGAAAAATTTTATCGGTCAGAATCTGCGCACCAGAATTATTGATGTTAATGAAAACGATGAAAAATTAATCGTCTCTGAAAAAGCGGCCTGGGAAGATAAACAGAAAACCGCTCTGGCCAACTACAAAATCGGTGACCGCGTTAAAGGTAAAATTACCGGCGTGGTGGAATTCGGTGCCTTCATTGAATTCGGCGATGGCTTGGAAGGACTAATTCATATTTCCGAACTGGCCTGGCAAAGAATTGACGACCCCAAAACTATTGTTAAGGTCGGCGATGCCGTAGAAGCCGAAATTATATCTATAGATAATACCAAGGTTTCTCTGTCTATCAAGAAACTAAAAGCTGATCCTTGGACAGAGGTAGCCGCTAAATACAAAGTCGGCGATAAGATTAAAGGACGAGTCTTAAAGATTAATCCTTTTGGCGCCTTCATTGAACTGGATAAAGATATTCATGGTTTGGCACATATTTCCGAGTTAAGCGATAAACCATTGAAAAATCCCGGACAGGTTGTGGACGTCGGTAAAGAATATCAGTTCCGCATTTTAAGTATTGAACCTAGAGACCACCGTTTGGGATTATCCCTGCGTCCGGCCAAGAAAAAAGTTGAGCCTAAAGAAGTGGCTAAAAAACTGACCGAGGTCATTCAGGAAGCTCCAATTTCTGAAACTCCTATTACTGAAACCGCCGTTGTTACTGAACAGCCGGCTGAATAATAGACGTCAACCTCTGTTTGCATTATAATCAATTTATAATCCAAACTTAAAAATTACATGAATAAAATTGTTAAGAATTTACTATTCTACTTAGCGGCCTTTGTTGTCATTGTGGCCATTTTAGGAGTGTTCAATGCCGGTAATCAGCAGGCTACGCCAGTGGGAATCGGCGCCTTAGTAGATAAAATCAATACCGATCAAGTAAAAAGTATCGTCGTTAAAGGCGATAATATTGAAGCTACTCTTCAGAATAACGAGGTTATTAAAACACGCAAAGAAAGCACCGAGTCATTAAGCACTTTGCTGAAAAACTTTAACGTGCCGGCCGATAAATTAAGCGGACTTAATATTGATGTTCAGGAAGAAACCGGCACTAAATTGTTTTTAATCAGCATTTTGCCGACTCTCCTGATATTCATTTTAATTGGCGGTTTTATTTGGCTGATGATGCGTCAAATTCAGGGCGCTAATTCCAAAGCCATGATGTTCGGTCAAAGCACAGCTAAGCAGTCGCCGCAAAATAATAAGAACAAAGTTACTTTTAAAGATGTGGCCGGCGCGACCGAAGCCAAGATTGAACTGGAAGAAATTATTGATTTCCTGAAAAGTCCCCAGAAATTTCTGGAGGTTGGGGCGAAAATTCCTAAAGGTGTTTTACTTTTAGGGCCTCCGGGTACCGGAAAAACTTTATTGGCCAGAGCAACCGCCGGTGAAGCCAACGCTCCTTTCTTCCACATCAGCGGTTCTGAATTCGTGGAAATGTTTGTCGGAGTCGGCGCTTCTCGCGTCCGCGATCTTTTTAAGAAGGCCAAAAAGGCCGCGCCTTGTATTGTTTTTATAGATGAAATTGACGCCGTCGGACGTCAGCGTGGCGCCGGTTTAGGCGGTTCGCATGATGAACGTGAACAAACATTAAATCAAATCCTGGTGGAGATGGATGGTTTTGATAATCAGACCAATGTTATTGTGATGGCCGCTACTAATCGACCGGATGTTCTGGATCCGGCTTTAATGCGACCCGGCAGATTTGATAGGCAAGTGGTAATTGATATGCCCGACATTAAAGACCGTGAAGCTATTCTAAAAATTCACGCCCGTAAAAAACCTCTGGCTGAAGATGTTAAACTGGAAGTCGTTGCGCAAAGAACACCAGGCTTTTCCGGAGCTGATTTGGAAAACGTGCTTAACGAAGCGGCTATTGCTACTGCCCGCGCCGGCCAAAAAATGCTGGAACAAAATACTATCTTAAGCTCCATTGAAAAAGTTATGCTCGGACCGGAACGCAAGAGTAAAGTCATTACCGAGAAAGAAAAGAAAATTACTGCTTATCATGAAGCCGGTCATGCTCTACTGGCGCACTTCCTGCCCAACGCTGATCCGGTTCATAAAATTTCCATTATCTCCCGCGGCCGAGCAGGTGGTTATACTCTGAAACTACCGACCGAGGACCGATCATTACACGCCCGCGCCGAATTTATTGATGACATTGCTGTCATGCTGGGCGGTTATACTGCTGAAAAAATAATCTTTGATGACATTACTACCGGTTCCAGCAGTGACTTACAGAAAGCCACTTCTTTAGCCCGCGCTTTAGTCACCCAATTTGGCATGAGCGAAAAATTAGGGCCCAGAACGTTCGGTAAAAAAGAGGAACTGATATTTTTGGGGAAAGAAATTCATGAAAGCCGCGATTACAGCGAGGATATTGCCAAAACTATTGATGAGGAAATCTCCAAACTGATAAAAGATGGCCACAAGACAGCCGAAAGGGTCATTAAAGAGAAGAAAGATAAATTGGAGAAGATAGTAGCCGAACTACTGAAAAAGGAAACGCTGGAACGGGAAGAATTTGAAGCGATTATGGCTTAAATAAACAAAAAGGATAGTCCAACGACTGTCCTTTTTTAGTTCTAATAACATATACTGCCCTCTCCTTGAAAACAGGGTTGGGTTAAGCATTTTATCCCAAACCTAGTTTTCGAGCGCAGGAGCGCGTAGCGCGACGGAGTCGAGAAACTTTAAAATGATAACCTCCTTATCTAAAGCTTCTCGATAAACTCGAAGACTAGGTATGGGACTTACCAAGGAGAGACTAGGGGTGGTTATAATAAATATTTTTCAACTCTCAAAAACACAGAGCCCGATCAGGTGATCGGGCCCTTGGTTATTCAGGGGTCTGGTTGACCCCCGGAGTGTTGGTCTACAGTCGAGGCCACGTTCTCAAGAACCGCTCCTTCGTCTGGCTCCTCCTTTTCGGAGTAGTCGATCAGTCGATCGACTCTGGTCTTGGTCACGATGGCCTGCAAAGTGTCTTCATCCAGCACTGCCATGGCCCAATCCAGACAGAGCCTGCCGAGCTCCTCCGGTTTCATGTCCGGAACTTGTTGAGCTACCTCGGCGGCCCAGAAGTCCTTACTCACATCCGAACCGGTCTGGAGCAGATCCTCAATAAAGAGCGCCACCGGATGGTCAGCCATATTCTCCCCCACTTGTTGCTGGCGATTCGGAAGCCGCACAGGTCGAGCCGTACCGCATTCCGAACAGACCTTGTCATACGCTGTCTCGTTTTCTTCGTGACAATTCGGACACTCCCAAATGTCAAACACCCCTACCTCCTTTACAGCAACCTTAGTTACTGCCACCTGAAATGAACACCGATGTTATCCAACTAAATCACTATCATGGTTACTCTAATTGAATATCGCTGTCAAGAGACTTAGACAAATATTCTCTAATCTTGTATAATATAGTTAGTTTTTCACTTGCGGATAACTTTACCGCTATAATTTAATTAAATACGGTGGCCGTCTACAACTCTACCAAGCTACCACTCTACCAAACTAACATATGAAACCATTCTATAAAGAAACAGTTGCCCAATCTTGGCGCCTGTCATTGCGTCAGCGATTTCTTTGGCCGCTGGCCTTTTTTGCTTCTTTCTTAGGACTAGCTCCAACTTTTCGAGCGGTGTTTGATTTAACTCCTGAAGCCGGGACTAACGGTATTAATCTCGCAGACATTACCAACGCCGATTTTATCACTTCAAACTTCATTGGCTGGAGCCAAAGTTTTTTTCAAATTCCTTGGGATAGCCTGGGCTTGGCTGATATACCATGGTTAGCTCTAATTATTTTAGTACTATTAATCATCATCTTTTTAACTGTCGTAGTTGTCAGCTCCCAGGGCGGCTTAATTGCCGGCATTGCCAATGTTTTAAAAAACAAAAAAACTACTTATCTACAAATTTTTCGTCAGGGAGTAGATAAATTCTGGGAATTATTCATTCTCAACTTTTTCTATCGTCTTGTATATATTTTAATCTTCGGGGCGGTTATCGTGCCACTAACTTACTTGGCAATCTTTGCCGAACCCGGTTATAATCTTCTGCTATTGGTAATTGCCTACTTTATTTTGGTTCCCACTTTAATAATTCTAGATATCGTCGTCAGGTATGCCCAAATTTTTGTCATGCTAAAAAACAGCAAACTACCAAAAGCTTTCGATCAGGGTTGGGATCTATTTAAATATAACTGGCTAATCAGCATTGAGACCTCACTAATGATTCTGGTCTTAATGGTAGTCTATGTTTTTATCATCATCCAAATCCTATGGCTGTTATTACAGCTGTTTATCTTTTTTGCCATTACTGTTCCGACCGGTGGCCTGGCCTACCAGATAATTCTGTTCACCGGGCTAGTAACAGTCGTCGCCATTGTAGTATTTGGCGTAACTCTATTCACTACTTTCTATCTGGGTATTTGGACCAACATCTTTATGCGCATTACTACTGAACAGCATCACAGCAAAATTCATCGTTCAGTCCGCTACAATCCTTGGTTGCATACCAAAATCGGTAAGTAGACTCGTCTCAAAATATTAAATCACTATTCGCCCCGTAGAGCTAAGCTCAACGGGGCGAGTTGCTCTTAGGGTATAGACAAGCTATAATACAGAGGAATTATCCTATGTTTAAACGAAAAAATACTACTAACTACCAGGCCAAACCTGAGATTCTGGATCAGCAGATTATCGGTAAGAAAAAAACAGCTGAAGAATACGCTCACGTTACTCTGTCGTCGCCGGAAACAGAGGCGCAACTGGACAAAAAAATCCATGACCTGGACGTGGAGAATTTTGAAAAAGAAGCCCATCGCCGAGCCGAGGAACTAGGTTTGCCATATATTGATCTAAGAAAAATTCCTATCTCTCAAGAGGCGATAACTGTGCTATCAGAAGAACAGTCGCTGGCCTTGCAGGCTGTAGTTTTTCTAAATATTGAAGATACTTTGCGCATTGCTACGACTAATCCCAATAACCCTCAACTGCAGGCAAAAATTCAGGAGCTCAAAGAAAAATATGGCGCTGATGTTAAAATGTATTTTGTTTCCGACCAGAGCTTGCAGGTAGCCTTGGATAAATTTTCCCGCATTCCTAAGGTCAGTGAATCTATTGTCGGTGGCTTAGAAATTACCGAAGACGAGCTGAAAAAATGGCAAAAAGAATTCACTACCTTTGAGGATTTACAGGACATGTTGCAAAAAGCCGTGGTAACTGATGTGGTAACTATGGTCATCAGCGCCGCTTTAAAAATTGATGCTTCAGACGTCCATATTGAAGCTGAAGAAAATGACGTCAAAATCAGATTTAGAGTAGACGGTGTTTTACATGATGTCGCCAGTTTGGGTCTGGAGCTGTGGCCGAAATTAATTGCCAGGATAAAACTGCTGGCTAGGATAAAACTTAATATTAGCACTAAGCCGCAGGACGGCCGCTTTACTATTTTCGTGGACAATAGAAAAACCGAAGTCCGAACCTCTACTGTACCAACCACCTATGGTGAAAGTATAGTGATGCGTATTTTGCGTTCCGGCGTAGAGACTTTCAATTTTAAAAACCTTGGTTTAAGAGGTAAGGCGTTTAATGATTTATTGACTGAATTAAAAAAACCTAACGGTATGATAATTTCCACCGGACCGACCGGTTCCGGTAAAACTACCACGCTCTACGCTATGCTGAATTTAGTTAATAATTCAGAGAAGATGATCATCACCCTGGAAGATCCTGTAGAGTATAAAATACCGGGTATTAACCAAAGTCAGATCAGCGTCGGCGGTAGCTATAATTTTGCCGAGGGCTTGCGCTCTATTTTAAGACAAGACCCGGATATAATCATGGTCGGAGAGGTGCGCGACCTAGAGACTGCCGAAGTAGCTATCAATGCCGCTTTAACCGGTCATTTAATGTTTACCACCATGCACACTAATAGCGCGGCCGGCGCCGTTCCCAGACTATTAGCTATGGGGGTAAAACCTTATTTATTAGCTCCGGCTATCAACGCTATTGAAGCGCAACGACTGGTCAGGAAACTTTGTGAAAAATGTAAAACAAAGGCCGAGCTGGATAATAATACTACCACTTTAATATTGAACGAACTCAATAAAATCGCGCCCGAGTCAGGGTTCCGTCCGGAAATGAAAAATGAACTGGTTTTCCATACAGCACCAGGTTGTCCGGCCTGCAACGGTTTAGGCTATAAAGGACGTATCGGATTATTTGAAGTTCTGACTATGAGTCAGGAGATTGAAAAAATTATTTTGGCCGGTAATGTTTCTGAATATGAACTGGAGGCTTTAGCTATTAAAGGCGGTATGATAACAATGTTGCAGGACGGAATACTAAAAGCTTTGGACGGCATTACTTCAATTGAAGAGGTTTTGAAACGGACGGAATAGTAATTTAATTTGTTTTAGTCAGACCCCTCCTTAGTCCTCCCCTTAGCAGGGGAGGCTCCTTTAGTTAGAGCCCCTCCTGACAAGGAGGGGAAAGGGGAGGTCAAAAGTGGTGAAGTTCAAATATTCTAGCTCTGATGCTTAGTATTGAAATATTCCAATTATTGACAAATACTTAACAGTCCTCTATATTGAGGCTGTTTTTTGTTCTCTAACAAAGGTCACAACCAAGGAGGGTTGTCTATGTTCCAATCGCCGCACATTGTTCTGTTCGCCTCCTTAATCCCGCTCGTTGTTCTGATTCTTGGACTGCTGGGTCCAAGAAGTCAATCCGCCAAGGACATCAACAGCTGGCTCAAGAGAAACCTCCTATATAACTGGCTGTTGGGATTCGTGTCGGTTCTTGCCTTCGCGCTGTTGATACTTGAACTGGCCATCACCAATCAACTGTTCAAACAAACGGTGGCGGTTATAGCGCTAACCTTGCTGGGACTGGTGATTAACAACGCCTTCCGTTTACGGCTGATCAACCGGTTGATGCTTCAACAAGGGTCACAACTTAAGGAGGTGGGGTAATGGACAAAGAGCTGCTTCGAGAAGTCGTCAGAATCGAATTTTCCAAGTATGACCCTCGAGGAGACAAAGAGTCTCCCAAGAAAGAGAGCTCCGATCTGGCTCTGCTGACGGCTATCAAGGCTCTGGCGGATGAACCTGAATCCGACCTGTACCCGGAGGACTTCAGTGCCCCTCGCTCCTTCGTCCGCCTCTACAACAACAGGGGAGTCCTGATTGAAAGTGGCGAGTTGCGGCGGCGCTGGCCCGTTATCGGTGACTCTTACTTTTACACACCGAGGGGTGAGATCTGGGATCTGCTGGAGAAAATCGGAGGACCAGTGGTCACCGAACCGACAGCCACGCCGCCCGCCAACTAGGCGGACGACAAGTTTCAACTAACACCCCGTCATCAAACGTACGTGCAGGTCACGACCTGTACCCACGGATGGCGGGGTGCTTTAATTTACTTAACTAAATATTCAGATTCACCTTATAGCCTTCACCAGAAATTTCCAAACCATTGGCCGATTCATTTATTTTCACTCTGGCCAATCTTTCTATCACGGCTGTCCAGGCCGGTAGCTTATCCCAATCAATCTTGGCGTCAATAATATCCTTAGCCGGAATTTTTTTATCAGCTCTAACATTTCTGATGGCGGTTATCATCTCCTGCGCCTGTTTAAACTCGGCTGACGCCTGATCAACTTGCGCTAATTTATCAGTCGGCCATTTGGCAATTAACAAAGGTGACTTAATATCAAACTGTTGCCATAATAATTCCGTTACATAGGGCGTAAAAGGATGCCACATAATCAATAACTGTTGCAGAATATACAACAACAACTGATCACGATCTTTCTTGGTTGTTGGTTGCTCCTGATTGGCAATCTTGGCAATCTCTAAATACCAATCGGCCAGCTTAGACCAGGTAAACTCATACAGTTTTTCAGCTGCCAGAGAAAAGGCCTTGGCATTCATCAAATTAGTAATTTCCAAAACCGTACCGGTGTATTCCTGCCAAATCCATTTATCAGCAACCGTATTTAATTTCGGTTTTTTTATAATAATTTCCCTACTCTCAACGGTCATTAGAATAAACCTAGAAATATTCCATAACTTATTTACAAAATTACGGTAACCGGTAACTTTTTCCGTATAGAAACTGGCATCATTACCGGGACTTACTCCGGCCAATAAGCTTAAGCGTAAAGAATCAGTACCATATTGAGCGGCGAAATCCAGCGGATCAGGAGCATTGCCTTTGGACTTGGAAAACTTCTCGCCTTTTTTATCTCGTAACATTCCATGAAAATAAACCTCTTTAAAAGGGATCTCATCCAAGGCATAACAGGACATCAAAATCATTCTGGCCATCCAAAAAAATAAAATCTCATAGCCCATTTGCATCCAAGCGGTCGGATGATAAGTCTTTAAATCCTTTGTTTTTGCCGGCCAGCCTAAGGTGCTGAAAGTCCAAGTGCCGGAAGAAAACCAGGTGTCCAAAGTATCATTGTCCTGATGCATATTATCCTGACCACAGCGCGGACATTTATCAGGTTTAGCTTCGGAAAAAAACCAATATTCATTCTGACGATACTTTTTCGCATCATCGTGGCAAGGAATACAGTACCAGACCGGAATTCTATGCCCCCACCAAATTTGCCGGCTGATACACCAATCATGCAAACCGTCTATCCAATTCAAATACTGTTTTTGAAAACGCTCGGGAGTTATTTTAATTAACTGATTTTTATCACCCTGATGACCTACGGTTAGCGCGTCTCTCATTAAATCTTTAAGAGTTTTACCTCTGGACGGAATTTCTTTATTAACCGCGACAAACCACTGGCGTCTAATTTGCGGTTCTACCACTACTCCGCCACGGTCGCTCTTAGCCACGCGGTGAATATAATTTTCATCAATTTTCACTAACAGACCTTTAGCCTGCATTTTGGCCACAATCAATTCACGGGCCTGATGAATTTTTTGACCACTAAATTCTCCGGCAATATCTAACAGCCTTCCGTCCCAGCCGATAATCTGCTGTTTGTCTAAATGATGACGTTCGGCAATTTCAAAATCTGCTAGGTCGTGCCAGGGCGTAATCGTCATCACACCGGTGCCAAACTCCGGATCAATTGCTTTATCCTTAATAACTGTTGCCTTAACAGGCCCGTTAATCCATTCCACCTCAATCACCTGACCGTGCTGGTACTTTTTATAACGCTCATCATCAGGATGCATAACTACATATTTGTCGCCGAATTTTGTTTCGGGCCGCGCGGTACTGATCTCAAATGGTCCATATTTAAAATAGTAGAAAGGGACTTTTTCTTCCTCCCAGACCAGTTCGTCATCAGACACTGTCGTCTGCAATTTCCAATCCCAGTTAATAATCCTGTCACCCCGGATTATCAGACCGTCATTGTACATGCGCTTAAACATTTCCACGACAGCGGCTGAACGTTGCTGGTCAAAAGTGTAAGCTAACCTAGACCAGTCACAGCTGGTGCCCAAACTTTTTATCTGCTCAATAATCCGGTTTCGGGATTTTTCACTAAATTCTCTAACAATCTCCAAAAACTTTTCCCGACCCAATTCCTCACGCGGATTTTTATACTGACCGGACTTAATCAACTCTTTTTCAACTTTGGCTTGTGTGGCTACGGCCGCGTGATCAGTCCCAGGCAATAATAAAGTCTTTTTACCTCTTAATCTCTGGTAACGAATTTCCGTATCCATCAAAGCGTTTTCCAAAGCATGACCCAAATGCAAAATTCCGGTCACATTGGGCGGCGGCATCATAATGGCATAAGGCTCTTTATGATCTTTCGGCAGATTATCCGGATTAAAATAGCCGGAGTCGCTCCACAGTTTGTAGATCTCGGCCTCAAATTTTTGCGGTTCGTAGGCTTTGGGTAGTTCTGTAAATTTCATAAGTTAGTTTGGTAGATTAGTAGGTTAGTAGATTGGTAGTAAGTACGCTATCCCCCTTGGCAATGGTGAAGGTGAGTTAAAGTCCGCGCCCTAACCTCCCCTTTTCAAGGGGAGGAATTAAAGGAGGGGATTATCGAAACAACTTCCAGTGACACCCAACTCCACTTGGAAATCCCTCGACTCTCCGAGCAAAGCTCGGTTCGCTCGGGATGTTTTTTAGCTTCGCTAAAAAACAAAAACGCCAATAAAAATTATTCGCGTTAACGGCTCACCCTGCGCCAAGGCTACGGGTGGAGGTACCACCTTTAACAGTGCTTAACTTAAAAGCGTCTAACGAGCGCCGACCGGCAGGTTCTACTCTCCTGTTGAGGATTTCTACCTGCTACCTTTGTCCCGAGTTTCAACGAGGAATCTCCTATACAAGAGGCTCGTGTGTCTCAAGAAACAGATTTCTAGGCGACTATTCCAGCTAATCAAGCTAAGCCCGATCGACTAGCCAAACTCCTAGATCAGAGGTATTTAATGCAGACAATGAACACCTCACTTGAACGTGTTGTAGAGAGTGAACTCTACCGGAGGCGCACCTTTAGATTAGCGCATCGCTTGGTAGTAGTCAAGAAATAAAAAACGCCCCCCGCAGCCTTGTGCATTGGGGGGCGATAGAGCGAAACTAATCGCTCAACTAGGGAGTGCGGATATCGAAACCGAGCTTGGGACCACGGTTCATGAACAAGTAGCCGATGGCTTCAGCAGGAGTAACCCCGTTGAACCGTTCCTCATCGTTCCCGATACTGGCCTGAAAGCCGCTCTCTCCGGCTGCTGACACGTGAATCGGCACCAGTAGCTCCTGCCCCTGCGCCAGCTCTAAAGAAACATTGGCAGCCAAAGTGGCCTTCTGCTGGCGAATCCAAGCATTGAGTTGAAAATCCTTGGGAAGCTTGTGGATAGTGACACTGATAGAGTCTCCAGTCCATGGAAACTCATCTGTCGCGACTACCACATAGGCCGCTTGATGTCCTTTCTCCTCAACTTGCTCCAGCAACTGACGAACAGTCTGACCGTGTTGAACTCGCTTCCTGCTGACGGTCCACATCTGAAACCAGCGAGGATTTGGATTTGAAACCTTCACGACCTGAGCTTCCTGAGCCTTTGTCACGACCCGATGACCAGTGTCAACAACGAAGACGGAGATGGCCAGACCCAAAGGACCATTATGCATCATCACATCAGCCTTAGATGTGCGTGCTTCTTCGTCAAGCAGGTCCAGGTCTGCCCTCTCTACCTTGATTGAGGCCACTCGGTGCGGATCGATGAACAGAGACAAGCCTCCGAATTCCTCAAAGAACGCTGTCACCTTCGAAATAGGAATAGACATTATGACCTTCCTGTGACATCCCGCCACGTAGTAAGTAAGCGTCCCGCTCACCTCTATGGAAGCGCTGTCTCGGTATTGAAACAGCCCAAAAAAATAGCATATTTATAAAATTTTGTCAATAATTATATTAAAAAATAACCAGCATTAGCCAAAAAATACACGACAGCCAACGCTTATAATCCACATGTATAAAAGAGCCCCCTCACGTCTCCAAACGTGAGGGGGTAGAATGGTGTCAATCGACCGTGTTAGCCTTTGACAGATGTCTCGGCTTATCAACGTCAAGTCCCCGTCGAACAGCCATGTAGTAAGCGAGTAGCTGACAATAGACATTGGCCAGCAGTGAGCCAAAGAACGGGATGGGTCTGGGGCACTGTCAGCAAATGGCCGTGGTTACTCCCAGCGACCAAACGCTCTACCCTCTTATCTCCTTCGGTGCCAATGACTATCAGCTTGCCTTCACGCGAGGAAACCTCCTCAATGTTCGATAACATCTTGGAGAAGGTTATGGTGTCCCAGGGACCGCTGGTAGCGATACCGATGATAGGCATCGCGCTTCTGATGCGAGACACCGATCCGTCCTGTAACGGTTCACCCAGTTCATCTCCATGAACCAGGGCCAGAGGGCCATGCTTCAACTCTCCTGCCGGATAGCCTTCAGCATGAATGTAGGAAACCTCCTTTAGTTTCAGTGCCCCTTCCAGAGCAACAGGATAGCCAAAGCCCCGACCGATGAACAGAGCGTGCTCCTGTTCACTCTGGTGCAGAGCGTGGCTGATTTGCTCAACCTCGCTGGCTTTGGACAGTACTTGGGCGATCTGCTCAGGCAAATCCTCCATGGACTGGATAATGTATCCCAGATCTGTCTGCGACCTAGGATTACCCCGTAGCTCTACCAGCTTCAAGGCGAACAAAGCGGACGCCACCACTTGACCGGTAAAGGACTTGGTGGAGGCCACAGAAACTTCCGGACCAACTCGCAAATACGTACCTTGATCCGTCAGCTCGTCTCCCAGAGTTGAAAACTCTTCGTTGAGAATGCCCCAGATCTTAGCACCTTGGTCACGAGCTTTGATAACAGCATCATTGGTATCTTTGGTCTCGCCAGACTGCGAGAAAGCGATTACCAGCGTTCTATTATCAACCGGGGAATTGCCGGTGCTGAACTCTGAACCTAACTCAACCTGGCAGCGCATACCTGTCAGATGCTGGATTAGCTGCTTACCCATCAAGGCGGCGTGGTACGAAGTGCCACAGCCGACAAGATAGATGTAGTTAAGCTGTTCCGGCGATGACAGAAAGTTGTGCAGCTGCTCGGCCCCGTGTAAACGAACCACCGACCGACCTTGTTGATCGTCAGGAAAACGATCTTCATACAGCCTCCCGAGCATTTCGGGCTGCTCCATGATTTCCTTAAGCATAAAATAAGGGTATTCGCCCTTATCCAAGTCAGCCAGCTCGTAGCTCAGCTTCATGAATGGTCTGGGCGAAACCGGCTTACCACTGCTCAAAAGAAGATGGCTGAACTGTCCCTTACGCCGAGCCACAATCATCTCTCCGTTACGGATATTCAGAGCCTGGTCCGTAAACTCACGGAAAGCCTTGTGATCAGAAGCCAAAAAGACTTCATCTTCTGTCCGGCCAAGGGATAGTGGACTGCCCTGCTTGACCCCGACAATGGTGTCGGGATCGGCGACTGAGGTAACAGCGATAGCAAAAGAGCCTTTCAGTCTTTTGGCCATCAACCGCACTGAAGTGGGCAGATCATAACCATCGGCCGTCAAAGCCTCTAGCAGATGTGCCATAACCTCTGTGTCGGTATCAGACCTAAAGGTGTGGCCTTGCGCAACTAGTTCATCACGCAGCAGTAGGGCATTTTCCACAATGCCATTATGAACAACAGCAATCCGTTGATCACAAGAAACATGTGGATGGGCATTACGAACAGAACTTTCGCCCGTAGTAGCCCAACGAGTATGGCCGATACCAACATCTGAAAGGGGCAGGTCGGTTCTAGCAATCAAACCCTCCAATTTATTGATGGAACCGACTTCCTTCAAAATCAGGGGTAGACTAGAACCGAGGCTCAGAGAAATACCGGCTGAATCGTAACCCCGGTATTCCAGGCGTCGCAGACCGCTCAAAAGCACATCCACAGCCTGACGTTTGCCAACATATCCGACAATCCCGCACATGGAACTCCTCCTTGACGAGCTCAGCTCGTCTTTGCGTGCTCAGCTCGCCTTGACCAGCTCAGCTGGTCTTCGTTTTTGTTTGAAAAGAACTGGTTCTGTTATCTTACTCAATAATCAAAAAAAGCCAAGCTTGACTGGCTTCAATAATTATGGCGTCAGTTTCTTGACTATTCCTTATCCTGACTAACCTTATTAGCTGTTAGCTTATAGCTTATAGTAATAAACGATCGACTACAGGCTACAAGCTACTAGCTACAAGCTACTAGCTACTTCCTACTACCTACTAGCTACATCCTACTAACTACATGCTATCAACAACGTCTATCTGCCGACTGTCCGGACTCAAATGTTTCAAAATAAAACGAATCGTTTTTGCCGGTAAAATCTTCTTAACTTTATCACCCCACTCAATTAAAACGACTGTTTCTTTATTACCCAAATAATCTCCCAATCCGATATCCAATAATTCTGAAGCTTTGCCTAAACGATAAGCATCAACATGCACCAAGTGCTTAATAGATTTATTATTACATCCATAAACTTTCATTAACACAAAAGTCGGGCTGTTAACCACTTCTATCACGCCCAAACCTTGAGCTATGCCTTTGACAATAACGGTCTTACCAGCTCCCAAATCGCCTTCTAAAGAAATTACTTCACCGCCCTTAAAACCACTGGCAACTTTTTGCGCCCAGATCATTGTTTCGGTTGCTGATTTTGTAATAATTCGTTTCATATAATTCCCAGACGTCATTGCGAGGAGGCCGCCAGCAGGCGGACGACGCGGCAATCTCACATAATCCACTCCCCAGTTAAATCTCTCCAAAGTTTATTATTTTCCTCTACCAAATTTATCTTCTTTAGTCTTGATCCCGCTTTTATTTGTTTTTCCCTCATAATAGCTTCTGTCGGGCCGTCACATTCCTCGTAATAGACAAGTTTAATTAAATGATAGCGTTTACTAAAGCCTTCTACCGACAAGCTTTTATGTTGGTTCATTCTTGTAATTAAATCACTGGTAACACCAGTATATAAGACAGTATTCCATTCATTAGTAATAATGTAAACGTAAAAACTTTTCATAATCGCTTTTCTCTTGGAGATTGCTTCTCCCGCCTCTTGCGAGAGGCGGGATCGCAATGACGAATTTGATTAACGCTTTTCAGCTACAAGCTACGGGCCACAAGCTATTAGCGAACCAACCTCCACTGCGGATTAACTCTAACATTTTGCCAGCCCTTTGCTAACCCCTTGTCATGACGGTGGTAATAAGCGGCTACCGCTATCATCGCGGCGTTATCTCCTGTCAATTTTAGCTCCGGGTAGAAAACCGGCAAACCGTATTCTTTGGACAGTTTAACAAAAGATTTTCTTAACTCATTATTAGCGCTGACCCCGCCGGCCAAAACAATTGATTTAGGTTTAAAGTTTTTAATCGCTTTAGCGGTTTTAATTGTTAATACATCAATAGCAGCGGCCTGAAAAGAAGCGGCAATATCCGGTAGCTCCTTTTTACTGACTTTTTTCTGTTTCTGTAAATAATAAAGGACTGCCGTCTTCAAACCGGCATAACTAAAATTAAGATCTTTAGATTGTGACATCGGTCTGGGGAAATTCATGGCTCGCGAATTACCGCCTTCGGCTAATTTAGATATTATCGGGCCACCCGGGTAACCTAAATTTAAAATCTTGGCCACTTTATCAAAAGCTTCGCCGGCCGCGTCATCCAAAGTCTGTCCCAATAATTTATATTGACCGTGACCTTTCATTAGAACTAACTCCGTATGGCCGCCGGAGACTATTAACACCAAGGCTGGAAAAATTTTCTTGTCTGATTTAAACAACTCCTTATGGCTTAACCAGTTGGAGTAAATATGCCCCTCCAAATGATTAACCCCCATCAAAGGCTTATCCAAAGTCATCGCCAAAGTCTTAGCCGTTTCCGTGCCAATCATTAATGAAGTAATTAATCCCGGGCCTGAAGTGACTGCTAATAAATCAACTGTCTTAAGTTTCTTTAAACCAATGGTCTTACTTAGTAATGACAATAAGGTTTCCAAATGTTTACGCGCCGCCACTTCCGGAACTACCCCACCGTATTTAGAATGAATAGCTATCTGGGAAGACACAATATTTTTTTCCAGCTTAAAACCGCTCGGCCCGACATTAAGCAAAGCAACCGCAGTTTCATCACATGATGTTTCAATAGCTAGGACTTTCATCAAAATTTAATCAACTTTATTCTAAAAATATGGTTTCTTAATTAATCGCGGTCGGAGCTGAACGTAACGAAAAGCTGTCCGCAGGACCCGTGCCAGGGGTAGGGGTTCTTAGGGGCCTAGGGGACGGGCGAAGTTTACCCCGAGTAATCCGAGGGGGAACTCCGAGTCCCCTGGCCCCTAAGTCCTCCGCGGAAGCGGCATAAATCTAAGCAATCTCCTCCAACTCCTTCAACTGTTCTTCCGTCATATACTCATGACAGTTATCCAACAACTCTTTGCGCAAACCGGCTAATTCCAAATCCGATTCTAGACTATCTAAATTGACTACCGTGCGGTCATCCAAACTATCTTCGGTATCAGCCTCCTCTTCCCCTACCGGCCTGGCATTGTTCCGTAACTTAAGATAATCGCCATAGAGTTTTTGACAGGTCTGTTGCATTTCTTCAGACATAATTTTAATTCAATGATTATAAAACAATACTAGCATAGCATATCCGACAATAACAAGGGTGGCCTCTGACGAAGTGGCCTTTAACGAAGTAGCCTCCCGTTCAGGGTCTGAGACCCTTCTCCTCGAGTCTGAGCGACCTCGGAGTCGAAGACAGGGGTCGAACGACTGGCTACTAGACAAATCAGGTAACTTTGTTAAACTAACTAACTCCTAAATAATTAAAATAAATATATGAACGAAGAAAATAAAACAATGCTCAAAATTGGAGCCAAAGCTCCTGATTGGCAAGCTGACGCCTATCATAATGACGAGGAAAAAAAGATTAAACTGTCAGATTATCAGGGCAAATGGCTGGTGATGATGTTCTACCCGGCCGACTTTACTTTTGTCTGTCCGACAGAACTGGGAGATATGGCCGATCACTATCAAGAGCTACAAAAAATCAATACCGAGGTGGTCAGTATCTCTACTGATAAAGTCTTCACTCACAAAGCCTGGCATAATGAATCAGACACCATTAAAAAAATTCAATTTCCGATGTTAGCCGACCCCACCGGACAAATCAGCCGCACCTATAATGTTTTAATTGAAGAGGTAGGCGAAGCTTTGCGCGGCACTTTTATTATCAGTCCGGACGGTATTCTTAAGTCGTATGAAATCAACGACAATTCCATCGGCCGTAGCTCCAAAGAACTGATGAGAAAAATTAAGGCCGCTCAATTTGTGGCCGAGCATGGCGATCAGGTTTGCCCGGCTAATTGGGAACCGGGCGAAGCTACTCTTAAACCAGGTCTGGATTTGGTCGGAAAAATCTAGTTACATTCAAAAGACATTCTCACAAATTTTTGAGAATGTTTTTTGGTTGACAATTTAGGCAATTTACCTTAGATTAATGTGCTCGTGTTCTTTACATCTTTCAACCAACAAGGGCTGGCCCAGACGCGCTTAGCGTCCCCTGCCCGCCAAGGAGACTCCTATGACCGACTTTTTGACCCGCCGTGGCCGCATGTATCTCAACCTGCTACTCGGAGCTTCTTGTCTGCTGTCCCTGATTGCCTTGATCATCCTGACATCAGTCATTAAGTTTTCCGCTCTGGCGGTTGTTGGCGCCGTTGCTCTGCTGATTGCCATAGTCCTGACCTCCCTGGTCAGCATCAGAATCTCGCGCCATCCGACCAGCTTCAAGCTGTTCAAAGCAGCCGCCGCACTATCCTACCAGGAAATCCAGGAGCTAGAAGACAGCCACGGCCGCGAGTACACCAATTTGTCCTTCCGAGAATTCTCGGTTCGGGACAAAGTCTTGACTCTGGTCATCTGGCTGTTCGCTCTTGCCTGCATCATAGTGGGTTTGCGTGATCTGTTGCATCTGACCAAGCCGTGGATGATACCCGACATTCACGGACAGATAGTGGAGGTTCCGCTGTGGTGGACAGGCACTTTCTTCTTTTTGTCTGGACTAGCCGCGGCCTTCTGGCCGAAGCTCGCAATCTACCGCAAGGAGATTGACGCTTTTGAAGAATCCCTGAAGCGACTGCTGAAGGAATTCGGACAAAAGCCGTAACACCAACAAGGAGGAAACTGTGAGAATCAGACTGCTTTTCTCGTTTGCTCTGTTGCTGCCTCTGTGCCTGCTCGTCATCCAAGCCTTTGAGCTGAATTACCCGATAACATCCAGGGCTGTAGACAAAGCCGCCGGCTTGTGCATTCTGGCTATGGTAGCGATTATCATCCTGTCTAGAACCGCCTTTGTCTACGGCACTCAAGCGGCACTGCCGGCCATCAGACGAGGCGACATCCTCAAAGTTCACTACCGACTGGCCGAAAAGAACTGTGGCGTAGTTCAGGATCTCCTGATCTGCCGATTCGTTACCGGCCGAAACAAGGGACGTGTCACCAAGGTCCTGGCCACCGAGCTTGAGGGAGTTGAACCGGATGATGCTGTCAACAGACACATCTGCAAACTAGCCACCGGCCTGGAAATCTATCAGGGTGTGGCGATTAACAACGACACAAAACTGGAGGGTCGCGCGATCGTCAAATAATCCGAGTGCTGACGTACAAATAACCCCGCATCATGTCCAATGACAAGATGCGGGGTTAAAAATTTTCCAAAATTATTTAATAGTCAGTAAAATTGCGCCAGTAGCTACAAACAGTGCACCTAAACCTGTTTTCAAATTAAAACTTTCACCTAAAAATAAAGCCGCTAAAATTACCACAAAAATAACACTGGTTCTATCCAGCGCGGCTACACCCGAAGCCGGTCCATGTTTCAAAGCAAAAAAATAAAAGACCCAGGATAAAGCTCCGGCTATGCCTGAACAGACAATAAACAACATGGCTTTATTATCTATGGTAGAGATTAATTTGAATTTCCCCAGCACCAAAGCTACCCCGATTAAAAAGATAGTCATGACAACCGAGCGCACAGCTGTAGCCAAAGTAGAATCCACATTACTGACGCCAATTTTACCAAAGATTGCTACCAAGGCCGCAAACACCGCGGAGAGTGAAGCATAAATTATCCAAGTTTCCATGTTATTATTTTATATAGTGAATTATATCATATCCAACAATATTGACTTAATGCCAATTTAATTATATAGTAATCCCGTTTCGCCCAAAGGGCGACCGCCCTCCATTCGGCCCGAGCTCATGGCCGAGGGCTGGGCGGAATTGTTAATTGTCAATTGTTAATTGTTATAAAGGCCCTATCGCCGCGTCCACCGAAGCCTTGGCGAAGGCGGGTCTAATGGTTAGCCCGCCTCGCCGAGACGAGCGAGTCGAGGCGGGCCTGCCTCGCATCGACGAAGTTTCTTGCGAGTCGAGGCGGGGACGCCAGGTTTTCCACCACCTCTGGCAGAATAGTGACGAACAAAAAATGCTACTTAAAAATCAAAAAATTATCTTTGAAAGTGTACTCTTCATGGTGACTCACGGCCCTATCGTCTAATGGTTAGGACACCAGGTTTTCATCCTGGCAATGGGGGTTCAATTCCCCCTGGGGTCACCATGAAGAGTACAAACTTCGTAATAAATTTAATGAAAAGCGATGGACAATTATAGTATATATTTTTTGATTTCCGAAACCAAATCAAAAACATATGTAGGCTTTTGTCAAAATTTATCAGAAAGACTAAAGTTACATAAATTGGGGAGGGTAAAATCAACAAGAAATTTTGGAGATTTTACACATTGCATTCTAGAAATGGTCAATAACATATCGGACGCCAGAAATAGAGAAAAATACTGGAAATCGGCAGCTGGACGCAGAAAGCTAAAAGAGATATATAAAAAATTAACAAACGGATAGCTCGCCTCGCCGAGACGAGCGAGTCGAGGCGGGTCTGCCTCGCATCGACGAAGTTTCTTGCGAGTCGAGGCGGGGACACCAGGTTTTCATCCTGGCAATCCAGTTTGATCGAGTTTCCAAGCGGCCATCATTGACACATACCAAAAATTGTGATAGTATATTAGACGAGCTATCAATTCATTGATTATTTGCCTGCCTGGGATTGCAATTCCCGGTGAAATGGCTTAAAATTACCAATGATAATAGTTCTTTAAAACCGCTTTGGCCAATTTGGCCACAAACGGCTTAATATAGTACAAGTAGAAATAGAGTCGAATTTCATACTGTCTATATCTTAATTCGTTTTATTTCTACAACAATGCAAGGAACAATCAAAAAGTTGACTGACAAGAACTTTGGCTTTATCTCCCGACAGGGCGAAGCTAAGGACCTATTCTTCCACGCCAACGAATTGGTAGGCGTTGAGTTCAGTGAACTAAGCGAAGGTGACGCTGTTACCTTTGACGTTCAGGACTCACCAAAGGGTCCAGCCGCTGTCAAAGTACAGAAGGCCTAACCTCTACAAGATTACTAAACAACCCCGTCAATTGGCGGGGTTGTTTGTTTCCTGAAAAGATCAATGAAACAATTCCTGGCACTTGCAAAAAATCCGCTTTATCTTGTATAATAAGCACGTAAACAAAAAAATCTATGGCCAAAAAGAAAAAAAAGGAAGCTCAAAAAGAAGACGATTTTTTCTTCAATCTTGAGGAGATTGAGGGGAACGATGCCGAGGACGAATTAGAAACTCCGGAAATTGAGGAGGAACAGGCTGACGAAGATTTTGAAAATGAAGATATTAGTAATACCAGAGACCTAACTCCAGTTGATTTGTCTGCCGGTCAATCATTAAATGAAGATCAGGATTGGTTGGACGAGGAAGGCGAGTTGACGATTGACGTTTACCAAGACAACAGCAACATTTATATCAAATCGCCATTACCCGGCATTGATGTTGAAGATGTTGATGTTAGTTTGGATAATGATATGGTGACTATCAGAGCTAAGCGCGATTGGGGTCATGAAATTGACGAAGAAGATTATTTCTTCCGCGAAAACTATTGGGGCAGCGTCAGCCGCTCAATTATCCTGCCGGTGGAAATTAAAGCTGATAAAGTTGACGCCACTATGAAGAACGGCGTGCTGACAGTTGTCTTGCCCAAAGCCAAACGTAACTCCAGTGTCAACATCAACATTAAATCTGAAGACTAATGTTAATTAGAAATATCAAATTAAAGGTTGCTAAAATTGAGGCCAATAAGGTCTTTTTGACAAGCGAGCTGGAGCAGGAAATAATAATACCCAAAGATTTTTTAGAAACTGTCAAAGTTGACGATACTATATATTTGGCAGCCGACAATAAACCTTTAATCTTGACAGGAGCTAAAGAAGTTTTAAATGAAATCATCGATGGCCAAGAAGAACAGCCAGACTAATCAGCTGGCGTTTCTCAATAACAAAATAATAATTTGGCTACTAATCTTAGTGGCTGTTTTTGTATTAGTGTTCTTGATCATGGCTTCTACTGTCTATGCCATGCGAATCAAATATAACAATAAAATCTGGCCCAATGTTAGTTTGGCTAATGTTGAGGTCGGCGGCCTGTCCGCGGATAAAGCCGTTCAGGAAGTCCGGGTCAAAATTAATAAATTCAGCGCCGAAGGAGTTAATTTTGTCAGTCCGGAAAAAACTATTACTATTTACCCGACTACCATTGCTCCTAATGATCCGGATATTTCCAGCGAACTAATCCATTGGGACGTCAATCAATCAGTCAGCCAAGCACAACAGATTGGACATGGGAATTTACTGACAGATATCGCTAATTTAAGCGTTTTAGTTCGCGAAAAAAAACTATCCTTAATCTATAGCTGGGATCGGCAGGAAATAAAATCGGTCCTGGAATCAAGCTTTGAGGGCATCTTAAGCCCCAAGAAAGAAGCGCAACTTTACTTTGAAAATGATCGTCCTTATATCTCTAGTCAAGCAACTGGTATTGCTTTCAGTTTTGATCAGTCTTTGGATCAAATGTCCTCACAACTTGGGCTATTAAATAATCAGGCCATTGAGCTGAAAAAAATAATTGAACAACCACAGTTAACTAAAGAAGAGCTAACACCTTTACTACCGCAAGTAAACAAAGCCTTGGACTTTCAACAGTTCAATATTAATTATCCCGACGGTTACTTTGTCATTACTCCAGAAGTCATGAAACAATGGTTAGCCTTTGAGCGTCAAGCCAAAGGAAAAATTATCTTAGCCATCAGTCAATCAGCTTTAAACGACTGGCTGGCCGAACCAAGGAAATCAATTGAAACGGAAGTTAAGAATGCCAAATTTCAGCTGACCAATGGTCGCGTTTCAGAATTCCAGGCCAGCAGTCAAGGACAAAAAATTAACGATCAGATATTATTGGAGCACTTGAATCAAAACCTGATGATTAACCAGGACATTGAGTTACCGTTAGAAACTGTTGAGCCGGAAAACTCTGTTGCCGATGTTAATAATTTGGGCATTAAAGAAATTCTAGGAACCGGTGTGTCCGACTTCAGTGGCAGTCCGGTTAACCGACGTTTTAATATCAAAGTCGGCGCCGATTCATTAAATGGCATCATAGTACAACCAAATGAAGAATTTTCACTGCTGAAAGCTTTAGGTGAAATAAATGGTGAGACCGGTTATCGGACGGAGTTGGTAATTAAAGGTGATAAAACTATTCCGGAATATGGCGGTGGCTTATGTCAAATCGGCACTACCACTTTCCGAGCGACCTTAGCTTCCGGTTTACCAGTCACCCAAAGACGCAATCATTCCTACCGCGTAGTTTACTACGAACCAGCCGGCACTGACGCTACTATTTATGATCCGGCGCCTGATTACCGTTTTAAAAATGATACCGGTCATAATATTCTGATTCAAACCAGAATTGACGGCGATAAATTGTATTTTGATTTTTGGGGGACTAAGGATGGTAGGAAAGTTGAGCAAACTGATCCGGTCATCTATAACATTGTCCGGCCGGCAGCCACCAAATACGTAGAAACAATTGATTTGCCCGTCGATAAAATAAAATGCACCGAGTCCTCACATAACGGAGCCGACGCCAAATTTGATTATACTATTACTTATCCTGATGGAACTGTTGAGGCCACAACTTTTAACAGCCACTATGTTCCCTGGCAGGCAGTCTGTTTGGTAGGAGTTGAACAACTCACTCCGCCAACTGATGGA
This sequence comes from uncultured Gammaproteobacteria bacterium, assembly GCA_964441335.1. Taxonomy (GTDB): domain Bacteria; phylum Patescibacteriota; class Patescibacteriia; order UBA1558; family 2-01-FULL-52-15; genus CAYTUI01. The sequence continues at coordinate 26,813 of CAYTUI010000007.1, forward strand.
ACCGCCGCTACTTCCACTGGCGAGGTCATCCTCAACTCACTTAATTAGAAATAAAAAAAACTTCGTTAGACTTCTCTAAGCGGAGTTTTTTGTAAAATCCAGCACCATCCAAAAAAGTATATAAATGTTTTCTCCAGATTTATAAATGGTGCTGGATAAAACAAAAAGCTTCCTGTAATCTGCATCCAAGAAAATTGCTCAAAGTTATTTTTTAGCCGTAGCCAAAAAGCACTTTGACCAATCCCCATGCTTGTCGTGGATGCAGATTACAGGAAGCTTTTGTTATGTAAGGTACACCTCCGTATTGGAGGGGAACCTGTATGTTATCACAGGAGCCAATATTTGTCAATAGTTAAGTTTTTTGGCTAACCTTAGTGCCCTAATAGCCCAGTTAGTCACAAAAAATCAACAGGCCCAATATTTGACTTTTATGGACTTTTCGGCTATATTCAACCCGTGCTAATCAACTAAACCTGTGTGCCTAGTTGAGATTGCTTCGCTCCGTCCATCAGCCACTGGCTGATGGGACTACGCTCGCAAATGAATTACGTCCCTATCTTCTAAATCCTATTCCCTAATCCCTAATTACCTAACTAGCTAAATACCTAACTACCTAACCATGAGTACCCCTACTAAAAGACACACTAGCTCTTCGCGAAAACGCCGAGCTTCTCATTTTGCCCTTACTAAACCGGCTATCGGTACTTGCACTAACTGCAAAAAAGATATTAAACCTCATCATGCCTGCCGACACTGCGGCTTTTATCGCGGTCGGGATATCAGTCAGAAAACTTCCCAACCCCTGACTGCCAAAGTTGCTAAAATCAGTAAGAGTAAAAAAACCGCAGCCAAAACAACTTCTTAAAAATTGAATCACTAATATTTGTTCTTTATGGCCAATCGTCACTTAGCTCGTACCTTAGCTCTACAAAGCCTTTTCGAATGGGATTTTTACCATGGTAAGGCCGATATCAATACGATTCTTCAACAAGTTAAACAGGAATTTGCTCCCGAATTTGATGATCAGGGGTTCAGTTTGAATTTACTCAACAGTGTTTTACGTGAACAAAAAGGCCTGGACAAAATGATTACCGAATTCGCGCCAGAGTGGCCGCTCGATCAAATTACCATGGTTGATCGCAATGTTTTGCGTATCGGTATCTATGAATTAAAATTTGATCAAAGTATTCCTCCTAAAGTTGCCATCAACGAGGCCATAGAATTGGCCAAAACCTTTGGCGGCTCTGCTTCCGGTAAATTCGTCAACGGCGTCTTAGGCAGTATTTATAAAAAAATGACCAGCTCCGGTGAAAAGCAGGACTTAGCCAGTCAGGGAATCAAAGAAGAATCATCCGGCGGTTTTGTTTTCAGATATGACGGACAGCAATGGCTGGTAGCCTTAATTTTGGACGCATATAACAAATGGACTTTTTCTAAAGGCCATATTGAGAGCGGCGAAACAGCCGAACAAGCAGCCAGCCGCGAAGTTAAAGAGGAATTCGGTATCAGCGATTTGCAAATGATTGAAGAATTAGGAGAGCTACAACTAAAAGTTAACCATCCTAATGAAGAACCTTTTCGCAAATTGGTACACCTCTATCTATTTACTACCCAGGATATTCAACTCAATATTCCTAAGGTGCCGGAATTTAAAGATGGTAAGTGGTTTACGATTACCGAAGCCATAGAGACCATTGGTTATGAAGAATCCAAAAAGTTTTTGGAAAAAGCTATCAATATGTTAAATGAAAACAATGAAAGACATTAGCGGACTGGAAAAAATTCTTGATATTAAATTTAAAGACAAAGAACTATTACGCTCTGCCCTGACGCACCGCTCCTATCTTAATGAACATAAAAGTCTCCAGCGCGAACACAATGAACGGCTGGAGTTTTTGGGCGATGCTGTTTTGGAATTAATTGTGACCGAGCATCTTTTTAGAAATTATCCCAACCCCGAAGGCGACATGACTAACTGGCGCTCCAGCTTGGTCAACGCTAACATGCTGGGCTCTTTAGCTGAAGAAATAAATCTTTACGACTATTTACTGATGAGCCGCGGCGAAGCCAAAGACTCCAATACCAAAGCCCGCCGTTATATTCTGGCCAATGCTTTTGAGGCTTTAATCGGAGCCATTTATCTGGACCAAGGCACCAAAGTTGTCTCTAAATTTATCTCTAAAACAGTGTTGGCACAGTTAAAAGCTATCTTGGACAATGAATCGCACATTGATCCCAAGAGCCGTTTCCAGGAAAAGTCCCAGGAAATCTACGGTGTCACTCCAACTTACAGAGTCCTGGAAGAATCCGGCCCAGATCATAATAAAAAATTTCAAATCGGCCTCTATATTGAAAAGGAGCTGGTAGCCACCGGCGAAGGTTTCAGTAAACAGGAAGCTCAAGTAGACGCCGCTAGCAAAGGAATAAAAAAGAAAAAATGGTAGGCCTCTGGTCTATCATTTTTTTCATTATTTAATTACATAATCATAATGAACAAACAACCATTCCCTTTCGCTGACCTCAACAAGGTCATAGCTTTTGTGGCCTTAACTTTAGTTATTGGCCTAGTGACTAATGCTTGGGCTTTGTCTTTGCCGTTTACTAAGACTGTTAAAACGTCAACGATTGTAAATGATGACGTCGCTGACCAGACAGATAACTGGCAGATATATACTAATGAAGAATACGGAGTTTCTGTTAAATATCCAGCTGATTGGCGAAACTCAACCTCTGCAAATTCTAACTCACTTATAGCAATGTATAAACCAAGTACTACCAGTAACTACCCCAGTTCAGATAACCCAATGGACATTTACATTCAGATTTATGTCATAGCTAATCATAATCATTTAACTTTACAAGAACTCTTTGATGAAGAATATCAGAGTTGCTTAATAGAAGCCGCGGAGATGGGTTGCCCCGGCCCCGCTAACGTCGCTAATTTTAAGTCGGTAGAAATAAATGGCACAGTTGGCCTGCAGGACTCATCACCATCAGTACTTCAGGGAATCACAACTTATTTTGACAAAAATGATTATTTTATTGCCATTGCTGGTTCTAAGTATAATCTATCTGACTCTTATGACTTTAGCAAAGATTACAATCAAATCCTCTCCACCTTCAAATTTGATGACTCATCCATAGATCTTAAGGCCTATACCAATCCGACAACCGGCTTTACTTTTCAGTACCCTAACAATTTTACAATTTCAGAAACAACCGGGGGACTTACCGTAAATAGCCCAGATCCGTCTGATATCAGTCTGGCCGGGCTTGCTATTAAGGATATTCCAAACACTGATTATGCCAAAATACTAAAAAATCAATATACTGATTCGCTATTCAGTGGTGATCCGCTGAACCAGGAAGACCTGGTCCTCATAATACGATTTATGTCCATAAAAATACTTATGCTACAGCAATCGGCCTGAGTCGTACACACTTCTACTTCTATAACGCGGGCCGATTATATGATTTTCAATATCCGGAAAATAAGTTCGCCTCGGATTATTACAATATAGCCCGGAGTTTTAATTTTGTAACACCCGCTACCGACTGGCAATCAATATCGGCTAAATCTCTAGGCTTGAATTTCCAGCTGCCATCTGATTTTAATTCAGGGCCTACTAAATATTTCACAGTTGCTTACGTCGGTAATAATGGGTCTATCTCAATCAATATAAAAGATCAACCGTTTGATAAAAATAATATTTCTGATATCTATGGACCCATTACTTCTCCTAATGAGATATCAATCGGCGGGCGTGCCGGCGTCTACTATCAAATCGGAGATGCTGGCTGCGGAACTTTAGTAGCCCTAGCCAAATATTCTGATATTCAAACCCTGGAGGTTAACTTTAGTTCTTGTGAAGGAAGTTATGTATCAAAACCACTGTATGACGATACTGAGTTAGCAACTAAGATCCTCTCTACCTTCAAATTCAATATTAACTAATCACCACAACCATGACAAATAAACAACCCTTCCCTTTCGCTGACCTCAACAAGGTCATAGCTCTTATGGCCTTAACTTTAGTTATAGGGCTAGTGACTAATGCTTGGGCTTTGTCTTTGCCGTTTACTAAGACTGTTGAGACTACTAGCGGCGTCGCTAGCCTGACCCCACCTCTGACGGAGGATTGGCAGACATATCAAGATAATAACCTTAATATAGCCTTCGAGTATCCTACCCAATGGTCAGTCACTAAGGGTACCATCATCTACGGTAAAAATACTGGAGAAACTATCGGCATAAAAAAACCGACGCTCACAACCACAGCGTATCCCCAGGATCCATCCCCTTCCATATATATTGAAATATTTAATGTCCCTTCAGATAGCACCGACATACTACAGACATATACAATGATAAAAGACTTCAGCCCGGATTTAGCACAGAGCATCCACTTAAAGAGCCAAGCGAATGTTTCCGGCGCGTCAACGCTTGAATACTGTGGCATACCAGGACTCTTTTCTTATTGCGAAACTATGTTTTTAAAAGAGGGCGCACTCTATATTATCGGTATGGTAGAAGGAATGGTTGCTGAAGACCTCTATAACCACGTTGTTTCAAGCTTTAAATTTATTGATGGCTCAATATCGGATTGGGAGACATATAGTAATAACGAGCTTGGCTTTAATTTCAAATATCCCACAGACTGGAAAATTGAGGAAGTAAACGGGTACGGATTATTTGTCGAGGGCAACCAACTTAAGCCAAAACTTTCAGGGGTCTCAGCTTCCGCAGAATCTTGGCGCAACGACATTCCGGAAGGTGGAAGATCGTTCCTGATACTTTATACAGACATCTCCGCGCAAGAATTTATCAATAGATATAATAACGAGGAAGACGAGACCTCTTCTATTAGTAATCAAATAAAAGAAACGATGGCTGGCAAACCAGCCACACATATTACCGCTGCTACTTCTATTGGTTTGGCTAATGAAATAATCATCTTTGACCAAGAATCGCACGAACCAATCTTAATTGAATACAACGACTTTGATCCTATTCATAAACAAATCCTCTCCACCTTCAAATTCACTGACGAGATGGCGGATTGGCAGACGTATACCAATAATGAATACGGGTTTACGTTTAATTATCCAATGAATTGGAGTATCGCAGAAACTCATGCCGACCCGGAAATTCCGATTAACAGCGATACGGTGGTGGTCAGCGAATTATCATTTGAAAATAGCAACTTCAATTCCTTACGAGTCTGCCCTAAGGATGGTTGTATCCCATATCAAGATGGTCTCTGGAACAGTACTAGTCACGATATAATCGTTAGTGACTTACCAGCCACAGCTACTGAATACACCTATAATCACACTGCACCCTGCCCCACTTGTACGCCGAGAATGATTATAAGTCTAAAACGAGCTCCAAGCAGTTGGGCTGAGGACAATAATTTTCTGTTGATTCCGGACAATAGTGGCTCTTACGCAAAAATTGAAGATATTCTCTCCACCTTCAGATTCACTAAATAAGAAATCTTATACTAAAAGTCAAAAGCCCCGCGCTGTCCGAAAACAACGTGGGGCTTCTTAGGTGACAAATGGCAAGCCTTTGGCTTAGATTGGCCTCTGGCCAAAGACTGGCCTAGGGGCGCGTGGCTGACCGCTCCTTAGCCTGTAGAAAGGCCTCGTAACGTGCCTGCGCCTCCGGATCACTGGGAGTGTACTTGACGAAATCCAAGAGAGAAGGAATGAAATGCTCGGCTGGCTGATCCAGATCGACAAATGCACACAAGAGTCCGTTGGTCACGGCTTCGGGCTGACCCCGAAACACCGTATCAAGGAACCGCGACCAAGAAGCGCAGACATCCCGCAGATGCTGGATGTCCTCTTCAGACATGCCCCGGTCTTCAGCGTCCTTGATCCACATGGCGATGACTTCAGCGCGAGGCCTAGTAGCAAGCACCAATCCGGACAGCTCTTCTCTGACTTCAAAACAGTCACCACTGGACATACAGGCCTCCTTGCGTTTGAAAAGAACCACTCAATCTCTACTATTAATATCAGTAGTAATCCCAACTGTCAAACCCCAAGAAAAAATGTTATAATTCTCGCGTTAATAGCCCAACCCCTCCTTATTTAAGGAGGGGTGCGCGGTAGCGCAGGGAGGATATTGAATCAATACCTACTTCCTACTACCTACTTACTACTACCTAACTAAATGTATCTAGAAAAACTCACAATCCAAGGTTTTAAATCCTTCGCCAACGAAGCTGAATTGGTATTTACCAGAAGATTGACGGCTATTGTCGGGCCTAACGGCTCCGGTAAATCCAATATCGCCGATGCTGTCCGCTGGGTCTTGGGCGAACAAAGCCCCAAACTGCTGCGTGGCAAAAAAGCCGACGATGTTATCTTTTCTGGTTCTGAAAAAAAATCCCGCTTAAGTTTCGCGCAAGTTGACCTTCATCTGGACAACGCCGACCATCAGGCGCCTATTGATTACAGTAAAATAATTGTCAGCCGTAAAATTTACCGTAACGGTGAAAGTGAATATTTACTCAATAACAACAAGGTCCGCTTATCAGACATCCAGCTACTGCTGGCTAAGTCTCATTTCGGTCAAAAAACTTATAGCGTTATCGGCCAGGGAACAATTGACCGTTTATTAACCATTTCAGCCAGCGAGCGCAAGGATTTTTTTGATGAGGCCACTGGCGTTAAGCAATACCAAATTAAAAAAGACCAGGCTATAAATAAGCTCCAACATACACATGAAAATCTTCTACAAGCCGAGAATGTGCTGAACGAAATACTGCCCCGCCTGCGCTCGCTAAAAAGACAGGTCAATAAATTGGAGGCCAAGGAGAAACTGGAGTCTGAACTGCACCAGTTACAAACGAATTTCTATTCATTTTTGACTGACAGACTGCAGACCGATTTGGATAAAGTCAGAGGTGAGAAGGCTAAACAGCAGGAGAAAATTGACAAGGTTCAGACTCAACTTACTGAACTGCAAAAAAAACTGGAGAGCCAATCGGCCGGATCTTCGCGTTCTGCCGACTTTGATTTATTACAAAAAAAATTAGCGGCTTTGCAGGATGAATATAATCTCTTGAGCCGTGAAAAAACAAAATTGGAAGGCGCTCGAGATCTGGATATGATAAAAAGTGGCCAAGGCGATTTAGTTTGGCTACAGTCTAGCTTAGACAATTTGGTTACCAAAGAAAACAAACTAAAAATTCAATTGACAGAAAAAAAACAGCAGACCAATCAAACTGAAGCTGAATTAAAAAAACTGGAAATTCAAGAACGAGATATTCAAACCAAACTGAAACAAACCGAAAACCTCTGGCAGGAACATGCCCAGCCAACAGCCGATTGGGACCAGTTGGAGAAACAAGCTGATAGCCTGCGCCAAGAATACCGCGCTATTGATCAGGAGCTTGAAAACGTAAATAATCTGGAGGCTTGGCAAATATTTAAAACTAAACTCAAAACTTTTGGACAAAAAGTCTATGGCTTTTTAAAAGCTGTCAGAAAACCGGAACAGCTTGACCAAAGTAAAATGATGACCGAACTTAAGAAACTGCTGGAGCAAAAAGACCAAAGCAGTGCGGCTATACATAAATTAAAAACCTCGCTGGAATTAATTAAACAAAACATTTCCAGCCTGGAACATCAGTTGCAGGAAATTGTTCAGGAAAAAAACAAACTGCAGGAAGAAATTAAACTTAACAATTCCGGTCAACCAGCGACTGCCAACAATTTGACTGACATCAACAACCGACTCCAAGCTCAAGCCCAAACTATTGAAAAAGTCAGTTTGGAAATAGCCGAGTTCAATAATAAAGAGGAGGACAAGAAACAGCAGATTCTGGACTGGCAAAAAGATTACAGCCGTTTGCAATACGACCTAAATCTTTTATCCAATCAACTAAACAATCTAAATATTGAGCTAGCTAAATTGGAAACCCGTTGGGAAGATTTACAGAGAGAAATCAGGGACGAATTTCCAACTTTTACTGTCAGCAAAGTCGTTAATTTAGACCCCAGCGAAACCAAACACAAAATTTTAGATATTAAACGGCAGTTAAGTATTATCGGTGGCATTGATGACGCGACTTTGCAGGAATACCAAGAGGTCAAAGAAAGAGCCGACTTTTTGGAACAGCAGACTACTGACCTGAATCAGGCCATGCAATCTCTTAGAAAGCTAATCAAAGAATTGGACGAGACAATTGCGCAACAATTTAATGACAGCTTTAAAAATATTAATACTTTATTTTCTAAATATTTCAAGAAATTATTTGATGGCGGTAACGCCAAACTATTGTTGGAAATGAAACGGCCGGAAGATCGCCCAGAGGGCGACCGCCCTCTGGGCGGTGAACTTGCGGAAGATTCAGATGATGACGACGAAGATGTTGAAAAACAGAAATCTAATAAATTACATTTTGATTCCCTGGACTATAATATTGAAATAATTGCCACTCCTCCGGGTAAAAAGGTTTCCGGTATTAATATGCTGTCGGGCGGAGAAAAAGCTTTAACCTCTATTGCTTTAATTTCAGCTATCATCGCCAACAATCCTTCACCATTTGTTGTTCTGGACGAAGTGGACGCCGCTTTGGATGAATCTAATTCCATTCGCTTTGCCGAAATTGTTGACGAGCTGTCTGACAAAACTCAATTCATAACTATTACTCATAACCGCGCCACCATGCATCAGGCTAAAATTCTCTACGGCGTAACCATGGGTGAAGACGGCGTCTCTCACTTACTGTCAGTCAACTTTGAAGAAGCGGATAAAATAGCTGCCCAATAACGCCCTCCTTATTTCCTCCTCCTTTTTTAAGGAGGAGGTGCCCGAAGGGCGGAGGAGGAAAAATCTCCCAAACGATTAACGTCAATTTATTGGAGATCTCTCCTACCGTCGAGAATTCTAACTAAATTTAAAAATATGACAAACTTATCCCATCAAAAATGTATACCCTGTGAAACCGGTGGGCCTTCATTATCTGCAGACAAAATTCAGGAGTACCTTGGAGTTGTCGCTGGCTGGTCTTTAAATCAGACCGGTCACATTGCTAAATCATGGAACTTTAAAAACTTTAAAGAGGCTTGGAATTTTGTTAACAAAGTTTCTGAAATTGCCGAAATTGAGGGGCATCATCCCAATATCTGTTTCACTTGGGGTAAGGTTGATATTGAGCTATGGACTCACGCAGTAAAAGGTTTGTCTATAAACGATTTTATCCTGGCGGCGAAGATTGAGGCTCTCCAATAATTCATCCGAATCCTCTCAATCGAATTCTCGACCCCGAGAAAACTTTAGGCGACACCGAAACTACTCCATAATCAACGAATAATAATCGAAGAAAAATCGAAGGGGAGAGATCTCCTAGCAACTTACGTCTGTAATTTGGAGATCTCTCCTACCGTCGAGAATACAGGAATTAATTACGCCTAATGATTTCCCATACCTAGCCTCCCCTTCCACCAGTCATTCGACCCAGAAGGGCCTCAGCCCCTGAATGGGAGGCGGACAAGTTCAGGGGAGGAATTAAAGCCCGCCCGCCACGACTGCCGTCGGGCATGTCGGGCGGGGAGAGGATAAACCTCGCCGCTCGCGAGCGGCGAGGTTGACCCAGCACCATTTTTTTATTCAAAAAATGGTGCTGGGTTGACAAAAATCTCCCAATACAGTATCCTCTTTTTGACTAACCCAGTAACACTTGGTACGTCATTCCTTTCTCTGGCGCGTAAATTCTTTCCGCCTCTGGCGGAAGAAAGGACAGAATAATTAATCCCCGCTTGGCGGGGGGAACATAAACAATATGCTAAAGATTCGTTTTTCCAAGAAAGGCAAAAAGACACAGCCTTTCTACCGAGTAGTTATCTCGGAAAACAAAAGAGACACCCAGGCTAATTTCCTGGAACTTTTGGGCACTTATAATCCTGTTACCAAACTGTCCAGCCTCAAAACTGACAGAATAAAATACTGGATTAGCGTCGGCGCTCAACCATCAAATTCAGTTTTTAATTTGCTGATGAAAGAAAGTGTTATTGAAACAGGCAAGAAGAAAAAGTCAGTTTCTATCACTAAAAAGCGAGCCGGAAAAATAGCCGAAAAGAATAAGAAAGAAGAAGCGCCCGTTGCTAAAGCCGAAGGCGAACAAATCACCGAGAAACAGAAAACTGAAGAACAGCCCGTTGAAGAGAAAACAGCCGAGCCACAAACTGACGTTAAGCAACCAGAGGCTCCAGCTGAACCAGTGGCTACAGAAGAACCTAAGGCTTAAAACTTAACCCCGCCGCTCGCGAGCAATGGGGTTGACAAATTCATCAAATTTGGTATTATAAGACCTGTTGACTTAGTCAACATTCTTTAAAAAAATAATCATTAAGATTACGAAATGGCAGAGAAAGACCAAGAGTTTCTAGAGTACGTTGTTAAGGCTCTAGTTGACAATCCCAGCGACGTAAGTCTCGACAGAACTGTCGATGAAATGGGAGTTCTAATGACCCTGAAAGTCAATCCAAAAGACATGGGCCAGATAATCGGACGCAGTGGCAATACAGCTCGCGCTTTGAGAACACTCTTACGTGTAATCGGTGCTAAGAACAATGCCCGGGTAAATCTCAAGATTTATGAACCAGAAGGATCCAAAGGTCCTCGTTCAGCCCGCACTGAAGAAGCATCTGTAGATGAAGTATCTATGGACTCGGCTGTACAAGACTTGAAATTGTAATTTAAAGTTTCAATAACAAAAATCACCCTGAGCGCAGTCCTCGAACAAAGTCGAGAGGACGAAGTCGAAGGGTGTTTTTTGTCTTTTAAGATGCTATAATGTGCCTATGAAAAAAATATCCAAAGATTTACAAATAGCCATACATATTGCCACTGAAGCCGGTGAACTTATTCTCAAAGAAGCCGATAAAATCAGGAAATCAAAGTATAACAATGCCAGTTTCGTAGGCCATAAAAATATAAAAAACTTATCCAAGAACGAGATTGTCACCACAGTTGACCGCACGGTAGACAAATTTGTCATTCGAAGTATCAAAAAGCATTTCCCCAACGATTTTATCATAGCTGAAGAATCACCCGCCACCATAAAATACGATCTTAGAAAAAATAAACGCCGGGTCTGGCTTGTTGATCCGATTGACGGGACGCATCATTTCGTCAATTACCTTCTGGGCAGACGACTACGACCCGTTGATAAAACCTTTGCCGTCAGCATCGGCCTGGCAGTGGACGGACGGCCACAACTCGGGGTGATCTATGCCCCTTTGCGAAACGAACTCATTTATGCCGAGCAAGGTAAGGGTGCCTATCGTCAGTTGGGCAATGAAGTACCGAATAAACTTAAAGTAAGAGCAGTAAAGAAGTCTTTGTCAGACCTTAATTTGGCGCTGACCGGCAGGAATTCAGCACGAAGGCGTTTATTTAAAAAAATATTCCACGGCCAGAAAATCACTCAAATTGGACCATTAGCACATCGGCTGGTACAAGTAACCGGGGCGCATGATGTTGTTATGACAACGCGACCGTCCGGTAAAGAATGGGACGTAAGTGCTGCTGACGTAATCGTGCACGAAGCGGGCGGCGTCTTGTTGGATGCCGACGGGCAACGCTTTCAATATAATAAACCTGATGTTAAAAATTATTTAATTTACTTCAGCTCAAATAAAATACTGGCGCCGCTTATTTTGAAGCAAATCCAGCGATACAAATTACACGTTCCTAGCATTACTTTAATTGGGGCTATTTCTCACTCCACACCGGTTTATGAAAACGGGGAAATTAGAGAACGCTGGGGAGGCAGTGTTATGTATGGAGGTTTTACAGCCGCAAAAATGAAATTACCAACACTGGTAATTACCGCCGGAGCACAAGATATTATTCCGGGCATGCGTCAACTTGAACAGGTTGGAGTCCGAGTTCACCGCCTAGCGCGCCCCAATAGCAATAACTTTGCCAATGACTACAGCAAACCCAAACGTGTATTGCGCTTGAGCAGTATTATGAAAAAACCAATTCTGGCGACCGAACTTAAAAAACTTCAAATTAACTCCGACGCAATTATTCTCAATCCAATCTATCATGAAATCACCCCGGCGTTATGTAAATCTCTCGGCGATGTCACGATCATCATGGATGTTCAGGGACTGACACGGGAAACACAGAAACAAGCTGATGGCTTTTATCACCTAATAAAGCACCATTGGAATAAATTACCCGACTATCAAGGTATGATTGAGGTGTTGAAAATGTCCGATGAAGATCTGGAACATATACACATTCCTGCCAACCATAAAACAATTCCTCAAAAATTGAACTATCTTACTAATCACGGTTTTCCGATTGTCATCTTAACCCAAGGAAGCAAAGGAACGCTCGTCGCCCGTCAAAAGGAAAGAGTTGTTGAAGTTCCGGTACATAAAGTAAAAGCTGTTGATACTGGGGGCGCTGGCGATAGTTTCAACATCGGATTTGTTTACGGCTATCTGAAACACCATGACCCCATAGAGGGAGCATCCTATGGAAATTCAGTCGCTTCTTTCTTTGTCTCGGCTAAGGGCACTGCTGGCCTAAAATCATTAGAAATAATGACAAAAAGAGCGCAAACAATTTTAAAGAAGGTAAAATGAAATTTGATATCCTGACAATTTTTCCGCATATTCTAGACTCCTACTTTAGCGAATCTATGCTGAAACGCGGGCAAGACAAGAAGCTAATAACCATCAAAACTCACGACATCCGCTCCTCTGCCACCAGCAAACATAAAAATGTTGACGATACACCTTATGGCGGCGGCGTCGGCATGGTTCTGAAAGTTGACGTCGTGCATCAGGCTTTAAAGAAGATTTACAAAAAGAAGAATGCCAAAACCAGGGTCATCTTACTGACACCTCGCGGTAGGACTTATGACCAAATTCAGGCCAAAAGACTAAGTAAATATCCAAGACTTATCTTAATAACCGGTCATTATGAGGCGATTGACGCCAGAATTGATCATTTTGTGGATGAAAAAATTTCCTTAGGCAACTTTATTTTAACCGGCGGCGAGCTGGCCGCGGCCGTAATCGTGGATTCTGTCAGTCGTCTTATTTCGGGCGTAGTAGGTAAAGAACAATCTGTCAAAGATGAATCATTTTCGGTCATGAGCAATGGCCAAACAAATATTGAATACCCGCAATATACCCGACCAGTAAAGTATCTGAAATATAAAGTGCCTGAAGTTTTGCTCTCCGGCAATCACAAAAAAATCAACGACTGGAGAAATAAACATAGACAACTCAAAACGTATAAATAATGTTTAAGGGAGACAAAGCCTTGGTAATATTTCTGTTGGCAATGACGGCTTTTATTATATTCTCAACCAAAACCGCTCCCCGCACCAATAACGAGCTGTCCCGTCTTTTGACAATCCGCTCTCTTATTGAACGCGGACAACTAAATATTACTTCTACCAATGAGCTGTCCCTGGCCGACGGCGGAAAAATTAGCCGCACCACTCTGGGGGACACTACTTTTGACGGCCACAGATGGTATTCCGATAAACCACCTCTGATGTCAATCATAGCGTCTGGAGTCTATAAAATTTTTCAAAAAATTTCTGGCAACTCTCTGCCTAGCCCAGTGGAGTTAAATTATAATGGGAGTTTCTATTTATTAGCGCTGACTTTCTCCGGACTACCGTTTTTAATTCTCCTTTATCTCTTTTACCAATCACTGAATTTTATTAAGTTGAATAATCAGACCAAATTATTGTTAACGATTATTCTGGCTCTAACTACACTCCTACTACCCTACGCCACTGTTTTTTCTAATCATCTTCTGGTAGCTATTTTAATCTACGGAGCTTTTTATTGCCTGCTAATTTTAAAAGACCACCCTAAACAGAAAAACTACATTTCTCTCCTAGCAGGTTTACTGGCAGGATTAGCTATTGCAGTTGATATCCCTGTTGGCATTATTTTTTGGCTGGCAGTTTTACTTTTCCTTCGGCTTACCAAAGGTCTATCCCTAACTCTTTGGTATATTGCCGGCTCACTACCAGGCCTTGCTATTACCCTGATTTTAAATTTCATAACCACTGGCACACTTCTGCCTATGTATGTAATGTCCAAATTTTATCACCTGTTACCAGAAAACAATTGGCGTACTGATATTAATATTCTTAGGCCCCAAGAAATTATGAGCAATATCTGGAAAGCTTTTTTTGGAAACAGTGGCATCATGATTTTAACCCCCATTCTTTTCTTCTCTCTTTGGTCGGGCTGGAAAACTATAAAAAATAATTCATACCTCAAATCTGAAACGCTCCTTATTTTAATTAGCAGTATCTTTTATATGTTTGGCATTATTATAGTCTCCAACGACCTTGGCGGAAGCACTTTTGGAATGCGTTGGTTCTTACCATTTGTCGCTCCCTGGTTTTGGATATTGGCTCAAAATTTACCGCGTCGTTATTCAATACTTTTTTATCTATTAATACTATTGACCGTCATCTCGTTTATTATAGCTCTGACCGGCCTAACTAACCCCTGGGCAACCAGAGTTATTGGGCAAGAACTACAGCCCTATGCCTTAATAAACATCCTTTATTATCTCCATATCAAGTAGTTCTAATAATCTACCAGCAGTTTTACATACCCTTAATAAACCGCCCATTTCATCCCTAAATGTCTCGGTCTCAATCATGCCAACAGCCGGGGTTGACAAATATTTGGAATTGCCTTAAACTGTTCCCACAGTTCTAAAGAATTAAACAAAGTAGCTTTCCAACAGATAAAACAATTTAGCCTAGTAGCCAAGATCGACTGTGGTTATTAGACAGAGTTGAGAGAAAGCAGAAATATCTGAGAGTCGGATATTGCTGTTTTTTCTTGACCCAAATTCAAAGATAACCGGGTTGAGGCCAGTTATTTAACAACCTAATAGACCATATAATTTACATTAACCTCTTAAATGTGACGGTTCAATGTCAATTCAACATAAACCTTTTTGGTTTATGACTTTAGGCTTTATTAGCCAACGCTTCGGCGATGACTGATAAAGCACTTCATTTCAATCATAATTTTGAGCCTATTCGCTCATGTTATTCCTTTCTGGCCTCTGGCTAGAAGGATTTTAAACAGAGAGTTTGATCCTGGCTCCCCGCATCGTTTCACTTTGCGGGGCAGGCAGGGTTTCGCCCTTCGCTATCAACAATTTTTGTTTGATATCACTCGGTGAAATAAAACTACTGTTTCTTAAACAGAGAGTTTGATCCTGGCTCAGGGTGAACGCTGGCGGCATGGATAAGGCATGCAAGTCTAACCCGCCCTACTTTTGCTTCTGAATCATAGAAGCAGCGCGTCTCGCAAATGCGAGGACCCTATTTGGGTCAGCGCTGCTTGTCAATATAAAGCAGCAACTGCAATATTGACACATAACTTATTATTAAGACGCAAAAGTAGGGCGAGTGGCAAACGGGAGAGTAACACATTGGTAATCTACCTCGAACTCGGGTATAACCCAGAGAAATTTGGGACAATCCCCGATAGTCATGGGGGGACGCAAGTCATTCCCATGTAAAGTTCCGACGGTTCGAGAGGAGCCTATGGCCCATCAGCTTGTTGGTAGGGTAAAAGCCTACCAAGGCTACGACGGGTAGGGGGTGTGAGAGCATGACCCCCCTCACTGGGACTGAGACACTGCCCAGACACCTACGGGTGGCTGCAGTCGAGAATCTTCCTCAATGGCCGAAAGGCTGAAGGAGCAATGCCGCGTGATCGAAGAAGCCCTTCGGGGTGTAAAGATCTTTTCTGAGGGAAGAATTAGTGACTGTACCTCAGGAATAAGTCACTGCTAACTTCGTGCCAGCAGCAGCGGTAATACGAAGGTGGCGAGCGTTACCCGGATTGATTGGGCGTAAAGCGTCCGCAGGTGGTTTATCAAGTTTTCGGTCAAATCCTGAAGCTCAACTTTTGGACTGCCGGGAAAACTAATAAACTAGAGACTGGGAGAGGCAAGCGGAATTACCGGTGTAGCAGTGAAATGCGTTAATATCGGTAGGAACACCAAATGCGAAGGCAGCTTGCTAGAACAGATCTGACACTCAGGGACGAAAGCGTGGGGAGCGAATGGGATTAGATACCCCAGTAGTCCACGCC
>CAYTUI010000008.1:0-42483 GCA_964441335.1 uncultured Gammaproteobacteria bacterium
ATAAAAGCCCCTGCTTGATTACTCATTACCTTCAGTATACCACTGAAAGTTTTTTTGAACGAACATTTTCATTGGAGTCTATCTTCACCGCCTGGCACGAATTTAAGAGCGGAAAAGAGAAGAAACTTGATGTTCAGCGTTTCGGCTTAAACTGCGAGGATCATCTTTTCACATTACATTCTCAATTACTTAAGGACACTTATCGGCACTCTCGTTATACGTCATTCTATATTCATGACCCAAAGCTTCGATCAATCCACAAAGCTTGTGTGACGGATCGTGTTGTCCATCACGCGATTATTCGAGCCATAGAATCACTATTTGATAAATCTTTTATTTTTGATTCCTACTCTAGCCGCAAGGACAAAGGAACTCATCGCGCGGTCAAACGATTGCAGGAGTTCATATGGAAATTATCGCGAAATGATACTTGCGCTGTATGGGTATTAAAATGTGACGTTAGAAAATTTTTTGATTCGGTTGACCATCTGACGCTTTTGCAATTAGTGAGGCACAGAGTTCATGATCCACGGCTTATGGAAGTTATCACTAACATAATTAATAGCTTACACCGCGCGACTGGTAAAGGCATACCGCTGGGAAATGTCACAAGCCAACTGTTCTCTAATATATATTTAAATGAGCTGGATCAATATATAAAACGCGTCTTAAGAGTTAAGCACTATATTCGGTATGCTGATGATTTTGTCTTGCTTAGCAGAAATCGGGATTATCTGGAAAATTTGATCCCAGAGATAGAAAGATTTCTTAGTGACAAACTTAAGCTTCAGTTACATCCTAATAAAATAGAAATTCGTAAAGCACGCCAGGGCATTGATTTCTTGGGTTATGTTATATTTCCGCATCATATTGTTTTACGTACTAAGACCAAACGCCGGATGTTTAGAAAGCTAACGCTTAAGAAACAGCAACTCGACGCTGGAATTATTAGTAAAGAATCGTTTCATCAGACGCTACAGTCATATCGCGGTATTCTTACCCATTGCCGGGGATATCAACTACTTCAAGAGCTTGATGCTAAATTCGGAAGCTAAGAGCAATATGGGTAGTTATAAACCGCGAATTTAGGGCATCACAGGACCTTCGGGCTTTTCTGGCATATTTACTTACCTACAGTTTATCTACTCGGGACGCTCTAGACTCCTTTGGGGATCGGCGGTACTCATTAGGTATATGAATACAGTGCAAACGCCTATGGGGACGGTAGGCAAAATAACCACCCCAACAAGGGTAAAATACTGCCTTTATGCAAGGAAATCAACGGAATCTGAGGAAAGACAAGTATTATCTATAGATAGCCAGATCAAAGAGATGCTTCAGCTGGCTGAAAAGGAAAATTTGGAGGTCGTAACCATGAAACGAGAATCCCATTCAGCCAAAGAAACAGGTCAAAGACCAATCTTTAATGAGATCATTGAAGAGATAAAACAGGAAAAGTTCAACGGAATTCTGACCTGGGCACCAGATCGTATCAGTAGAAATGCGGGCGACCTCGGTAAAATCGTAGATCTTATGGATTCTGGTGCACTTTTGGAAATAAGGACTTTTGGACAGAGATTTAGCAATAACCCAAACGAGAAGTTCCTACTGATGATTTTAGGGTCACAAGCTAAGCTGGAAAATGATAATAGAGGTATTAACGTAAAACGAGGACTAAGGACAAGGGTAGAAATGGGATTATGGCCAGGAGTAGCTCCATTGGGCTATCTAAACCAGAATAGAATGGATAAGAAGTGTCAGATTATAATTGATCCTCAACGAGCTCCAGTAATAAAGAAGATGTTTGAGAAGGTTGCTCATGAACAGTACTCTGGCAGAAAAGTATATAACTGGCTTAAGCATGAACTGAATTTCTATACTCGAGGTAATAAGTCATTAACATTAGGTGGAGTCTACCGCATCATAAATAATCCTTTTTATTACGGAGTCTTTGAACACCCTAAAGAAAGTGGCAACTGGTACACTGGTAAACATGAACCGATTATAAACCAAGAATTGTTTGAAAAAGCCAAGGTGCAGTTAAAGCGAGATCAGATAGTCAGGGAAAATAAGGAATTCGCCTTTACGAAATTATTTACTTGCGGTTACTGCGGATCAGGAATATCCGCCGAAGAAAAATGGAAGCCGCTTAAGGACGGGACGTCAGCTCACTACATTTATTATGGTTGCACCCGAGCTAGAGATCGTAACTGTAAGAACAAGTACATCCGTGAGGAGGAATTGATTACTGAGTTATTGAAAATATTGGATAAGGTAAATATCAACGAGCTTGGCATGAGGCAGAAGCTGGAAGATGAAATCGCAAGATTCAATATATTCCAAAGGTCGGTGCTTGGCAGTACTGACAAGGTAAAAAACAGGGATGATATGGACATCCGAAATTATGCCAAGTATATATTGAAAGAGGGGTCGGTGTCAGAAAAGCGAGAACTACTTGGAAACCTAAGATCAAGGATAGTATATAAAGATAAAACGTTGACACTGCTTGAGTAATAAATCGAACCACGTTGAATAAAATTTGTGCAATACTATTTTAATTAAAATTGATCCTACTAAATAATAAAAAAAGTTACTGTAACGATTACAATTGACTTCAATTATCTGAGATGGCCTTGGTGAGGTTCTCAAATATGACCGGCACCATATCATTTTTAATTAGATAATCAAACATCTGTTCAATAATAAAACGCTTTTTTAGATCTTTTTTTATTATTAACTCTCTCATTTTTTTGACTTTAGTCATTACAGCAACTTCATTTCTAATATCCGCTAATTCGTCTACTGTATTACTGGACAAATTCAGACAATTTCTGCCATAGTTTAGTAGCCAATCTATGATTTTAGAAACATTTTTTTCGTCAATTATCGCTGGCTCAAGCTCTTTAGGAAATATAAACATCCCCTTAAGGTTTGTGAGTTCTTGCGATTTCTTAAAAAATGCCAGCAAACCATTGGGGCGTCGTATGTTATTATGCAAATTTTTAATTAATATTTGCCAATCGTTCGCAGCAATAAAGCCCCCTTCAGTTAAAGATTTTTTGAAAGCATTCTTATTGTTCCCAGTGAAACAATCTTCATCAACTAACAAGATGGTAGGAAGATCAAATTGTTTTAAAAGTCGCAATGGTTTGCCAAATTTAGTGTTACCACCAACCTCTATAATTGTTGAGGAAAAATAATTTCTCCTTCTAAGTTGTTTTTTTAGAATAGCCCTGTCGGTTATTCCTTCTACAAGAATTACCTTGTCGCAAAAAAAGAACTCTCCACCTGTAATATCTGAATCCTCATAGAGCTGTGTTAATAATTTAATATCTGTTGCGGAAGAAATTTGAAAAAATCTTTTTTTCCCCTCAGAGCTGCATCTTAATATATTTGTAAATTCTTTAGGAGATAGTTCATCGAGAATTATGGGTGAATGGGTGCTAATTAATGCTTGAGAGTGTTTAATAGCATTCATCAAAGCTCTTTGAGCTGAAGGATGTAAAAATATCTCGGGTTCCTCAATACCAATTATCATTTTTGCGCCTTTCTTTTTTTCTTGATTGAGTAATATGTAACGAGTGATGGCAATAATAAAAGCACTCTGAAGACCTGTCCCTTCTTGCTCAATGGGGACTTTATTTTTCGTTGTTATTGAAGTATCAGCCTTTAATCCTAGGTCGCTAAAGTTAATTTTATCAAAATCAAAATGTATTTCCTGAATTTCGGGAAAACCGGCAATAGATTTTTTTGATAGACTTATTAACAACGGACAGTTGAGATGATATAGAATTTAGATAATTTTTTTGGTTTTTTCTATATTTTTGAGAATGATTAAGAACAAACTCGAAAAGTTGAGAAATAACCTTGTTATTTATCTTATTACTATCAGTTATTCTGAAGGCTGGTATGTAAGTATAGGCAACTCTCTTACGAACAAGTGCTAATATCTTATAATATTTGTCAGAAGGTTTAGTGGATCCTTTGTATTTATTATTGATCTTTATTTTTATGAATGAAGACGTGCTATAATCCCTTGGATATTCAATCTCTATAATAATGACGTCTTCAGACTCATTTAATATTTTTCGCCTTACTATATAAGAGCTAAGCTGATGTCCGAGCTTCTCTCCTGGTTCTCTACCAAAAGTTAGTCTAAATTTAGTGGAAGCCCTGTATCCCATTTTTCCAACTTTATCTTTAGGATAATCTTTTATTGGATCGAAGTTTGTATCATTAAAAAATATGTCTAGAGCTTTAAGTATTGTTGATTTACCTGAATTATTGGGACCCATTAATAAGAGAAAATCTGGGACATAAATTTTACCGCTATCAATAACCCCTCTATAATTTTTAATTTCTAAAGCAAGAAGTTTCATCTAATTAAGGTTGATAATTACAATAGAACACCAAACATAATTATATTATGTACTGACAATTATAATCACATGAGTCACCCCTCTGTCTCGGCATAATGGGTCTATCCGATACTAAAATGTCTTGGCGGAGAGGGGGGGATTCGAACCCCCGATACCTTTCGATATACTTGCTTTCCAAGCAAGCGCACTAGACCACTATGCGACCTCTCCATGTATCAACTTTTTGAACTAGATGTTTACTTGTCATATTTAGACCGCCCCCGCGTGACGGTGTCCCGTTACGCAGGATATGCGACCTCTCCATAAACGAAACTAAGTATATTTATCTCCTTTTTATACTTCGCTATATAAGATACATCAAATTTATTCCTGCCACAACCCGAGCAATCTTTTTAGTTTTATCCCACCCTTATACAATTTTATCTCCTTTTCTCTCCGACAAGCAGAGCTTCTATCGGGATATTCTTCAGTATATATAACGCGCCATGGTTTACCATAACATGTAGATTTTACCCGTCCGGTATTGTGATCATTCAGACGACGTAATATGTCCTCAGTATGCCCTATGTAACGTTTACCAGTTTTTGTACTCTGCAAAATATATACAATAAACATAATCGCTTTTCATTAATTATATGTAATACTCATACTGGCTGCCGCGTAGCGGCATCCCGCTCCGCGGGACAAGCAAGCGCACTAGACCACTATGCGACCTCTCCAACAGCGTCAATTACTATAACTTTTGTAGGCTCCGATGTCAATTAGTAGCCTGGTTAGACACTTTTTTGTTTAGGGTGTTAACTGTACAAAAGTTTGCTACTACTGATTTAATGCGATACACTGAATATTCAGACTCTTTATTGATTAAACTCATTTTATGAATCAAAATAACAAGTCGGGTGTCCCCAGCTTTTCCGGTTTAGGTATAGCACCCAGTTTAATGGAAGCTTTGGCCAGATTAAATTACCAAGTCCCGACAGCTATTCAGCATCAGGCTATTCCAGTGGCTTTGCAGGGGAAAGATTTGGTGGGCGTAGCGCAAACAGGCACAGGCAAGACTCTGGCTTTTGGCATTCCTTTGATTCAACGCCTCAACCAGCTTAAAGGTATTGGCCTGATTGTTTTACCGACCCGTGAGCTGGCTATTCAGGTTGACGAAGTCTTAACAAAAGTAGGTTTAAAATTTGGATTAAAAACAGCGGTGCTGATTGGTGGCACACCTATCGGTCGTCAGATTCAGGCCTTAAGACGTCAGCCACATATTATTATTGCCACGCCCGGTCGGTTGAATGACCATCTACAGCAAAAAACCGCCAGCCTGAAAAATGTAAAAATTGTTGTTTTAGATGAAGCTGACCGCATGCTGGATATGGGTTTTGCTCCGCAAATTAAGAAAATTTTTCAGCACCTGCCCTTGGAACGTCAAACAATGTTATTTTCTGCGACTTTAGCGCCGGAAATTATGAAAATGGCCACCAGTTTTATGAAGTTACCAATTCGTATTGAAGTGGCGCCAACCGGTTCCATAGCTGAACACCTAACGCAGGAAATATTTATTATCAACAAGTTGGATAAAACTAGACTGGTAGAAAAACTTTTACAGCAATATTTAGGACCGACTCTGATTTTTACTCGAACGAAATTTGGTGCCAAGAAATTAGCCAGAGCAGTCAGGGATATGGGCAGTAGTGCGGTAGAAATTCATTCCAATCGTTCATTGGCGCAACGCAAAGAAGCAATGTCCGGTTTTAAATCCGGTAAGTACCGAGTTTTAATCGCTACCGATATTGCTTCCCGCGGTATTGATGTAACAGGGATAGAATTGGTTTTAAATTTTGATTTGCCCACTAACACTGAAGATTATGTGCATCGTATTGGTCGCACAGCCAGAGCCGGGGTAAATGGGCATGCTATTTCTTTAGCAACACCAGACCAGCGACAGGAGTTGCGCGATATTGAACGCTTAATAAAAAAGACTTTACCGATTTCTCCGGTGCCTGAATTACCGGCCAAGCGGGTTTCTCAATTTGAGCCACAGTCAGAGGTTGGTAAAAAGCCATTTTCGTATAAGCGGCCGGAGTACAGTTCTGCCGGATTCCCCCGCAGCAAGCGGCCTTATCGTCAACATGGCCAGAGTCAAAGACGTCGGAGACCCAGATAAGAACCAACAAATTAAAAAAGAAGAACAGTCGTCATGTTGACGACTGTTCTGTGCTCTTACGCACTGCGAGCGGAGCGTTCCATCAGATCGGCGGCGTAATTGACTTCCTCGACTGTCAGGTAACCAAGTTTTGTGACGGTGTCCGCACAGTAGTCCGTTAGTGGTCGGTATCCCTCCCTGAAATAATTACGAAAGCCCAACATCATAGCCAGCAAGTCAACGGCCTCCTCACTATTTTCTAGCTGATGATTAGTGGCGGTCAGTACCAGATGAGAGAGCTCGTGAGCTATCGCCGCGACTAGTTGTTCGAAACTACAATGTTGCAAAAATGATTTGCGAATATACATTGTGATTGTAATTTGTCGCAAGGCGTGACTGCCGTAGAGCGGCAATGAGGCAGGGAACTCAATCCAGGCCGGTGCGTTCATCAGCCCGCCACTATTGACATAACCGATCCGCAGGCTAGAACTAAGGCGTAATTGCATCTTGATTCGTCTGACAAGGCCGGTGATGTTTCCGGCGTCATACATGAGTCGGAGATAGGGCTTGGGGACAATTGACCGTGGCGATCCATAGGCTACTACCAACATTTGGATGTATGACCTAATCATGTCTTCTCGCATAGAAACCCTCCTTTTCATGCGATAGAGACTTGTTGAAAGAGCGAACGTGCCACATTAGCATAAATTGTTTCTGGATGCAAGACTAGGAAATATTGGTAAGATACTTGGATTGATCAGCGTTATGAAAATTTAAGTTTCAAATTTCAAATCCCAAACAATATTTAAATTCTAAGGTTTAAAATTTTTAAATTTTGATATTATTGTTTGTTTAGGGTTTAGAGTTTAGGTATTAGGATTTTATTAATGAGGATTGATAATTATGCCTAATTGTGGTTATATAAAATCGTAAATTATTATTAACTTTAAAAATATGTCAGGCTTTATTACAAACATAGAAAAAGCGACTTTGTCTAATGACTATTTTCGCCAAGTTATTTATACCGCCAAGCACAGTCAGTTGGTGGTTATGAGTTTATTACCAAGCGAGGAAATTGGCACAGAAGTCCATCACCTTGATCAGTTTTTAAGGATTGAGGAAGGACAGGCTAAGGTAATATTGGACAGTGTGGAGACTGAAGTAGCCGATGATTTTGCTATTGTGATTCCAGCTGGCGTTAAACATAATGTTATAAATACCTCTACTGATAAGAAGTTAAAGCTCTATACTATTTATTCACCGCCGGAGCATAAGGACGGCACTATTCATAAAACTAAGGCTGACGCTTTAGCCGACGAAGCTGATCATTTTAATGAGTAATTCGCCAAAAGTTTTAGCCATAGTCAGACATCAAGATCTGTATCCTGATCAGCCGATTGTTAATCCGATTTATGACCGGCATCTTTTGGCGACCAGAGTTATTCTTCGTGATCAACAAGGTTTGATAGGCTTGCTCTTTTTAGCCAGAGACGGTTTTTACAAGTTAGTCGGGGGTGGTTGCGAGCCGGGTGAGATACTTTTGGACTGCTTGAAGCGTGAATGCCTAGAAGAAGCTGGTTGTCAGATTGCCAATGTTAAAGAGCTGGGCATGATTGAGGAATATCGTGATGCCTGGAAATTACGAATTGATATTTACGGTTATACAGCTGAAGTTTCTGGAAGCAAAGGACAGCCTAAGTGGGATCCGGAGGAAATAGAGCAGGGTTGTCAGCTGTTATGGGTTAAGCCGGAGGAAGCGGCTAAGTTGTTAAAACAACCACCCAGCGTGCCTAACTTGTATCAGTGGAAATTTATCAGTCACCGTGATTCAATAATTTTGACAGCAGCGCTAGCTAAGTCTTAACAATTCCGCCCAGAGGGCGGCCGCCCTCTGGGCGGAACAATTGACGATTAACTAAAAAATGCGGTCAGTCTTAAGATCAAAAATACATAAAGCCACCGTTACCGCTGCTGACTTAAATTATGTTGGCAGTATTACTATTGATAAAACGCTGATTGATAAAGTTGGTCTTTGGCTCGGTGAAAAAGTCATGGTTGTTAGTAATACTAGCGGTGTGAGACTAGAAACTTACGTGATTGAAGGAGCGACTGATTCGGGCATAATTTGTATGAATGGCGCGGCCGCTCATCTAATAAAAAAAGGCGAAGAAATAATTATTATGGGTTTTGAATTGACTGATGAGCCAATAAAGGCGGTTAATATTTTGGTTGACAGTCATAATAAATTTGTTAGGTATTTATAATTTTTATTTTATCTCTCATGACCTCCCCTTACCCTCCTTGTCAGGAGGGGCTCTAACTAAAGGAGCCTCCCTGCTAAGGGGAGGACGGACCTCGCCGCTCCACACGTCGTTCTCGAACGACGTAGTGCGAGCGAGCGGCGAGGAAGTAGGGGTCGGATATAAAAATTTTATAGGCCCAGTATATTTTTGTTGCACCGTTGAATTGGCATTTTTTGGTTAGGCCAATAAATGGTATAATATAGCCATGAATATTTGGGAATTTTTGATACATAAAGTTTACGCTATTGACGGTATTGAGTTTAAGTCTTCCGTTGGTTTAGACGTTTCTAAATGCCCCAGCGTTTATGCCGGTAGTACGCCTAATCCGGACTTTTTGCCTTGTTACATCAATACTTTGGTATCTTTTTTTATTCAGGCGGCTGTAATATTGGCTGTGTTGATGATTCTGGTCGGTGGTTTTCAGTGGCTGATAGCTATCGGTAATCAGGGAAAAGTTGGTAATGCCAAGTCAACTATCTCGGGCGCTATTTTGGGCTTAATTTTTGCCCTAACCGCTTATTTATTATTAGCGCAAATCAACAGAAATTTAGTGGAGCTAAAAGGTTTGGATGAGGTGGGGTTAATTGAAATTGAACCAATTGTAGCTGGGTTACCCACCAAGTGTGGTCCGACTGAGGTAATTCAGGTAAGTAAGATGCATATTTTTACTCCGGCCATGGGTAACCGTAATCAATTGAAATACGCCTTGCCCGGTCTGCCGGAAGCCTTGTATAAAGCTGAAGTTTTGCTACAGGCGATTGAACCGGCAAATTTTCCATTGGGTGAACAATATAAAATTGTCAATCTCACTAGCGTTACTGATGACTATGCATTAGATGGTACTTGTTTCAGCACTGCTGGAGAATTGAGTAAAGCTTGTCAGCACACGAAAAATTCAGCGCATTATGGTGGTACAAGATATAAATGCAAGGATTTTAATAAGGATGATCCGCCTGTATCCTGCGCTGTTGATCTTCAGCCCTGGAACTATTCTAAAAATGTCAATTTTTATCCATATTTGCAGGATGCTTTAACACAAGCTGGGATGACTGCTTTTTGTGAGATGAAGGATGGTGAGCAAATACCCTGCGATTTTTATCCGGGAGTCCATCATTTACATGCCAGTCTGCAAGGATGTAGTGGTGATAAGAGAAAATATTAGCATATTGGTTTATGGTTATTAATCCGATTAAGACAAGAGTTTTTAAGTTGGGAGATAATCTCCTTGATTTTATATCCGCTCATATTAAAAAAATTCCGGAGAAATCTATTGTAGTGGTGACTTCTAAAATAGTGGCTATAGCCGAAGGTAGAGTGGCCGTGCCTAATACTACGGCCAATAAAGTTAGACTGATTAAGCAAGAAAGTCAGTGGGCCATGAAAACCAAATATACTTGGTTGACCATTAAAGATAATATGGTAATGCCGGCGGCCGGTATTGACGAATCCAATGCTGACGGTAAATTAATACTATTGCCGAAAGATTGTTTTAAGACTGCTGATAAACTTCGTGTTAGTTTGAAGAAAAAATATCGGCTTAAAAATTTAGGTGTTATAATTACCGATAGCCGCCTACTACCTTTACGAGCAGGAACTGTCGGTATTGCCATGGGGTATGCCGGTTTTAAGGGTATTAAAATGTATAAAGGTAAGCCGGATATTTTTGGCCGATTATTACATTATGCCAGAACCGATGTGGCTGACAGTTTGGCTACGGCCGCCGTCCTGACTATGGGAGAAGCAGATGAACAACGACCGTTGGCTATTATCTCTAATGCGCCGATTGAATTTAGTGAAAGGGTTGATAGAAAAGAATTGGAAATTGATATTAAAGAGGATCTTTATCAGCCGTTGTTTCAAAGAATTAAGAAAATTAAGTTAAAAAAATGAAGTTCAGCATTATTATTCCGACTAAAAATGAAAAAGTTAATTTACAGAAATTGTTGCCGCAGTTTGATCCGATAAAAAAGGAATTTAAGACTGAAGTGATTGTGGCTGATGGCGCTTCTGATGACGGTAGTATTGAGATTGCCGGGAAACTGGCTGATAAGGTGGAAGTTAAAACTAAGAAAGGCCGCGAAACAATCGGTGAAGGACGAAATCGGGGCGCTAAAGTAGCCGGCGGTGAATTATTGCTTTTTTTGGATGCCGGTGTGGTTGTACCGGAGCCTAAAAAATTTGCCACTCGGGTGGCTGAAGTATTTAATAATCCGCAAATTGTAGCGGCCAGTACTAATGTCAATATTGATCCTAAGATTGCCAATTGGCAGGATAAACTGGTTCATGGTTTTGTTAACTGTTTGGTCAGATTTTGGAACTTTATGGGTTGGGGCGCCGGCAAAGGAGAGGTGCATATGATTAGAGCGACGGCCTTTAGAAAAGTTAAAGGCTACAATGAAAAATTACCGGCCGCCGAGGATAATGATATGATGCGGCGTTTGGCAAAAATCGGTAAAGTGGTTTTCATCAAAGACTTACAAGTTTACGACGACCCCAGACGCTATCGCAAAGACGGCTACTTGTTAGTCATCAGTAAATGGATGCTTAATCAGTTCTGGGTGAGATTTTTCGGCCGTTCCTGGAGTCGGGAATGGAAAAGAGTTGACTAAAGATGTTTAGCGATAACCAAAGACCAGATGCTTTGCGGATTTTGAGCTCTTAAAACTTTGGCCGCCTGCATTAGCGTTGCGCCGGTAGTAGTGACATCGTCAATCAGCAGAATATTTTGACCGGTTAATTTAGGTCCCGGATAAGCAAAAGCGTCTATCATATTTTGATGACGCTGTTTTTCTTTTAGGCTAGCTTGCGGCTGGGTGTTTTTAATTCGGACTAGTGAAGTATTTATCGGACAGTGAAAATTTTTGGCAACAGTTTCAGCTAACAATTGGCTTTGGTTAAAGCCGCGTCTTTTAAGTCGCTTTTTATGTAAGGGAATGGGGATAATGGTAAAATTTGGAATATCATTTTCTAATCCAAGTCTTTGAACCAGCAATTGACCTAATGGTTGACTATTATTTTTAAGATTATTATATTTCAGTTGTTTAATTAAGGTTGCCACATTTTTTTGATTATAGTCGCAGGCTATTAAACTGTGTTCAATGCCCGGTATGATAAACGTTAATTTGCTGACGTTTATCTTATGCAAACAAGTGTCGCAAATTATAATACCATCCTGCCCGCAACCCAGACAGTTAAGCGGGAAGAGAATGTCGCTGATAAGAGAAAGTATTTTTAACATAAAACAGGGTTTAAATCCCCGCCATCATCTCCTTTCGCAAGGGGTGAGGCGAGGATTGTTAATTAGCCCTGTTTTTGTTTACTACTTATTGATTACCAATTTATCTTTTTCGGTGGTGACTTTTAGTTGTTTAATGGTCTCGTCGGTTAAAAGCATTTCCGCCACGCGGTTAGTAATGTCTTCCTGAAAAGCTCTTTTTAGAGAGCGGGCGCCTTCTTCTACCTTAAAGCCTTTGTCAATCAGATATTTTATGGCGTTAGGTTCAACAATGATGTTGGTGTCCCGATCGGCCAGTTTTTGACTTAATAAATCAATTTCCTTTTTGACAATTTTTTTGGCGGTTTCTTTGGTCAAAGGTTTGAAGATAATAGTTTTATCAATTCTGTTAAGAAATTCCGGTCGGAAGTAGTCATGCAAAGAGGAGCGGATTTTATCGCTAAGCTTGAGGAAATCTTCGCTTTCTTTCACCGGGATTTCCGACTCTGCTTCAAATCCCAGTTCAGCTTGGGCATTGAATTGTTCCACGCCGACATTGGAGGTCATGATAATAACAGTATTGCGAAAGTTGACCGTTCGGCCGCTAGCATCAGTTAAGCGTCCCTCTTCCAGCACCGGTAGTAGTAAGTTAAAGACTTCCGGATGAGCTTTTTCAATTTCATCCAGTAATATAACGCTGTAAGGCTTAGATTTAACGGCATCAGTCAGGACGTTGGCGTCCTTATAACCCACATAGCCAGCCGGAGCGCCAATTAGTTTAGATACATTAAAGCTTTCAGTATATTCTGACATATCTACTTTGATTAGGGCGTTGGGATTGTCATACATAATTTTGGCCAGCTGTTTAGCAGTCTCTGTTTTGCCGACTCCGGTGGGACCTAAGAAGATGAAAGAGGCTAAAGGACGATTAGGATCGCCTAAACCGGCCCGCGAGCGGCGAATAGCCTCGGCCACGGTTTTTAAGGCTTCGTCCTGTCCGTAAATTTCTCTGGTCAGATATTTTTCTAGATTTAACAATTTTCTTTTTTCTGACTGTAAAATTTCCTGAACCGGTATACCGGTAGCTTTGGCAACAATTTCGGCAATTCTTTCAGAAGTGATACTACCGAGGACATTAGTCTTGGCTTTAGATTCGGCCAGTTTTAATTCATCCAGCTCTTGCGCCACGATTTCCTCCTGATCTTTTAGGCTGATAGCTTGGGCAAAATTTTCATCTAAAATGGCCTGACGCTTGGCTTTTTGAATGCCATTCAATTTAACTTCCAGATCACGGACATTTTTGTAAAAGGAGTTTTTTTCTTTCCGGACTCGTAAACGCGAAGCGGCCTCGTCCAAAAGATCAATGGCTTTATCCGGTAGTTTCTTTTCAGGCATGTAACGTTGGCTTAACTTAACCGCGCTTTCTAAAGCCTCGGGAGTAAAGCTAACGCGGTGAAAGTTTTCGTAATTTTGCTTAATGCCATTAAGTATTTCTAAAGTCTCGGCTTCAGACGCTTCTTCAATTAATATCGGCTGAAATCTTCTTTCCAAAGCTTTGTCTGATTCAATGTATTTTTTATATTCTTCTCTGGTAGTGGCTCCGATACAACGTAGCTGACCGCGGGCTAGGGCAGGCTTTAGAATATTGGCGGCATCCATAGAACCGGTGGTGGAGCCGGCGCCGACCAGATTATGAAGTTCATCAATAAATAAAATAATGTTGCTGTCGCTGGCCACCTCGTCAATAATTTGTTTAAGTCTGGATTCAAACTCACCGCGGTACATAGTGCCGGCAATGACCAGCGATAAATCCAGGCTTAATATTTTTTTGTCCAACAGCACATCTGGCACGTCCCCAGTCACAATTTTTTTGGCTAAACCTTCAACAATAGCGGTTTTGCCAACCCCAGCGTCTCCCAATAAAACCGGATTGTTCTTAGTGCGGCGCGAGAGGATTTGAATTAATCTTTCAATTTCCTGACCGCGACCGATAACCGGATCAATCTTGGCTTGCGCCTCGGGACTGGTTAAATCGGTGGTAAAATTTTCAATGGCTGTTTCTTTAGTTGACTGGTCGTTCATCATTCTGTCCAGCCCTTTTAGTTCGCCACTCTCCTTTTGCCAGTCGTTGAATTTAGAAGTGCCTCGCAATATCAGTTCCAACTGCTGTAATAATTTTTTAACGTCAATATTGAAACGCAGAAACACTGATTGCGCTGAACGGTCATTATTGCTTAACAGGCTAAGCAATAAATGTTCGGTGCCGATATATTTATGGTTAAATTCGTAAGCCGTTTTAACAGATTGCTCAATGATTTTTTGGCTGATTAAATTAGGTTGTGGTAAGTCCCAAGGATCAGTGGAATACATTTTTTTATTGTCTGATTGATTGCCGACATTAAGTTGAAGATCCTCGGCTTTTAGTCCTTGTTTAGCCAAAATTTCGGCCGCAATACTACCGCGCTGTAAAATTAAAGCATAAAGCAAGTGCAAAGGTTCAATTCCGTCAGAGCCTTTTTGCCAAGCAACATTCTGGGCTCGGATTAAAACCTGCTTGAAATGCGAGGTAAATCTGTCTAGTAAGTTGTCCATGGTGTTAGTAGATTGGTAGTTTAGTAGATTGGTAGATTGGTAGTTTTAGTATAGCCGAAAGTTCTTTTAAATTACAAGATTACTGACCGGGTGTCAATGTTTTTGAACGGAGGGACTAAAGAACGTAAGAACACAGAAACAGATGAACCCTGTTCTTTGGTTTTTAGTCCATTGGTTCTTAAGTTCTTCCGTTCTTGCGTCTTTATCTAATCATCCCCCGTAGTTTCGCAATGCGGTCGCTAATCGGCGGATGGGTGGAGAAAATATTTGTCCAAAAGCCGGATTTCTTTTTGTTGTTCAGTTGTTCATCAGGACCAAGTGTCGGTTCGGCGATAAATAAATGAGCCGTTGCCCGATTAACTTTTTTTAACGGCTGGCTCTGGGAGATTTTTTCTAAAGCTCTGGCCAGGCCTTCAGGATATCGGGTTAGTAAAGCGCCGGAGGCATCGGCCAGATATTCTCTTTTTCTGGAGACGGCCAGTTGAATTAGTTTAGCAAAGATGGGAGCAACGATGGCCAGAATTAAACCTAAGATTAATAAAACAGCGCCGCCCCGACCGTTATCGTTGGAACGCCTCCGTCCGCCACCCCAAAAAAAACTACGCATCATGGAGTCGGCTAATAAGGTA
This sequence comes from uncultured Gammaproteobacteria bacterium, assembly GCA_964441335.1. Taxonomy (GTDB): domain Bacteria; phylum Patescibacteriota; class Patescibacteriia; order UBA1558; family 2-01-FULL-52-15; genus CAYTUI01. The sequence continues at coordinate 15,258 of CAYTUI010000008.1, forward strand.
ATAACGCCGACACAGACAATGACGATCATCATGACCCTGATGTCATAATTTTGAACATGGGAAAGTTCATGCGCCAAAACACCTTCCAGCTCTTCGTTTTCTAAAGCTTTAATTAAACCACTGGTTACTGCCACTGAAGCATGCTGGGGATCGCGGCCGGTGGCAAAAGCATTTAAAGCCTCATCTTCAATAATATAAACTTTAGGCACTGGCAGACCGGCGGTAATAGCTAAATTTTCTACCATTCTAAAAACGTAAGGATTATCTGCCTGCTGAATCTCTTTGGCACCGGACATAGCTAAGGCAATTTTATCCCCGCTGTAGAAGCTGATAAATGACATGATGATGGAGATAAAAAAGGCGATAGCCAGCGGTCCATAGCCGAAATCAAAATACCAGCCGGCTACATAACCGATGGCCCAGATAACTATCATAAAAACGGCTATCAGGAGATAAGTTTTGCGCTTGTTAGCGGATATTTGGGAGTACATTTAGTTGGAAGATAGCTTACGAACAATTTTGTGTTTTCTAATCCCCTCCTTTAATTCCTCCCCTTTTCAAGGGGAGGTTAGTTGGGGATACTAAACTACGTTTTATTGAATTTACGGTAGGCGGTCATGAAAAGTATAATTAATAGGAAAGCTGTTAAAGCCATCATGGGAATAGTAATATAACCAAACTCTTTGACAAAAAATTCCGAACAGGAAGCGGCATAACCGACAACCTCACATTTACTCGGCAATGGCAACGGGGAGACTTGTAGTAAATAATGGTAGAGAGCTATGACAGCGCCGATGATGGATAAAGTCAGGCTGTAAACGTAAATTTGACCCTGACGTTTCCACCAGGCAATGCCTAAAATAATTACTTGCGGATACATCATGATTCTTTGAAACCAGCACAGTTCGCACGGTAAGTAGCCGGCAATTTCAGAATAGAATAGACTGCCAGAAGTTGCTAGTAGTGCAACAATGAAGGCTGCTAACAAACCGTATTTTTTTAACAGCTCCACCAGTCGCCCGTATTTTAATTTGCTGAAAACAACACCTATCAACAAAATGATAATAACATCACCTGCGACAGTTAAATAGGTTAGAATTGAATCAACGTAGGGTGTTAATGGGGACATTTAGTTAGTGAGCCCGCCCGCAACGCCTCGCAAGCTCGTCTTGCATGGCGGGCAGGTAGTTGTTTAGAATTTTACTTGGACAGCTTCTCGCTCTTTTTCATCTTTGACTTCAAAATACTCAAAGGCCTTAAAGCTAAGCATGTTAGCTACCAGATTGGTCGGAAAAACTTGAACAGCAGTATTGAAATCCCTGACTTGTCCGTTGTAGAAGCGGCGGGCGGCTTGGATTTTGTTTTCAGTGTCAGCCAGTTCGTCCTGCAATTTGGCGAAGTTTTCCGAGGCTTTTAAATTAGGATAATTTTCAGCCACCGCAAATAATGATTTTAGAGCGCCGGTTAAAGCGTTTTCGGCCTGGGCTCTGGTATCGGCATTCTCGGCTTTCATAGCCAAAGTCCTGGCTTCAGTTACTCTAATTAGAACATCGGCCTCATGTGTCATATAACCTTTAACAGTCTCCATTAAATTCGGAATCAGGTCATAACGTCTTTTTAGTTGAACGTCAATGTCTGACCAGCCTTCCTGAACGCGGTTGCGTCTTCTAATCAGGTTATTGTAAGTAGCCAAAAGCCAAGCAACGATAATGACTATGGCTATAAGTATGATGTATCCAAGGTAATTCATAGTTGGTTATTTAATGATAAAGATTGTATTAGCTTTGAATCTATCTAATCCCCTAATGTTAGTCAAGCTGACTGCTTTTAGCTGATCGCCGATTTCTATTGTCTCGGCTGACACGATGTCTTGATTGGCGGGCGGCTCGTTAGCCAAAACTCCGGGGGGCGTAGGGCTATCGCTGAATTCAATTGGCGGAACAAGTTTAAAAGTTGTGGTGTCATCGTAGCTGACAATTTTATCGCCGTAAATTGTTAAAATATTAAATTCCCGGCGGTTAATGTTTATGCTTTGGACAGTGCCGGAGTAGGAAAGTACTTCAGATACTTCTTCGACAGGCTCTGGTGTCAACTCAATTCGCTTTTTAGTTTCCTCAATAATAGTTTTTTGTTCCGGCGTTAGTGTCGGGCCAGATGAGAATCTTAGCCAGAGAAGAACGATTAGCCCGATAACAAAAATAATGATCAGTATCCAAATAACCTTTTTCATCAAGTTTTGATTATTTTCCATAGATAGATACATTATACTTAATGTTTGGTTATAAAGTCAATTTTATGGTAAAATAAATGATGAATAATAATAATTTGGAGTCAATAATAACCCTTGATGCCACGTAAGTTAATTTTACTATTTTTTACTGTAATTACCGGTCTATTTTCAGGTTGGTTAATGACCGAGGCGCAGACTTGGAAAATGTCGGCCAGCCCGCCACCCGATAACAGTTCTTTACAAGCGGTGATACCGGTTGCCGGCGACGATTTAGGCAATTCTGATCCTCATATGGCCAGTAAAAATTTGGATTTAACCGGCCATAGAATTTACGGTATAAAAACCACCGACAACAATCATGGCTTGACGATTAGTTCCGGTGCTAATGGCGCTAACCTCTTCGCCCAGAGCGATTATGCTATTTACGCTCAAAGCGCTACGGCTGCGGAGACGATTTATACTACGGCCGCTAATTACGGTTTGATCGCCCAAACAGGACTCTTTATTGCCGCTTATTTGGAGGGTAATTTAAAAGTTGCCGGTAATGTTCAGTTGGGTAGCGAGCCAGAAAGGATTTTAACTGTGGGAACAGCAGGAGCGGTTAATGCGGGCGCCAAACTATATTTTGAAAACAAACTACTATGTGATAATGCTTTGCCAAATTGTGGCTGGGCGGCTCCGGGTGCTACCGGTGACGGTCTGGGTAATCATCTGGCCGATACCTCGGTTGATATGACCGGTCATAAAATAACCGCGGTTGCTTCCAGCGGTACAGAACCAGGATTACAGGCTACTTCAACCAACAAAGCTATCACGTCCGAGTTTTACAGCCTTTCTAACCATGCTATTCAGGCCACGTCCAACGGTATTGACGCTAATAATTCGGCCGGTTTATACGCTTATGCCTTAAATAATGGGACAGGCATAGGAGCGGCTTCGGTTTTGGGTTATGGAGCTAAATTCGTGGGAGACTTATATCTGAAAAATGATGCTATTAGTGGAGCAAAAGCCAGACTGCAGTTTGATTATGGCTCCAATGATATTTTAAATATTGATGCGGCCGGTCTGGCTGAACCCAGTAGAAATCTTTATTGGGGAGATAAATTATTATGTGACTCCACAAAAGTAAATTGTGGCTGGGAAGAAGCCGCAACGCTTGGATTGTGGACAGCCAATGCCAACGGCATTAATTTTCCTGACAGTGGCACTGCTAAGGTTTTATTTAGTGACACTAGAAGTAGTGCTAGGTTAAGCGTCGGCAGTAATTATGTGACTGCCACGGAGACAGTCACTAATTACCGCTTGTCAGTGCTTAATATGGCGAGTAACACTGTTAATGATGTTGATGTCGTGGGGCGAATTGTCTTTTTGGCTACCAGTGACGGTCTGACGATTGTTAACGCTAGTGACCCCGATACACCCGCCATTTTAAGCAATGTCAGCGGCTTTCAGGCCTGGGACGTTGATGTGGTTGGCGACAATGCCTATGTAGCCTCAATGACTGGTTTACAGATTGTGGATGTCAGTAACCCTAGAGTGCCAGTTTTAACCAAGACTTATACTTATCCTGATACCCCACAACCTAATCCGGCTGGACTTTACATGACAGGTTTGGAAATAAATGGGCGTTATACCTATATTTATTACTATTATCTCAATGGTGGACTTTACAGAGCGAAGCTAGTAACAATAAATATTGCTGATCCCAGTAATCCGATTTTAACTAATTCGCAGGAAATGACCGCTACCAGCGATGCCCGTGATATTGATTTGTTGTCAGAACCGTCGGCTGGCCGATTAGTCATTGCCACCAGCGCGGAAGGCTTAAGGCTTTATGATGTTTCTAGCAATCCGGCTGTGCCGGCCTTTCTTAATTCTACAGCGGCCGGCGATGGACAGCCGGTGACGGCTGTTACTTTGGTCAAAGATATAGCTTCCGGTAATATCTTTGCTTATACGGTTTCCGGACGTCTGAATATTTATAATATTAGTTCTGGATCTTTTGTGCAGTCCGGTTTTGGCGGCAGTTCTTTAACCGGCGCAACTGATGTTGTGGTGGCTGGCAGGTATGCGTACATAGCGAAAAATGCCGCCAGTTTGAGTGTTTACGATGTTGGTAATCCCGCCAGCCCGGTAGTAGTCCTAAAAAATCATTTCACCGGAGCCAGTGGAGGCACCTACACTAATATTGTCAAAATATTTTTGGCCGGCAGGTATTTATATTTAGTTGACCGGATTCAAGATTTGGCTATTGCTTTTAATCAGGGTTTGGTGGCGCCGGCAGCGTATGCCAGTAGTTTATCGGTGGCGGATTTTAATATCCTAAATAATTTATACGTTGGCAGTGGAGGCTTAACCGCCGGCGCTCTAACCGCCGGCGAGTCAGGTCTTCACATTGACGGTCAGGCGATTTTGCCGGCTGGCGACAGTTTAATTCTTGGTGGCCTACCATTAACTCGGTTGGATATTGAAAATTTAAAGTATGAGGCTGGTTTGTAAAATGGAAAATAGAGCGACAAAATATTTCATACTGTTAGCAGTCAGTGTTGTTTTTATTATGGTCGTTGGCCGCTTGTCTGCGGTTGGTTGGTTAGCACCGACCAATAATCCGCCGAATAACGGTGATATTGCCCCGATTGAAGCTAATGGAGAAGACGGTTTGGGTAGTCATATAGCGACACTTAATTTGAACATGAGCAACAAGCTGGTGGTGGGATTAGGTGCTGGCAGTGGTTGGGCGTTACAGGCCACCTCAACGGTAGCGGCTCCGACCTTGCAAGTAACTGTCACCGGATCTGGACGGGCTATTGCCGCTCAAAGTACCGCCACCGATATTCCGGCCTTACGTATTTATAATCCTAATGGTTATGCTTTACAGTTGCAGTCTGTGGGCGGCGCTTTATATGTTGAAAAGAATTTAAGAATCAGCAATGGTGGGGCGGGGGTCGGTGGTCTAAATTGGCAGGATAGTGTTTTGTGGACATCACCTGGTGTGGTCAAAGGCAAAAGTCTGTATTGGGGTAAAGATATCGTCTGTGATGGCACCAAGGCTGACTGCGGGCGTCAATCTGTTGTAGGCGCCGGCGATAATTTAGGAGTTGTCACGACCGGCGGGCATACAGCGGCCTATTATTTAGATATGGCCAGCAACAGAATATATGGTATTGGTGATGATCCTGGTACTGGCCATGTTCTTCCGTCAGCTCCTCCGGATGTGTCATTAAGTGCCAAGAATACTGCTGTCGTTGCCGGTGGTGCGGCATTAAATACCATTTCCGATAAGTCTTACGGATTGGCGGTACAGTCCACCAGTCAGGGAGGCGGTGCTTTCGCTAGCGGCTCTGTTACAACTGTCTCGGATGTTTCTACAGACGCAGTGATTTATCATGATAAACTTTATGTTTCTTTGTATGACGATAATGTTAATGGCTATGATCTGATGGAGCACTCCGGGAATGATCCGACTAAGAATTGGGTATATAAGAAAAGTAAGAGTGATTTTGGCGCCAGTTGCACAGCGATGGCGCTTCCTTTGAATGGTGCTTTTATTTCCAGTTTGGCTGTTCACAATGATAAATTGTACGCGGCTCTGGGCGGTTTTCTGACCGGTGTTTCCAGCAAAACGGTTAATCAAGAATTGTATATTTATAACGCTAATGACAACAGTCAGCAATGTATAGATTTGCCGTTTACAAATTTTAATTTGGTTGATTATGACGGTTATTTATACGCTCTGGTCGAAATTGGTTCTAATCAGTGTGGTTTAAAAAGAACAACTGACGGTACAACCTGGTCCGATGCTCCGGTGCCGGTTATAAATAATTGTAACGGGGGAGTAAATGCTGTCACACAGGTTTACAACGGCAAACTATATATTTTTACTAGTAAGGGCGTTGCCAGTGATTTAGCGCTTTATGCATATGACGGTTCAGCGGTTGCAGATTTAGACCCTAGTAGTTATCTTAATCATTGGGGATCGTCAGTTAATAGAGGACCGCTGGTTTTTTGGCGAAATAAAATTTACGTGGATGATATTGACGGCATCAAAATTTATGATTTGGCAACCGGCGATTGGTCATTGATGTTAGTCACCTTTAGGCCGCGCATGATGTTTGTTTATCAAGACCAACTTTTTTCAGTTGATGCTGATGCCTCTATTTGGCAGTACAGTGGTATAAGTTGGACGCAGATTACATCGATAGCCAGCGGCAATTATTTATTGGCTCCGGGTGTAGTTTATAACGGTTCGGCTTTTATTTTTTCCCAGCCCATTACTCAATATTTAACCTTTCCTCAAAGTTATGGCGCTTATGCCTATAACAGTGGTAATGGCTATGGTTTGGTCGGTTCCAATGTCAGCAGTCCGGGTGGTTTATTTTACGGTCAGACAATGGTGGCCACTGATGACACGGCTTTGGTAGAGCCGCAAGTTACTTTTGGGGCGGATAATAATAGATTATCAGTCCTTAGGGCGACTGACGCGCTAACCGCCTCCATTTATTGGGGCAACACTAAACTCTGCGACATGAATCAGCCGAACGATTGTTTTGGAGCGTTATCCGGCGTACAGCTGTGGACGAAAACTGCAGATAATGATTTATGGACCGATTCTTTGACCAGTATCGGCGGCCAAACAAGGACAGCTAAGCTGGAAGTTATGCCTAAGGCCAGTGTGCTTAGTAGCGTAACTCTAGCTGGTATTACGGCTACTAAATTTCAAGTGCAGGGTGATTATTTATATACGGTTAGAGGTAGTGGCCCGTCTTTTATGGAAATCTGGAATATAGCCAATCCGGCGGTGCCGACTCAAGTTGGCACAGCTCTGCAAATTAACGCCTCTTTGGCTGTTAACGATTTTAAAGTCGCCGGTAATTATGCCTACTTTGTGGTGGGAGTTAATGGCAGTGCTGGTAATAGACTGATAGTGGTTAACATTTCTAATCCGGCTAGTCCGGGGGCGGCAACTGCTGTTTTCACATTCCCATCCACTGAAGAGCCGACAGCTATTGAGATATCCGGCATTCTGGCTATGGTGGGAACACACTGGCGAACTTTTGCTCTGGATATTTCTAAACCATTAACACCGGTTGAGTTAAGCAGAAAAGAATATGAAGCCTCTGGCAACTCTAATTCAGTGGATGATATCGCTATCAGTGGTGATTATGCTTATGTGGTGGCTAACGCCGAGAAAATGCACGTTTACGATATTAGCAATCCCAAGAATATGACTGTGACTCATTATGTTCCCGCCAGTTTCAGTCCTACCAAGATTTATATTTATGGCAATTACGCCTTTGTCAGCAACGGCTCAACCGGCTTGCAGGTGTTGAATATTTCTAATCCCGGAGTTATTACTAAGGTTGATGAAATACCGCTGGCTGATGCCACTTACGGTTTGGAAGTTGTCGGTCACTATTTATTCACCTCCAGCGCCACGGGGTTGTTGGGCGTCTGGGACATTTCTAAATTGGGCAGTTTAAGTTCTGAATCGTTCAGCAATGTTTTAGTCGGCACAACCGGAACTGGTGGCAGGGGCATACTTGTTAGAGGCTCTAAAGTTTTTGCTTTGAAGAGTGATAATACTGTCAGTTTAGTTAACATTGGTGGAACCAATTTTCAGACTTTAAAAGTCGGCAGTTTAAGTTCGGATAACGTTTATGTTAGTACGGGGATTAGCAGAGCTGACAGTATTTATGCCGGCAACGGTTTAATTGCCGGTGGTAATTTAACTGTCAATAAAGGCAGTTTAATCAGCACCAAAGGTGTTATTAAGATTGGAGCAACAGAATTAACCAAAGCCAGGTTAGTAGAGTTATTAGCCTGGTTGGCTTCAATGGGTTATTAGAATTTTACCATGATAGATTCTAGCAGATAGTATGAAAATCAGACTGACAATATTAATCGCTTTGATAGTAATCTGTGGATTATCCAGTGCCTTTATTATTCAGGCGCAAACTTGGATTGGACCGAAAACTAATCCGATAACCGCGCCTGTGTTAAGGTCTGACAATAGTGAAGTTAAAAATATTGCGGATTTAGGCGGTGATGATTTAGGTGATCACACAGCTGATCATAATCTGAATATGAACGGTAAGGCTATGTTTGGCGTTAATGCTACTGGTGTCAACGAACCGGCAGTGGATATAATTTCAGCCACAGGCAACGGCACCGGGCTCAACTCAATCAGCACCAGTGTAGCAAACGGTACAGCTATTTATGCCCATAGTGAAGGCTCTAATGCTACTGTCTGGGCTAGAAATAATAGTAATGTCAGTGGTTATGCTTTGAGGGCCGCCAATTCCGGTGCTGTTGATTCTTACGGCGCCTTAATTTATGGTCAGGTGGCTTTGCCGTTACCGGCTTATCGGCTGATTATCGGTTCTAATGACAATGATTCTTTAGGTATTCAGGCCGCAGCCAATGATACGACAAATTTACTATATTGGGGCAATCAGCTACTCTGCGATCCGACTCAAGTTAACTGCGGATTTGCCGCCAGCGGTTCAATAACGGCTGACAACATGGGTAATTCTGATCCTCATACCGCTACCATGGCTTTGAATCTTAATAATTTTAAATTATATAATGTGGCTTCCGATAGTAGCGCGGCTGCTTTGGCCGTTACTAACTCCGGAACCGCTATTGGTGCTTTTATAGAAAATAAAGTTTCAGCCCCGCTTAGCGCCTTCTCAACCGCAGTTTATGCCGAAACCAAAGCTCCAAGTGTTTCAATAGCGGGCATTTATGGCGTTGGCGCGACAGGACCGGGTGTTAAAGCGGCATCAGCAGGTGCCGGAGGTTTGGCCGCCAAGATTTACGGACGCTTAAATATTGCGGCCGATATTGATGATATTTTGTTTGAGACTGACGCCAATGCCCTTGGTATTCAGTCGGAAACCGGTGCGGCAACCAATGACCTTTATTGGGGTAACCGATTACTGTGTAAAAAAGATCAGCCGAATTGCGGCTGGAATTTAAGCGCGGGCTCGGCTTTTTGGAAACAAAGTTCGTATCCCGCCAATATTTATTATGATGATGGCTATGTAGGGGTCGGTGTTCCTTTACCGGCTTATCAGCTGGATGTGGCTGATACTGCCGAGGCCAGTGTTGCTTCTCTAGGGAACGTTAAGACTGTAAATTTGGATAATCCCGGCAGATTGGGTGTGGCTCATGATATCTATGTTCAGGGAGGAATTACCGTGGATACGGCCGGAGCAGTATCTCAAGGCAGTATTAGTTTAGGCGCGACCGGTTTGAAGATTGGAACCGCAACTTTAAGTGAGAGCGATTTGGCGGCCATTATTGCTACCTGTATTAGTGTTGGAGCATGTACACCATGAAAAAGAGTTTAACAATTAAAACCAGATTTTTTATTTTTAGCCTTTTGTTGTTGGCTTTTTTGCCGTTACTCCCAAAAGCCTTGGGTGGACAGTCAGAAGTGATTATTGGCTGGGGCTGGAATTCAATTTTAAAAGATAGTACCAGTAATCCGCCGTCAGGTTTGGGCTGGGTAAGTTTGAACTGTGTTGGTGATTTTGATTATGACAGTAAGTTGGACTATCGTTGTAATGATTCTAATTATGGTTTAACAGTTGGTTTGAGCGGAGCTTTGACCGATGGCGCCTCTCTCCCGCAGTATATCAGAGGTTGCGCTTGGTCAGACAGCTATGGTTGGATTTGTTTTGATAAGGCCGACGGCAGTTATTGTCCAAGTGTTTTTCCTAGTGATCCAAATATTGCCTTGGCTTGTGGATCTTTAAACGATAATGGTGTAGCAGTTCAGGAGATAACTAAAAACACTACCAAGTATTATATTTTGACTAATGCTGATCCTAATACTAATTCCAACGCCAGAGCCAGCGTGCTGTCATTAGCGGACGCTGGCACCGGAGCGGTTAGTCGCTCTTATATTGGATTTCCTTATGATTCTACTGCTTTAGCGACTCCGGCGGCCGGTACTAATGTGACTGGTTGTATTGGTTGTCCGACAACCGGTAGCGGTAAGAAATGTGCCGCCTGTTTATTGACCAACGAAGGTTATAGCGACCCTGTTAAAGCTCCAAATCCTAATATTCTTTGCGTGGATTGTAGTAATTGCACTGTAAAAACGCGCGGTGGCAGTTGTAATGTGCCGGGAGATATTAGCGATCCATCCAGTACTGTAAATACTTGTTTAGCCAGCAGTTGTTCGGTCTGTTATTCCAGACCCGGGGTTTTATTAAATTATCCCAAGACCTGCCAAGACAGTGGGGCTTATTGTACTGTTAATACCAATTGTACCAACACCACGTTGGGCTGTAATTATGTTAATTCTAAAGCAGAACTCTGCGGTTGGGGTTATAACGCTTATGATAGTGGCTCGCCGTTGGCTTGGTATACCGACATAGCAAATCCTACGCAGACATGGCAGTATCGTATTAAATTGACTGTTAATAGTAGTAAGGTTGCCGCTGTTTCATATACTAAGTTTCCTGTTTACGTAAATTTAAAGGGTTTACCGGCCAGTTTTTTAAATCATATTAAAAATGACGGCAGTGATATTATTGTGACTGATGACGCTGGCATTACTGCCTTAAGTAGAGAGATTGTTTTAAATGCGGCCGGAGAACCGGCAGAACTTTATTTTAATTCTCTTAGTTATCTAACAAATGCAGCAGATACTGATTTTTATATTTATTATGGCAATTCAGACGCCAACATTGTTAATGATCCTCTGACTTGGAGACCGGTTTATCAAGCGGTATATCATATGACAGAGAATCCGATTAATAATCCCGGCGCGGTTCTGATTGACAGTAAAAATGGCCGCAACGCTACGCCACTGAATTTCTATACCGCCGCCGCCTTAGGCTTTAAAGACAGAGGAGTTGGGTTAAATTTTGGTGGCGGCGATGAGGTAGTCACCTTGGGTAATGTCAGTAGCTTGGGTAACTTTACTTTAGAAGGTTGGATAAAAGAGGATAGTGCCTGCGATTATGCCACGACTGAAAATGGCAATTGTGTTTTTTGGTCAAAGGACTGGAGTAATTGGGTTTTTATTAAGCCTGACAAGGAACATATAATTTTTAACGGTAGCGCGGCACTGCAAGAATTCTCTACCGTCACCAATTTAAATGAATGGATATACGTTACTGTGGTGCGTTCCGGTCCTACCTATAGTTATTATCGCAACGGCGTTTTTGTTGGCAGTCAAACAATGGATACTAATACTGTAAATTTTTCCAATACATTTTTAGGCGATTTTCTTTACGATCCAGACTATAAATTGACAGGCTTAATGGATGAAGTTAGAATATCCAGTTTTGCCTACGATCAAGCCTGGATTACCACTCAATATAATAACATGAATGACCCGACCAGCTTCTTTACCATCGGCGACCCGACCAGCAAAGCTTCGGCCTCTGGTTTTAGCGGTTTAGGTTGGATAGCTTTTAACCCAGCCTTATACGGTCAGGCCACTCCTTATACGCAGGCCGAACAAGGCAATGTTTTTTCCGGTCAAGATATTACCGGTCTCTTACCTCCGCCCTTGGGTAAATATAATGCCGCTTATTTGATAGACGCGGGCGGACAAATTGCACGCTGGACCACTTCCCTGTCCGATGGTACACGAGCTACTATCGGAGGTATCACTTTTCCAACTCTGATTAATGATCGTACTACTGCCTCTAGTAGTTTAGCTACGATTGATCTTGAAGGTCTATATACCAAACTAGGTGCTACTGTTAATAACAAGTACGGTTCAGAAGTTAAGACGCCCGCTTCTATTGAATCGGTTTTCCCAGGGCCGTTAGCCAATAAAGTGTACTATTTTACATTCCCCCAGACATTAAACTCGGTCGCGACTATTAGTAATGGCTCTGGTACTGTTTCCGGCGCCGGCATAATTTATATTAAGGGTAATTTGACTATTACCAAAGATATTTCCTATGCGTCCGCTCCTGTTACTAGACTGGGTCATATTCCGTCGGTGGTCTGGATAGTGGAAGGCGATGTCATTATTGATCCAACAGTTAAGAAAGTTGTTGGTACATTTATTGTTTTGGGTGATGGTAATCCGACTGTTTGTCCAGCGACCACCAACCCAATTAGTTTGGGCTGTGGTCGTTTTTCAACCGGCGATGATTCTGCTAATCGTCTGCCGTTAGATATTTATGGCAATGTTATCGCTAGGCAGATATTATTGCAGAGAAGTTACAATGAAGGAGATAATGCCGCCGAAAGATTTATCGCTGATGGTCGTTTACAGACTAACACTCCAGCCGGTCTAGGAGATTTAGGTAAAAATTTGCCGCGTTTTACTTCAGCTTTCTAGGTTGATTATTAGCCGACTTATACACTAGCGAGTTCTTACGGCGAACTCGTTTTTATGTTATAATTATCTTTAAGTTGGGGTTTGCGCATAACTAAATTTATGGAGTTTTATGCGCCTTTAATAAATTTATAAGATTGCTGACAAATAAATGGCCAAAAAAAGTTTTTTAGGTGTTGATATTGGCACTTCAGCCATAAAAATTGTGGAATTGGAGGAGAAAAACGGCCAGCCTAGCTTGGTTACTTATGGATTTGCCGAGATACAGACCGATATAGTGCGCAGTAATTCTCCAGATAACCAGGATAAGATTGCCAAAGTTTTAAAAGCCTTGCTTAAAAAATCCCGTTCCCGGACTGATCGTAGTATTGCGGCTTTGCCAACGTTTGCGGTTTTTAATTCTATTATTAGTTTGCCCAAAATGTCCCGCAAGGATCTTAATTCGGCGATTCGCTGGGAAGCTAAGAAATTTATACCTTTACCAATTGAAGAGATGATTTTGGACTGGAAGGTTTTGTCTGACAGCCGGGAAAATATTCTGCCTGACGGCTTGTTTAATAAGGATTTAGGGCAGTTATTAGCTCAAAAGAATAAGTCAAAAGAACAGCCGGAAAATAAAGACAAGAGTCCTGAAGAACTGGAAATGGAACGGGAAAAAGAGGAGATTAATGAGCAGAAGTCTTTGGCCAAAGCTACAAAAAACGCCGCCAAAGAAAACATCCGAATTTTATTGACGGCCGCGCCCAAGAATTTGGTGGCAAAATACATTGATATTTTTAAAATGGCCGACCTTAAATTATTGAGTTTGGAAACCGAGGCCTTTGCTTTAGCCCGTTCGTTAATAGGCAATGAACAGACCACTACCATGATTGTGGATATCGGTTCTTTGTCCACCGACATTGTCATTATTGAAAAGGGTGTGCCGATTTTAAATCGCGGTATTGATATTGGTGGGTATACTATTTCCAAAGCTATTATGAACAGTTTGAATGTTAGTTTTGAAAGAGCCGAGCAATTTAAGATTGATTTTGGGGTTATGCTGGAAGATCAGACACGAGGAGTGCCTAAGACTATTATTGACAGTCTGCAACCGATTATCAATGAGATTAAATATGTTTTTGATCTTTATCAGAATCAAGGCGCTTTAAGAGTAGAAAAAATTGTGTTATCAGGTGGTTCGGCTTTTTTACCGAATCTGCCAGAGTATCTAGGTGATTTACTGAAAATCCCGACCATTATCGGCAATCCTTGGGATAGAATTATTTATCCTTTGGATTTAAAACCGGTGTTAGATAGTATTGCCCCCCAAATGGCCGCTGTTATAGGTTTAGCCATGCGTGACATTTAATAGTTTATGTTGGATCAGGAACAAAAAGATAAACAATTTGCCGATCTGAAAGAAGAAAAGGGTGATATTAATTTATTGCCGGAAGATTTACGATCCCTAGAATCTAAGGAGGCTATGGATAAGCATGATAATAGCCCGGAGTTAAGGTCTCCAAAATTATCTCCAGTCAAAGAAAATAAGGCTAAGCTACCGTGGTTCAGTTTCAGAAGATTTTTTTCAAAACCTAAAAAAGACAAACTCGCTAATGAAGCACAGCCGGCAATAAAGAAAATCGAGCAGCCAAAAGTTGTTTTGGAAATTATTAATAAGCGCAGAGAAAATAAAGAGCAGTTGGAACGCGCTAAAGAAGAGGTGGTAAAGAAAGAAATATTATCGTCGGTTTTTAAAAAAGACCAGCTGGAATTACCGCGACATGACCATGATTTGTTTAATAAAAGGCCGGTTGAGTCTAAAGCGGTTGTAGACGATATGTTTTCTAAAATTCCAGAGTCGCCAAAAAAAATTGACCAACCGGACACCGCTAAAAATATTTTACAGCCTCGTGAAAATTTCCCTAAGATTAACACTGATTTGCCGTCTGTACCGCCAGAACTGCAACCTAAAGTAGAGCAACCTGTTCCGGAGCCGATTTTTGAAGTGCCGATAACGCCGACACCTTTACCGCCCGTTGAAGAAAAAAAGGAAACAAGTGAGAAAAAAAAGAAAAAGTTTATTCATTTCCCGAACAAGGGCAAGAAAGAAGATAATGGTCTGGGTGTTAATCTAATCCCCACATCTTTAACCTTAAGAACCTGGCAGCAGGTTGTTAGATCCATAGTCTGGATAGTCGTTCTTAGTGTGGTTTTTAATGTTTTAGCTTATGGCGCGTTTTATACCTGGGGCCAACAGATAGATAACCAGACGACCGAAATTGATAAAAAAATAAAAGATGTTCAGGCTTCTATTTTAAATTTTGAAAGTTTGCAGGATCAGATATCGGTTTTGGAGGATCAGATAACCAGTGTTGATTGGCTGTTACAGCGGCACATATACTGGACAAAGTTTTTCACGTTGCTAGAAAAATACACACTTGACGATGTATATTTTCAGGGTTTTTCCGCCGGTATTAATGGCAATATCAGTTTAAAGGCGCACGGCCCGGATATTACCTCGGCCGCCAGGCAGTTAAAATTGTTGCAGGGTGAGCCGGCCAAAGAACTTGTTTCCACTGTTTCTGTAACCAGGGTGACGGAAAGCGGAGCAGAGGGTTATACTTTTACTATTGATTTGCAGTTAAATAATAATTTGTTTTATTTTGATGCCGGACAAACACAGTAAAAAAAATTATGTTTCCAAAGTACGCTTGGAAAATGCCAGCGCTTGGCTGGTGATGATTAACAGATATTTGGTCTGGCTACTGCTATTATTGGCGGTCATTATTTTGGCTGTGGGATATTATTTCTTCCTAGGGCCGAAGTTTCAGGATGTCCGCGATAAATACGATAGTTTTTTGCCGGATAAAAAGGAAGTTCTGACCAATTTAACGGCGATTGAGAATAAACTTATCGGTCTGGAACAGAAGTTTAATTTAATTCAACAGCAGAAGGAACAAGAGTTGGGCAGGCTGTATAATTTATTACCGACCGTGCCGGATTATGCCGCGCTTTTTGTGCAGACTGAATTTTTGGCTAAAGCTAATAATTTGAAAGTTACCAGTGTTGATATTAGTCAGACGCTGGAACAGCCGTTAAGTGAGAGGCGGACACCGACGCCGGTGCAGGCCGAATCACCAACCGAGCAGACTTTGGAGATTTTACCAACCAATGTTCATAGTTTGGCTATTAATATCCAAGTCAGCGCCGGCACCTATGAAAATTTCAAATTGTATCTGGATGATTTAGAAAAAAATCTGCGACTTTATGATGTGCAGACTATCAGTTTTGACGCGGTTAACCCCGAAACCGAGGAGATAAACAGTTTTAATGTTAACTTAAAGACTTACTATTTAGTTGTTAACCAATGAGCAAGAACGCAATTTTAACAATCGTAATGCTGGTTTTTTTGGGAGCCTCGGCTTATCTGATTTACCAGAATTTTTTTGCCACCACCGGCAAGTTTGTGCCGGGGAAAGGTTTCGGCCAATCCGAGGCGCAAATCAGCGCCAACTCGGTTAAAATTTTGGAAGGTGAGGTGGATAAGGTAAATAACGAATTGGATCCTGATGGTATCTGGAAAACCATAGAGCAAAACACCGTTTATAACGGTTTATCAGATCAGGCTTTACTGGATGTAGAAGTCGGCTCCTATGGTCAGCGACCCAATCCATTTTTACCGATTGTTTATGAAAGTCAATAATTAAATGCCCAGCACGCAAGTACCACAACTTTTAGATTTATTGCTACAACAGCAGCTGATAACGCAAGATCAGCATCGCTCTTTTGTTGACCAGAATTTTCAAAGAATGTCCGAGGCGGAAGATTTTATCAAAAGAGAAATATATATTCCAGACGAAAAATGGACACAAATTAAGTCCAAGATATTGAACCTGCCTTACGCTAATTTAATGGGTAAGGTCGTCAAAGCGACAATTTTAAATACTTTGCCGCAGGATTTAGCCGAGAATTATCAGGTAGTCGTTTTTGATAAAGACGAAAAAAGCATCAGCGTGGGCATGGTTGATCCGACCAATTTTAAGGCCATGGAAGCTCTGGAATTTATCGCCAGAAAGGCTGGCCTGAAAGCTGGTTATCACATTATATCCAACGAAAGTTTCCGCGCGGCTGTTAAGCAATATGAAAGTTTGGGTGAAGAGGTGGGAGAAGCTTTGGGTATTGCCGAGGAAATATTCGCGCCGCAGGAGGAACTGGAAGAATTGGGTCAACAGGAGTCGGTTGATGATGTCATTAAAAGCGCGCCGGTCACCAAGATTATTTCGGTCATTTTAAGGCATGCCATTGAAGGTAATGCTTCAGATATTCATATTGAACCGGTCAGCGAGCAGAGCAAAGTGCGCTATAGAATTGACGGTATTTTACATACTACAATTGTTCTGCCGATTTATGTTCATTCGGCTTTAGTCTCCAGAATAAAAGTTATGGCCAATTTAAAGCTGGACGAAACGCGCGTGCCGCAGGACGGACGTATTAGAATTACGGTTCATAAAAAAGAAGTTGATTTCCGTATTTCCACTATCCCCTTAGTGGAGGCTGAAAAAGTGGTGATGAGAATTTTGGCGACGCCTGATAAAGCGCCGACGCTGGAGGATTTGGGGTTTATGGGCTTACAGCATAAATTAGCGCAGGATAATATCAATAAGCCTAATGGTATGTATCTGGTAACCGGTCCGACCGGTTCCGGTAAATCCACCACTTTGTACTCGGTTCTGGATAAATTGAATCGTGATACTGTTAATATTACGACTTTGGAAGACCCGGTGGAATATTTTATCAAAGGTGTTAATCAGTCGCAGATTAGGCCGGAAGTTGGTTTTACTTTCGCTACCGGTTTAAGGTCATTGTTAAGACAAGACCCGGATATTATCATGGTTGGTGAAATTCGCGACAATGAAACCGCGGCTTTGGCCATCCACGCCAGTTTAACCGGACATTTTATTTTGTCTACTTTGCATACTAACGGCGCCAGCGGAGCTATTCCTCGTCTGTTTGATATGAAAGTTGAGCCGTTTTTATTAGCCTCCACCTTGAATTTGGTTATTGCCCAGCGTTTGGTCAGAAAGATTTGTGAGGACTGTAAGGAACCGACAGAATTGCCGGCCGAGGTTTTAAGGAGGGTAAAAGATCAGGTAGCTAAAATGCCGAACGAGTCTTTTTACGGCGGTATTAGTAAAACCGGTACGTTGACTTTTTATCATGGCAAAGGCTGTTCACATTGCGGCGACACGGGTTACAAAGGCCGTATCGGTATTGTGGAAACGATTGCTATTAACAGGAAAATGAAAGACTTGATTGCTTCGGGTTTTCATCAGGCTGAAGTAGATAAAGAACTGGATAATCAGCATTTTATTACCATGTTGCAGGATGGCATTATTAAAGCGGCTATTGGCATAACCACCATTGAAGAAATCATGCGCGCCAGCGAACTTGAATAGTGATAGTGTAGAAGTGGGAAGTGGGGCTCGGAAAGTGTAGAAGTGGTTCCCGCTTCACAAACCCCGAATCCCGAATCCCAATTACCTCATAACTCATAACTAATAACTCATAACCAATCTAACTATGCCTGAATCCAAGAAAGTATTAATAATAGAAGACGACGATTTTCTAGTGCAGATGTACGCCACCAAATTAGAGATGGAAAATTTTTCTGTCATCATGGCGACCGACGGCGCTAAAGGTTTAAAATTAGCTCTGAAAGACAAGCCGGATCTGGTCTTGCTGGACCTTAATTTACCGGTGATGGATGGTTTTCAGGTTTTGGAAGAGCTGAAGCGTAATAAAGATACTCATGGTATTCCGGTTTTGGTCTTAACCAATTATGGTCAGAAGGAAAATGTTGATCGTTGTCTAAATTTAGGAGCGGAAGACTATTTGATTAAAGCTCATTTTGTGCCTTCGGAAGTAATCGCGCGAATAAAAAAAATAATTGGAGAATAAATGACCAGCGCTGAAAGTTTATTGATCAACAAAATATTGAACGACGCTTTGGAGAAGAAAGCCTCCGATATCCATTTGACAGTCGGTAATTATCCCGTCATGCGTGTGGCGGGAAATTTAATCGTTATGACCGAGGAGCAGATTTTGACTCCTGATTTTATTCATCGCATGGCTGAATCTTTTTTAACTGACAGCGATAAGGCGCAACTGGACAAGACCAGAAGTATGACAGTTGTCTATACTTGGGCGGACAGAGCCAGATTTCGGGCGCAGGTTTTTTATCAAAAGGGTTATCCGGCCATTTCTTTGCGTCTGATACCACAACGCATTGTGCCAGCTAAGGACTTGGGCTTGTCTTCGGTCATTATCGGGACAATTGAACGGCCCCGGGGCGTAGTTTTAGTGGCCGGACCATATAATTCCGGACGCACCACCACGGTTTTCAGTTTAATGGAGCAAATCAATTTACAGCAGGGCAAGCATATTCAAACTTTGGAGAAACCAATTGAGTATCTAATGATCAATAATAAATCGGTTATTGACCAACGCGAGGTCGGTCGGGACGTGCCAAGTTTTATTCAAGGTCTGGAGGAGGCGGCGGAAAAGGATGTTCAAGTGGTGGTGGTCGGCGAAATGGAGGAGTCTGGTCAGGCCGAAGCAGTTTTAAAATTAGTAGAGAGCGGCAAGTTGGTTTATGTGATTATAAACTCTTTAACAGTTGTGGCGGCCTTAGAAAGCTTTATCAGCGGTTTTAGCGACAGTTCAGCGGCCTGGGCTAGAGAAGCCTTGTCGCAGGATTTTATCGCGGCTACGGCCCAGCGTTTAGTGCCACAGGTTGGCGGCGGTTTGGTTTTGGCCTATGAGATATTAACCAATTCGGCCTCGATAAAAAACAGTATTAAAGAAGGTAATTTTTTTCAGCTTAATAATGTAATTTTGACTTCGCGTCAGGACGGTATGATTACTCTGGACAGGCATTTAACCGAGCTGGTTAAAACCGGCCAAGTGGCGCCTGAAGACGCTATGAGGTTTGCCTTAGAACCGTCCAGCTTTAAACAAATGATCAATAAGCAGTAGTATGGCTTTATTTAGATATAAGGCGGTTAACAGCGCCGGCGTAGTTTCGCAGGGCACTATTGACGCGGCCAATTTGCCGTCGGCCACCGAAGTTTTAACCGAGAAGGGCTTGGTTGTATTAAGGCTGGAGCAGTCCAAACGAATCAGCAAAAATATTTTTGATATTTCTCTGGGTGGCGTTCATAAAAAGGACGTGGTTATTTTTTCCCGTCAATTGGCGGTAATGATTTCCGCCACCGTGCCGATTGTGCAATCACTGCGCATTTTATATCTACAGACAGAATCAGCCGCTTTAAAGACTATCGCCAAGGGCATGGCCGACGATATAGACGGCGGTATGCAAATGTCACAGGCTTTTGCCAAACACCCTAAGGCTTTTTCCAGATTTTACGTGGCTATGATCAGGTCGGGTGAAACCAGCGGCCGCTTAGACGAAGTGCTGAACTACTTGGCTGACCAGATGGAGAAAGATTATGATTTGACCAGTCGTATCCGTGGCGCCATGATTTACCCGATATTTATAGTTTTCGGTTTGGTGGCTGTTGGTATTATTATGATGATTTATGTCATTCCTAAAATGGCCGATATTTTAATTGAATCAGGTACTGAATTGCCGTGGATGACCAAACTATTAATAGCTACGAGTAATTTTTTGGTCGGGTATTGGTGGATTTTAATTATTGCTATTGTTGGCGGTTTTGGTTTGATGCGACTGTATCTGCGCGCACCGGCCGGTCGTATCAGCTGGGATAATTTTAAATTGTATATCCCGATTTTCGGTTTAATTTCCAAAAAGATAATTATTGTCAGAATGTCCCGCAGTTTATCCACATTGATTAGAGGAGGCGTGCCGATTGCCGTGGCTTTGGAAATTACCGGTGAAGTCGTTGATAATGGCGCTTTTAAGAAAATTATTGAAGATACTATTAAAGAGGTCCAGGACGGTAATTCTATTACCACCACTATGAATGAGAGTCGCTTAATTCCCAAGATTGTTTCAGAAATGATGGCGGTCGGTGAAAGAACAGGTAAATTGGACGAAATTTTGGCTAAGCTTGGGGATTTTTATGACCGAGAAGTTTCGGCTTTGGTCTCCAGCTTAACCTCCTTGATTGAGCCGATAATTATGGTCATTATGGGCGTAGGCGTGGGAGTTATGGTCGCGGCTGTTATTATGCCGATGTTTCAAATCGCCAATTCGATTTAGATTTGTAGAAGTGGGAAGCGGGGTTTGGGAAGCGTAGAAGTGGTCCCCGCTTCACAAACCCCAGTTCCCAAATCCCAGTTAACAATTAATAAAATATATGGGAAAAGCGATTAACACGGGGTATGATTTTTATACCCTAACTGCTTGGCAACAAGCGCACAAATTAGCACTTTGCGTTTATAAGCTAACTAAGTCATACCCGGATGACGAGAGATATGGGCTAATAAGTCAGTTAAGGAGAGCCGCTAGTTCGGTAACGGCAAATTTGGCAGAGGGATATGATAGATATTATCATAAGGAAAAGGCAAGGTTTTATCTGTTAGCTAGGGGATCTGCGGCGGAGGTTCATAATTTTCTCATTTTATCTAAAGATCTAATGTATATAGATGAGGAGACATTTGAGCAGCTTTCCCCGCTAGTTGTTTCGGTTAGACAGCTATTGAGCGGTTTGATACGTGCTCAACGCGCTGATTATGTGAGAGAGGGGAATGGGGTTCGGGAGGCGTAGAAGTGGTAAGTGTAGAAGTGGGACATGGGAAGTGTAGAAGAGGTTCCCGCTTCACAAGACCCGAATCCCAATTACAAAACCCCGAATTTATGCTATAATTTATTCGCTGTTAATAAGTGTTTAACGGCGCTTTAAAAAATAAATCCAAGCACCTTCATCATCAGATGTTTTATCACGCGATTAAGGAGATATGTGAAATACTAATCCTTGTGGCGGAGAACGTAAGATATTCTGAAAGGTGCTGGATAAAAATCAAAACAAGCCAAGCTGTTAGAGTCTCATGACACTGTGCACAGAACTGTAACAGATTTCCTTGTTTGACAAGGAAGGGAGGTGAAATGATGAATAAAAAAGGTTTTACGTTAATTGAATTGTTGGTAGTCATCGCTATAATCGGTATTTTGTCATCAATCGCTTTGGTGAACTTAAATACTGCTAGACAAAAGGCTAGAATGGCATCTGCTCAAGGGTCAACAGCTTCAACGGTGGCTGCTGCTACTATTTGTATGGATGATGATTTAGTGCTAGTTCAGCCAGCTGCTGATGGAGGTAATGTTATGTGTGCTGGGGGAGATGTCTGGCCAGATTTGCCTGATCCGTGGGCATACACAATTACTGGATTTACTTCCGATATAGACGCAGATACATTCCATTATGAGGCTTCTGATGGAACTGATACTATCACTTGTACTGATAACGGTTGTACATCAACGTAAATAGTTTCACAAAAAAACGCCCAATTTAGTTAGAGGGTGTTTTTTTGTTGGCTGATATATCAATTGCGAAAGTTATGTTATAATATGTGGGAAATGAGGGGTGAGGAAGGAGGAATGTCAGGTCATCCGACCTTATCGCTCTATGGGCGAAGGAATGAGGAGAGCGAGGGACTGAAGAACCGATGAACGAAAGAACAGGGTTGGTCCAAATTACCAATTACTAATTACCAATTCCCAAAAAATATGGACTTCCAAGAGCTATTCAACCGTTATCGCTTTTATTCCTACGCCGGGATTGTTATCGTGGTTGTTGTTATTGCTTTGGCCGTGGTCTTGATTAACAATCGCGCGCAGGCTAAAGACGTTATTCTGATGACCCAGTTGAAGGAATTTAGTGTTGGATTAGAAAACTATTTTAGTCAGCATCAGGCCTATCCTGTGGCGTCAAGCGTAGATATTAATAAAAACGTGGTGTTGTCTGATAATGGTTTTGCTGACTCGCAAGGCACTGTTTATTATAACGGCGCGATAACTGCCGGAGCTGTCAGTTTCAGTTCAGACGCCACTTCCTATAACATTAGTTTTAAATTGCGCCGCCAATGGCCGGTCGTGGGCGTGAATGATGGTAAATATTGTATAATTAAGCCTAATTATAAGATAAGTTGCGGGAAAAAAGGAGAGTAGAAGTGGGGTTCGGGAAGCGTAGAAGTGGTTCCCACTTCACAAACCCCGAATCCCAAATCCCGAAGCCAGAATCCCGAATCCCCCATTACCCATTACTCATTACCCATAACATATTATGAATTACGTATTGCGAGACAATAAACGATGTGGCTTCACGCTAATTGAACTCCTTGTCGTCATTTCAATTATCGGTATTTTGTCGTCCGTGGCGTTGGTGAATTTTAATAATGTGCGATATCAAGCAAAACAGAGAGCAGCTGAAGTTGCATTTAAGAGTATGACTAATGGCATAGAGCTATGTTTTGCGGGTGGTGGAGATTTTACTTTAGATGGTACCCATCGTTGTAACGATGAAGATGATGAGCCAAGCATAGTAATCGGATCCTCAATTTGCACCAATAATGGGAATATTGGTAAAGTTCCAAATCTTGATAATTGGGAAATTAAACAGTGCAATTCTGATTCTACTTTCGGGAACTTCTTTATATATGCCATAAGTTTGAATGGCCCTGACTGTACAATTGTTTGTGATCAAACAGGTTGTCGTAAAGAAGGCTCTACCTGTTTTTAAATTATGATTTACAGATTGCAGGGCGATAATCAATCACGGGGTTTTATCCAGCACCACTTTTTCGTTTCACTATAATGAAGTCTATTAAGATTAAAAAATTCATCCCACGGTATTGTCACTCTATAAAAAGTGGTGTTGGATTTACACTTATAGAATTGCTGGTAGTAATTTCCGTCATCACCCTGCTTTCTAGTATGGTTTTTGCCAAAGTTCAGGGCGCGCGGTATAAGGCCAAGATTACGGCGGCGCAGGCCAGTTTAAACAACGCTTTTTTAGGTGCTGTTTTATGTATAGAAGACGGTAAACCTCTTAATAGCGATACAGAGGATACTTGTGATGCCGGTAGTTCTTTTTTTCTGGCTCCCAATAGTGATCCGGAGGTGCCGATTTGTCAGGGCTCGGTCAATAATTGGCCAAACATCAGTAAATATGGTTTTAGTTACGGAATTTGCGTCTCCAATATTTTAACGGACCAGTTTGTTTTAATGACTAGTGATGGTAATAATGACATTGTTTGCGCTTATAATTTTAAAAATTCAACCATAAATAATACCGGACGTTGCGATATAATTGAAAATGGAAATGTGGGTACTTGTCAAAGGAGTGAGGGTGTTAGTTCCGGAAAATTGTGTAATATCGGACAAATTCCCAGCACTTGCCCGGTAGGTGAAAGTTGTCAAAGTTTATGATGTAAACGAAGCAATTCGGAGTTTAGGGAAAAGTTGAAAAAATGGTATAATATGTGGGTAATGGGTAATGGGTAATGAGTGATGGGGGAAGCTCTTCCCAATTACTAATTACATATTACCAATTACAAACCCCCATGATACCATTTTTTATTTTTATTTTAGGGATTATTTTCGGCAGTTTTCTTAATGCCGTTATTTTTCGGTTAAAAGCCGAGGAATCGTTTATTACCGGCCGGTCCAAATGTCCTGATTGTAAACATGTTTTGGGTACTAAGGACCTTTGGCCGGTTTTAAGCTGGCTGGCATTGCGGGGTAAGTGCCGTTATTGCCGTCAGTCAATTTCTATACAGTATCCAATAGTGGAATTGGCCACCGGTTTGATTTTTCTGATGATTTATTTGAGTGCGGTGACAGATGCTTCAATTTATATTTTAGGCAATTTACAGCTAGCGGCTTGGCTTATTTACAGCCTTTTTTTAATTGTCATTTTTGTCTATGATTATAAGTATTATTTGATTCTTGACAAAGTGGTGTGGCCGGCTGTGATTATTGCCTTTGTTTTAAATTTATTCATCGGTTATAGCTGGTGGCAGATGCTGTTGGCAGGAGTTATCGGTGGTGGATTTTTTCTGCTGCAATTTTTGGTTTCCAAGGGCAAGTGGATTGGCGGTGGGGATATCAGATTGGGTTTTCTGATGGGTATTATTTTATCCTGGCCGAATATTATTGCGGCACTGCTGATGGCTTACTTTGCCGGCAGTATTGTGGGTTTAGGTTTGATTGCCGCTGGTCGGAAGAAATTAAGTAGTAAAATTCCTTTTGGTACTTTTTTAAGTCTGGCGACATTAGTGACTATGCTTTATGGTAATATTATCGTCAATTGGTATCTTAATTTTCTTTATATGTAGAAGTGGCAAGCGGGTTTTGTGGAAGCGGGAAGCGATAAACTGGGATGTGGGAAACGGAAAGTGTGGAAGTGGTTGCCGCTTCACAAATCCCGAATACCAAATTCCCCATTACCCATTACTCATTACCAATTACCAACTATGAATCACAAACCACGAATTAAAACCAAATCTCAAATCGGCTACACTTTAGTTGAAATCATGGTCGCCCTTGGCATTTTTATTTTGCTTGGTTCTTATGTGGTCAGCGGCATCAGGGGCGTTTCTAAAGAGGATGAGGTTAAACAGGCTAATTTGAAAGTCGCTTCACTTTTAAGGCAGGCCCGAAACGCCGCCTTTAATGGTATTATTGAGCCGGCCAGTAGTGTTTATCCAACCGGCGGTTATGGCGTTTATTTTGACCGTGCTCCTGAACCTGACGAAATGATATATTTTGCCGATCAGCCAGCGGCTGATGATTCTCCGGCTAATGGTCGTTTTGATGTGTCTGAAAGGTTACAGATTGTAAAACTGTCCAGCAAATTAAAATTTATTTTAGCGGGGTCAGGGGTTATTAATAAAATGTCCATAATATTTAACGGGCAGAATCAACCGATTGTGGTTGATGAGGAGACGCCGTCTAATATTATTGTTAATAAGAAGATTGAGATTAAGAGGCTCGATGATGTTGGTACTTGCGTCGGTACCGTAAGTATTTCCGCTGATGTCGGACCGATGTATGTTAAGGAGGAGGTGACGGGCTGCTGATACTAGCTGTTAGCTTATAGCTGATAGCTTATAGAAGAGAACCCACATTACCCATTACTCATTACCCATTACACATTATGAATCACGAATTACAAAACAAATCACAAACGGGATTTACCCAGCACCACTTTTTGAATTACCATAATGAATGATTTAAAGATTATCAAATTTATCCAGCGCTCGTTTCAGCCAATAAAAAGTGGTGCTGGGTTTACCCTGCTGGAAGGCATTATTGCTTTGGGTGTGATTTCTACCGGTTTGATGGTGGGGCTGACTTTAGCTTTGTCCAATTTACTGGCTTCGCAGGATAATGAAAGAAGAGCGATTGGAGCTAATTTGGCGCGTGAAGGTATTGAAGTAGTTCGTAATATTCGCGACAGTAACTGGTTAAAAAGAGATTTAAATACAATTCACAATGGTGACGCCTATGCGCCTAACCTTTATAATTGGGATGATTTAACCGACAAGGATGGGGCCTTAATTGGCAGAGCTTTTTTTGTTCAGGCTGTTCCCGGTAGTACGATAACCTATAGGCTGGTAAATGCTCCCTTGACCATAGATAATATTGAAGACTGCACAATCGGTTCGGTGACGGATTGCCGGGTGAAATTTGATTCCTCCACTGGCATTTACGGCGGTACACTAGGCAGTAATACTTTGTTTAATCGACTGATAACTATTCAGGATATTTGTTGGAATGACAATGGAAATTTAGAGTCAACTGCTGCACCGGGTGTTGGTTGTGATGTAAATTATGTGAAGGTTGGTATGCTGGTTATTTCGTCGGTCAGATATGTTTCCAGTCCTAATACGGTTAATAAAATTAATCACGATATTGTGGCGAAGGAGAGGCTTTATAATTGGCGGTGAGGTTAGGTAGCTGTTAGCTTATAGCAGATAGCTTATAGAACAGAACCCCCATTACCCATTACACGTTACCCATAACTCATAACGAATTATGAATTACGAATTAAGAGGTAAAAACAAATTACAAAGCGGATTCACGCTGGTAGAAATGCTGGTTACGGCGGCGATTTTCGCTTTGGCTTTTATTGCAATCTCCGCAATTTTTGTAGGGGGAACGAATTCCCAGTCCAAGTCCAAGGCTACTTCGGTCGTACTTAATGAAAGCCAGTTTGTCTTTGAACAAATGGCTAGACTGATAAGAGAAAATACGATTGTGGCAGACCCTACAATCTGTGACTGCGGAGGGTCTGATTTTATTTGCTTAACAGATTTAACCGGTAACCGGACGTTTCTAAGACATCAGGGCTTTGATGCACAAATTTCAACCGGTAGTGTTAAGTGTGAGGGCTCTTCCTGGGTAGCACTTAATGATTCGGATATTCAAATTACCAGGTTGGAGTTTATTTATCCAAGTGTATTACCCAGCGCCGGCCAGCATCCTTTAACAACCATGATTATGACGGCCGAAAACAACGAGCTTAGTCCCAAGAAAAAAGCTGTGGTAGATTTCCAAACCGCAATTTCCAGTCGTATTTATACACCAGTAAATTAAATGTCCTTGTTAAAAAAATTAAAAGCCAATGATCAATCCGGAGTAGTGCTGTTGGTGGCAATGTTGGTATTGTCTTTAATAGTTTTTTCAGCAGTTGGTTTAAGTCAGATATTGATTAATGAAA
>CAYTUI010000009.1:0-3793 GCA_964441335.1 uncultured Gammaproteobacteria bacterium
ATATCTGGATCCAACCGGCCGCTGGTGACGCCGGGGGGGCGTTGGGAGCGGCTTTAGCCGTTTAACACATATATTTTGCTGGTCAGCGTCAGGTCAATAAAAATGACAATATGCAGGGTTCCTACTTGGGGCCGGAATATTCAGATATTGATATTGAAAAAGTAGCCGCAAAATTCCGGGCAACTTTTAAAAAAATTAGTAACTTTGATGAGGTTTGTCAGACAGTCGCCCAGCTGATTGAAGACGGTAAAATAATCGGGTGGTTCCAAGGACGTATGGAATGGGGACCTCGAGCCCTCGGCAACAGAAGCATTATTGGAGATGCGCGAAAAAAAGATATGCAAAAAAGAATGAACCTCAAGATTAAATATCGAGAAAGTTTCAGACCCTTCGCCCCATCAATTATGGTGGAAGCAGTGCCTGATTTTTTTGACGATAATCATATTTCACCCTACATGCTGTTTATCAACTGGATTAAACAGGAAAAGCGTCAAGTCTTACCTGAAAATTTTGGACAGCTTTCGCTGAACGAAAAATTATATTTTAGCCGCTCCGATGTTCCGGCTATTACTCACTTGGATTATTCCGCACGTTTGCAAACGGTGCATCAAGATACCAATCCAAAATATTGGCAACTCATCAACACTTTTAGACAGATGACGGGTTACGGTATTATTGTTAATACCAGTTTTAATGTGAGAGGTGAGCCAATTGTTTGTAATCCCGCTGATGCCTTTCAGTGTTTTATGAATACAGAAATGGATTACTTGGTAATGAATAATTATATTTTTGACAAACGTGAACAAATTGCCGTTTCAAAAAAAGAAGAGGCCTTGAATAAATATTCCTTGGACTAATTCATATTTTAGGGATTGATTTTTTGAGATTATTGCCCCAACGACCTGTTAAAAATTGTATTGATGGTCTTAAGAATAATTGAGATGTCCAGTGTTAAGGAACGATTCTTGATGTAGTACAGATCATATTGCAATTTTTCCAGAGCATCCTCTATAGAATCGCCGTATTTATAATTAATTTGCGCCCAGCCTGTTAGACCCGGTTTGACTAACAACCGTTCATTATAAAAAGGAATCTGTTCTCCCAGGATTTTGATAAATTCAGGTCTTTCGGGACGTGGGCCGACAAAACTCATTTCACCTTTTAAAATATTATAGACTTGGGGTATCTCGTCCAGTCTGGTTTTGCGCATAAAACGGCCAAGTGAAGTAACTCGCGAATCGTTTTTACTTGCCCAGACAGCCTGGCCACTGCTTTCGGCATTTTGCACCATTGAACGGAATTTAATAGCAGTGAATTTTCGTCCGCCCTGACCGGTACGTATTTGGGTATAAAATAATGAGCCTGGAGACGTGAACTTGATTAAAACTGCCAGGATAATTGTAAACGGCAGAGTCACTAGACCCAAAAGGATTGAAACAACGATATCCTCAAAGCGTTTGAATATACGGAAAAATATTTTCTTACCAGCTGAAATATTATCTAAAAACCAAGTTTTTTCCAGTGACGCCACCGGTATTTTACCGGTGATTAGCTCGTAGAATTCCGGCAAGTTATAATACTGTAAACGCATATTGATAGTGTCAAACAGAAATTTTGATATTTGCGGACTATACAGTGGGTTGGTAGTTGTCACAACAGTATTGATGCGATAGTCGCGGATATTTTGACTAAGATTAATTAAATTTTTTAGTTGTGGAATAGCTTGTAAAGGTAATGGTAACTCGGTTTTATCAAGGTTGATAATTAAAGCCACACTAAAACCCAGCTGTGGTTTTTTTTGAATCTCCTCAATTAGTTTTATAGACTCTTTGTCAATACCGATGAATAATATTTTATTGGTCAATTTGGAACTGCTACTCAAGGAATAAAAAATTCTGCGCCAGAGTAGTAGCAGAAGTGAATCTATTAAAATCAAAATTAGTAAAACTGTTTGTGGTTGCAAAGGAGTGAAAGAGGAGGGGACAAGATAGAAAAAAAGCAAGGCAACAGCCGTATTGATCAGCTGGGTTTGCATCAGGTAGCCGTAAAAACGAAACTCATTATTGGTAAATTGGACGCGATATAGATTATTAATGAAAAAAATTATTATCCAAATAGCAAAAACAATAGAGAAAGGCAGTAAATGTTTTTGAAAAATAATCGGGTCGTATGAACCAAAATGTCTGATTCTTAAGGTCAGCCACAAGGCTAAATAGAGCAGAGCCACGTCCCCAATTAATAGGATAAATTTTTTTGCTTGAAACATAAGTATATTGATTTAGACTATAATAGAAAATGTTCTTTTTGTCCAGCAGTTGATTGAGTATGGTTATTTTACTAATCGTTTGTCAGACCTGCCTTTTTCCAGTATAATAAAGCGGAATTTATATTCATCATCATGAAGAAACAGATATTGATATTTGTTGTTGTAGGTTTAATGTTGGCCGCGCCTTCTTATGCTTTTATTCCTAATGACACACAACTTTTTCAGCAAGATTATTTGTCCAGAATCAATGCCTATAAAGGTTGGGATTTAATGAGCACTGAAGCTAAGCAACGTCAGGTAATCGTGGCGGTATTGGATGCCGGTGTCGATATAACTCACCCAGACTTAGTGGACAATATTTGGGTGAATGTTGGTGAAGTACCCGGTAATGGTATTGATGATGATCATAATAGCTATATTGATGACGCTAACGGCTGGGATTTTGTGGAGTCCAACCCTGATCCAAACCCTAAACTTGACCCGGGATATAATATGGACGCTGTTGAGCATGGCACAGTTGTGGCCGGCATCATCGGAGCGGAGATTAATAATGACATGGGTATAGCCGGATTAGTTGAGAATGTGAAAATAATGCCTTTGCGAGTGTTGGACAGCCAAGGTGTTGGAAGTACTTTGACTTTAGCGCAAGCCATTGATTATGCGGTAGATAATGGGGCTGATGTGATTAATTTGAGTTTAGTCGGTAGTCTTTCAGATGTTCGGATGGAAGCCGCTATTAAGCGAGCGTATCAGGCCGGCGTGCCGGTGATCGCGGCCTCTGGTAACGAGGAGATTAAAGGTTTGAATTTAAATCTGACGCCGCGTTATCCGATCTGTGATTTTTCAGACGTGAACATGGTTATGGGAGTAGCTGCTTTGGATAGTAATGATATTTTGGCGAGTTTTTCCAATTACGGTTTTAAGTGTGTGGATATCTCCGCGCCAGGAACAGATATTTTTTCTTCACTAACATACAGTCCTAATGATCCGCAGTTGTCAGAATACTACGGAGGTGGCTGGCAAGGCACTTCGGTTGCGGCACCGCAAGTTACCGGTGTGATCGCCAACATCAAGAAGTTAGTTCCAAATTTGACAATTGAGAAGATATATAATTCAGTAATTAATTCAGCTAAGAGCATCAAGGATAGTAACCCCTTGAGTTATTTGGATTTAGGTGGAGGTTTGTTGGATATGGAGGCCAGTTTGAAGACCGCACTAGATCTTGGACAGCAGAAGAAAACTTTATTGGTTTTGGCGTCTTTGACTGGTCAGCCAATTATTACTATCACCGACCAGGACGGTATGATAGTTAATTCATTTTTTGCCTATAACCCAAATTTTACCGGTGGAGTTAAAGTGATTACGGCCGATGTCAATAACGACGGTCAACAGGAAATAGTAACTGTGCCGAACAGCAACGGTGGGCCGCATGTCAGGATTTTTGATCAACAGGGTAATGTGGTGTCGCAGTTTATGGCTTTGGACCCATTATTTAGAGGCGGTTTAAATGTTAATGCCGGTGATTTG
>CAYTUI010000009.1:3803-39377 GCA_964441335.1 uncultured Gammaproteobacteria bacterium
TGGATAAAGATGGTCTGGCTGAAATTATCATCAGCTCAAATGGCGGAACTCCACCCTTTGTTAAGGTTTTTAATCTTAGAGGAGAATTGCAGAGTGAATTTTTAGCTTACAGCAGTTTTTTTACCGGCGGTGTTAATGTCGCGACGGAGGATATTGATCATGATGGGCGAGCTGAAATTATTACTTCGCCAATGTCCGGTGGCGGGCCGCATGTCAGAATTTTTAGGAAAGACGGTACTTTAGTGTCTCAATTCATGGCCTTTGATGCTACTGTGCGCTCTGGCTTTCCTTTGACCGCGGCCGATGTCAATAACGATCGCCAGATTGACATAATCGTTGATAACAGATCGGATAATCGTCAAAAGATTAATATTTCCTCACCTTATGGAGTGGAAGAGAATTCCTGGTTTGTTTTCCCTACTTTATATCAATTAACCTATAAGGTTGATCTGTTAAGCAGTGATATCACAGGTGATCAAATTTCTGATGTTATAACTTATCCTAGTGATAAACATGGTAATACTATAAAAGTATTTGACTATACCGGACAATTGATAAAAGATATTCCAATACATTTGATTAATTCGGGAGGATTCTCCTTAGCCTTGATACAGTAGCTTATGCCAGCGAACGTAATTAGTTTTATCACCAACAACTATTTTTTTAAACGTTTCCCCTTTACTAAACAGTTAACTAAATTTGCTATCATCGGAGTCAGCAGTTTTATCATTGACCTGCTGATTTATTATGCTTTAACCAGGAATTTTGATTTTTTTGGCCATAATTATTTGTTGGCCAATGTCATATCATTTATGGTGGCGGTCGTTTGGAGTTTTCTTTGGAATAAATTTTGGACTTTTCGCGTCAGTTCCAATGCCAATATTATGCGGGAATATTTTAAGTTTCTAGTCACTTCGGCAATCGGTCTGGGACTTAATTCGGGTTTGTTATATTTGGCGGTCAGCCATCTGCATATCTTTGATATTTTTGCCAAGTTTTATGTTGCTATCATTGTCATGATTTGGAATTTTTCTGTTAATAAATTTTGGACTTTTAAACATCATAAAGTTGAAACACATGAAGTTGAGCGTAATTATCCCAGCCTATAACGAGGACAGTGTTATCAAAGATACTTTGACCGAGGTGATTGCCTATTTAGACAGTAATTATGCCAATGATTACGAATTGATTGTTGTAAACGATGGCTCAACTGATAAGACCGCGGATATAGTCCGGGAGTTTGGCGATGGGGTGCGGCTGATTGAACTAATGCCTAATAAAGGCAAGGGATCTGCCGTCAAAGCCGGAGTGGCGAGAAGTCAGGGAGACTGGATTCTATTCATGGACGCTGATAACTCCACTAACATAAAGGAGCTAGATAAATTTCGGCAATATCAAACCGATTATCAGGTTATTATTGGATCGCGGGCCGTGGCAGGCGCGAATATTCAAATAGCGCAGCCTTGGTTTAAATCCAGTTTGGGAAGACTGGGTAACCTGCTAATTCAGCTACTGTTATTACCCGGTATTAAGGATAGTCGTTGTGGTTTTAAGCTTTACAGTCACAAAATTAGAGCGATTTTTGACGTTGCTAGGGTTAAGCGGTGGTCATTTGATGACGAAATTCTCTATTTAGCCAAAAAGAACGGTCTGAAAATTAAAGAGGTGCCTGTTGCCTGGGTGAACAATTTTGACAGTAAGGTCAGACCAGCTGATTATCTGGCTACACTTTTTGACCTTTTTCGTGTAAAATTAAACTACTTGAGGGGGAGATATAAGATGAGGAATGAGGAATGAGGAGCGAAGGACGAAAGGACTAAAGAACCGAAGGACGGAGAAACCAAAGGACTAAAGAACGGAAGAACTAAAGAACGAAGGGACGTAAGAACGGAGGAACTAAAGAACTATAAGCTATCAGCTATAAACTAACTATATGACAGTAAAAGTACCGATTGATAAAAAAAATGTACTAGTTCTGGGAGGAGCCGGATTTTTGGGCTCTCATTTGTGTGAGTTTTTACTGAAAAAGGGGGATAACGTAATTTGTTTAGATAATTTTATCAGCTCTGATGTTGATAATATTAAGATGATGCTGGAGTTTCCCAACTTTGAATTTATTAGACACGATGTTACTAAAGATATTGATTTTGAAGCCTTGCCGGAGTTAAGGAAATTTAAGTTCAAAGCCCAGGGTATCCAGGAAATTTATAATTTGGCTTGTCCAACTTCGCCCGAAGATTTTACCAGAATGCCGATTGAGACTGCTTTAGCTAATTCAGTTGGTGTAATTAAATCTTTAGAGATGGCTGAAAGATTTGGCGCTAAGTATCTATTAGCGTCATCGTCGGCTGTTTACGGCAATCCGCCCGATGATACTGATAGTATTAATGAAAGTTATTTAGGTAAAGTAAACTTCATCGGACCGCGCGCTTGCTATAACGAAGGCAAGAGATTTGCCGAGACGTTGGTGACTACTTATAGAGAGAGTAAAAAAATTGATAGTCGCATAGCCAGAGTCTTTACGTCTTATGGACCGAGAATGAGATTGATGAGTGGCAGACAAGTTCCTGATTTTATTTACAATGCTTTAAGTGATCGCAACATTGTAATTAGAGGTGATGCAAAAACTGGTTCCTCACTATGTTACGTTAAGGATATGGTAGAAGGATTAGTCGCTTTGATGAAAAATGACGTTCAGGATCCGGTAAATTTGGGTGGTGACAAGTTTTATTTTTTCAGTGAAGTAGTCCAAAAGATAATTGACCTGACAGGCTCTAAATCCGCAGTTTCCTATGGCGAGGGTTTAAAGTTTTCGCATCGCCAGTCGGTGCCGGATATTTCGTTGGCTAAGGAAAAAATTGGCTGGTTTCCTTTAGTCTCGCTGGAGAGCGGCTTGAAAGAGTCCATTGCTTTTGCCAGATCATCTATGGTCAGGATGCATGGAGTAGGTGAGGATACCGACTAAATTGGTCGGTTGTAGTTAGAAAATTGTGAAGTTTTTCAATGCCCGGCAAATCGGGCATTGATGCTCATTAGAAATATTGACCCGGAGTATAGTTGACTT
Organism: uncultured Gammaproteobacteria bacterium; assembly: GCA_964441335.1. GTDB lineage: Bacteria > Patescibacteriota > Patescibacteriia > UBA1558 > 2-01-FULL-52-15 > CAYTUI01. The sequence continues at coordinate 6,868 of CAYTUI010000009.1, forward strand.
AACTGGACCATATCAGTAAAGTAGGTGATAATCAGCTAAAATAAGCCATTTATTTATTAACTATGAAGGTTTTCGTCATTATACCGGCCTGGAACGAGGAACGCAGCCTAGCCAAGGTTTTAAGCGATCTGGGAGCCTATGATTATCAGGTGGTGGTTGTTGACGATGGTTCGGCTGACAAAACTGTAGAGATTGCTTTACAGTTTCCCAAAGTTACAGTTTTGCGTCATCTGATTAATCGCGGACAGGGCGCGGCTTTAGCCACCGGTATGGAGTGTGCGGTCAGACAAGGCGCTGATATCATCGTCCATTTTGACGCTGATGGTCAGATGTTGACAGAAGAGATTGCCAGAATGATAAAACCCCTGGCAGATGATCCGGCTCTAGACATTGTTCTGGGTTCCAAATTTCTGAATGCCAAAGTCAACGTCCCTTTCTTTAAGAGATATTTTATTTTAAAACCGGCGTTAATATTTCAGAAATTGTCATCCGGATTAAATTTAACGGACGTTCATAATGGTTTTCGAGCTATGACCGGCCGGGCTGCCACTAAGATTGAAATCACGCAGGATGCTATGGCGCATGCTTCAGAAATTGTTTCGGAAATAAAAAGACTCAAATTAAAATATATGGAAGTGCCGGTAACAGTTGTCTATAATGAATTCGGTCAGGGCTTGGGCGGAGGTTTTAAAATAATTAAGGATTTAATCATTAGACGTATTATAAAATAATGTTGTTGCCAATTATCGCTTCGGTCTTCATAATCTTTGCCCTGCTGAAAGTTTGGTTGAGATTTAAAGATCATACATTATCTCTTTTGGAAACGTTTTTGTGGTCTATCTTGTGGCTGGCGGTAGCGGCTGTTTTTTGGCAGCCGGAGATTGCCAGTCGACTGGCCGATTATTTAGGTATTGGCCGAGGCGCGGATTTAATTGTCTATATTGCCATCATTGTTTTAGTTTACGTTATTTTTAGATTATTCGTTAAAGTTGATAAGATTGACAGACAAATAACTAAGGTCGTCAGGGAATTAGCCATAAAAAATGAACAAAAAGGTAGCGATACTGATCGTAAATTATAATGGTATGAAATTTTTGCCCCGCTGTTTGGGGTCTGTTTTTAATTCTGCGGAAAATTCCGTTGATAAGGATGTTTATGTTGTGGATAATAAATCAACTGACGGGTCAGCAGAGTGGATTGCGCAAAATTATCCTCAAGTTAATTTAATTTACAGCGAAAATAATAGCGGCTACTCCGGTGGCAATAACTTGGGTTGGCAAAAGATAAATGAGGTGGGTACAGATTATATCTTTCTGTTGAATCAGGACGCTCAATTAACTGATAATTGTCTTAGTCAGTTAGCCGATTTTTTGGATAATAATCCTAAAGTAGCTGCCGTTCAGCCAAAGATACTACTTTGGCCGGAGACGGATAAGATAAATTCGTTGGGGAATGTTATTCACTATTTAGGCTTTGGCTATGCCAGTTGCGAAGGTTTGTTGGATAAAGACGTTATTCCCGAGCCTAAACCAATTAATTATTGTTCTGGCTCGGCTTTTATGATTAGGCCGGCAGCTTTAAGTTCGGTGGGCTATTTGTTCGATAATTTTATGTGGATGTATTTGGAAGACTTGGACTTTGGCTGGCGACTTTGGTTAGTGGGTTGGCAGAATTATTTAGTGCCTGGAAGCCTAGTTTATCATCAATACGAGTTCAATCGCAGTATCAAACAGTACTACTATTTTGAGAGAAACAGGCTGTGGATAGTATTTAAAAATTACCGCTTAATAACTTTGTTGTTGTTACTTCCGGCCTTTATTTTCATGGAGTTGGGTCAAATATACTATGCCCTTATCAATGGTAGTCTTGGTAAAAAGTGTACTTCCTATTGTTGGTTTTTTAAACCCAGTAGTATTAAACAATTTTGGCACGACCGCAGGCGACTACAACACAGCAGAAAGATTTCCGATCATGAGCTGTTGCAGCAATTTAACGGTCGGATTGAATTTCAGCCGTTGGCCAGTCCGTTACTAAAATATTTTGCCAATCCAATTTTGAATTTTTATCTAGTCGTTTTAAGATTAATTGTCAGGTGGTAATATGAAAATTGCCCAAATTGTATCAACTTTCCCTCCTTATCGTGCCGGCATGGGCAACGTGGCTTTTAATATCAGCTGGCAGTTGTCTTCTTTGGGGCATCAGGTGTCGGTTTTTACACCTGTGAAAGTTAAAGGTAACGTGGACACTATTTATCCTTTTCAGATTCATCGTCTGAAACCTTGGCTACGTTATGGCAACGCCGGGTTTGTACCGCAGTTACTTTGGCAACTTAAAGGTTTTGATATTATTCATTTGCATTATCCATTTTTCGGTGGCGCTGAAATGATTTATTTTTTGGATAAAATTAAGGATATCAATCTGGTTATCCATTATCATATGGACGTTTTCGGCGAAGGATTGATGAAGAAATTCTTCTCCTGGCATAGCTACACCATCATGCCCAGAATTCTTAATCAGGCCGATAAAATTATTATTACTTCCTGGGACTATGCCTGGCGTTCGCGATTACGCGACCGAATAAAGGAGGATAAAGACAAATTTATTGAAATTCCCATTGGAGTTAACGCGCAGGTTTTTAAACCTCGTCGTAAGGATCCGGGTCTTTTGAAAAAATTGGATTTAGAAAATAAGAAGATTATTTTATTTATCGGAGCTTTGGATAAGGCGCACTATTTTAAAGGTGTCACTTTTTTGATTAAAGCTTTTCAAATGATTTCCTCTAACGATGATTATCGCTTGCTGATTGTCGGTACCGGTGACCTCCAAAATGGCTACAAAACTTTAGCAGCAGGATTCGGGCTGGAAAAGAAAGTTATATTTGCCGGTTTCGTACCTGACGATTTACTGCCTTTATATTACAATTTGGGTGATGTTTTCGTTTTACCATCAATTGACGGCTCCGAAGCTTTCGGCGTGGTTATTTTAGAAGCGATGTCCTCCGGTATGCCGATAGTGGCTTCTGATTTGCCCGGGGTAAGAACGTTGGTGGAAAAAAAGTTTAATGGGTTGTTGGTCAGACCCAAAGATATTGCGACTATCGCCAGACACTTAGATTGGCTGTTGAAAAATCCCCAAATCAGCGCGCAGTACGGACGGGCCGGCCGACAAAAGGTTGAGGAAAAATACGAATGGCCAATGATCGGTAAGCAGGTTGAACAGGTTTATAAAGATATTTTGCTATGAAGATTTGTATCATTAGTAATTTATATCCGCCCTATGTTCGTGGCGGAGCGGAAATAGTGGTCGGCCGTTTAGCCGAGGCACTGCGTGATAATCTGCATCATGTTTTTGTTATCTCCACGCAGCCTTATGAAAACATCGGCTCATTGCGGGTTACGACCACAACTGTTAATGAGGTTCAGGTTTATCGTTTTACCCCGGCAAATATTTACTATTATCTTAATGATTTCCGTTTTCCCGAACCGGTTAGAGCACTTTGGCATTTAATAGACATCTTTAATTTTCATTCCTACTTTGTTGTTAAAAAATTATTAAAGAAGGAAAAGCCAGATGTGGTGATCACGCACAATTTAATGGGTATTGGGTTTCTAATTCCATTATTGTTAAGACGACAGAAGATTAAGCATCTTCATACTTTGCACGACGTGCAGTTATATGCGCCGTCCGGCATAATTATTAAGGGCAAAGAGAAAAACTGGCAACAGCGACTTGTTAATTTATTAGGCTATCCGAAATTAATGAATTGGCTAATGGGTTCGCCTAAGGCTGTAATATCGCCGTCCAGATTTTTGCTGGATTTTTATAAAAGTCATAATTTTTTCAGCCAGTCGCAGACCATAGTACTTCGTAATCCGGCTGATTTTGAGACGACTATTCCGCTAACCACTTCGCCTGATTTCCGCTTGGCATATTTGGGTCAGATTAGTAAAGCCAAGGGAGTGCTTAAGGTAATTGAATTGGTCAAGAACTTTGAGTTGCCTAATTTGAAGTTAAAGGTAATTGGATTGGGGCCTGATTTACATAAGGCTTTGGAGTTAGCTAAGAATGTTGAAGCCATAAATTTTTACGGTTGGCGCAGTCGTCAGGATATTTTGGATATTCTGTCGCAAAGTGATGCTTTAATCATGCCTTCAACTTGTTATGAAAATTCACCGACAGTTATTTTGGAAGCCTTGGGCTTTGGTTTGCCGGTTATCACTTCGGATATTGGAGGCGCGGGCGAATTAGTCACCGAGGGCTATAATGGCTGGAAGTTTGAAGCCGGTAACTGGAAGCAGTTGGAAAAACTGATTTACAGTCTGGCTAAAGATAAGAGTCAGATGAAATCTATGTCCGCTAATTGCCGCAAGTCAGTTGAAGAGTTTACCTATAAAAATTACGTTAGTCAGTTGTTGAAGATGATTGAGGGGTGAGTTATGAGGAGTGAGGAAGGAGGATTGAGAGTTGAGGATGGGGTAATGTGTAATGGGGGATGAGAGATGGGCTATGAGGTAGTTATCAACCTAGTCATCGAGTTTAACCCGCTCAGCGGGTTTTATCGAGAAGCTTTAAATAAAGAGGTCATGATATTAAAGTTTCTCGACTTCACCAAGTTGAGCTTGAATGTGCTTGAAAACTAGGTTTGGGATACGAGTTTAACGCAATTAGCCGATGGCTGATCATTTTTTTCTATCAGTATTCTCGACCCCTAGAAAACTCTGGGCGACATCGAAACCACTAAATAATCAACTGGAGAAGATATAAGCAAAATTAAGGGGGAGAGATCTCCAAAATAATAAACGTCAACAATAGGAGATCTCTCCTTCGTCGAGAATACAAAGTATTTGAAGATTTTTCGTCGTTTCTTCGCTGATAATATAGCAGATTGACAGAGTGCCAGTAATGTTGTATATTCTGCTATTCTGTTCGTTTACATAAGTTTCTACGGCTGAAATCCGGGCCAACATCCGAGTGACCAAAAGGAGGGGGTTATGGAGTACGTTGTAATCAGAATGAGAAAGGCTGGCCACAATTTCGTTGTTATCCTTTTCATCCGCGAGGATCCTATTCCGCATCTTCAGGACGCTGAAGTCGCCGAGGCGATGAAGCTGGAAAAGGTTCAGCCTGTTAGCCAAGACGATTTCGCTTTCTTCAGAGCGTCTATTTGGCTGCCGAAGATGTTTGAACAGCGTCTGGCAGCCTTCGGGGACACTGTTAGTGGCCCTAATCCGGGCAACTTCAGCGGCGTACCGTTCATTGATTTGAACGGTGAAATGAAAGTTGAGGAGAACTGGACGCGTGGTCCCGGAGCCGACATCTGGAAAGGCGACTGGGGCTTTGTGTTCAAGGAGCTGTGAGTTTCTACAACCGTGTCCGAAAGAAGGAGGGGCAATCATGAAATGCAACATCGGTATTCTGCTGGTGTGTTTGTTGACACTGATCTTGGTAACCGGTCTGACGGGTTGCAAAAACGTCAAAATCGAGTACTCTGCTCAAATGGAAGAAAAAGGTGTGGTAAATGATGTGATTTTCACACCCTCCAGCCATACCACAACTCTCACACCAGGCATGGACTTTGACGGCAATTCCACGCTTCACATTACGTCAAGTAGCGTGCCCGAGAAGTTCAGTGTCATTTTCTTCTGTGAGCATAAGGTGAAGTTCGTGATCCAGGGAAGTGATGAATTTCATCGTGAACTCTGGAAGAAGCTTCGTCGCGACCAGGCGGTGACGATTGTGTACCGCGAGGTCTACCGCGTTACCTATGAGCATGGCGAGATGCTGACCAGGGAACTCGTGGACTACGATTTCCTGGATGCCAACTAGAGGCTTTACTGCCCGAAAGGAAAGGTGCGAAAATGCGCAAGACACAGTCGGAGAAACACCCGACGTCAGGGAAGAGGTTCACCGTTGATGGTATCAAGTTCGTCATGTTGAACTTTGACGGTCTGGAGACCGGCACCGATCTGCGAGATGCCATGGTTCAGGCAGCTGCTACCAGGGAACGCCTGCGTCCGGTTACCCGTGACGAGTTCCATCTGTTTTGGCGCACTATCTGGACCAGGAAGTTCAAGAAGCCTGTGGTGGCTTTCGGCAATACAGCTAGAGGGGACAGCGAAGCTCAATTCGCCGGTGTGCCCTACATCGACGTCGATGGACAGATCAAGGTGATCGAGAACTGGACACGGGGCATGGATGGCGATAGCTGGAGTAGTGACTGGAGTTTTCTTCTCAAGGAGCTGTGAGTTTCTACAACCATGTCCGAAGCCTTTGAGGTAACGCTGGAAACGCCAGCTGTCCGTTGCTAAGCAAAAGAAGTCCCAACTTTCACGGTTGGGGCTTCTTAAATTTCTCGATTGATGACCTCCCCTTTCCCCTCCTTGTCAGGAGGGGCTCAATTAAATAGAGCCTCCCCTGACAAGGGGAGGACTAAGGAGGGGTCTTGATTATCGCTTAACAGTTGGTCTACTTGAGAATTATTCCCCTTTAAAACTAAATATATATACTCTCTCCGGTTCGATTATTTGAATCTGATCGGTTTCGGTTTTAAGACGAGTGACTATATCCTCAAAGCCGAACCAGTAATCATTAAGAACGACGTAGACTTTTTTGACACCAGTTAAAGCCTTAACATCGCTTAAAACAGCTGTCATAGTTTTACGGTCACGCACAACATCCAGATAAGATTGATACAGTTGATCGCCGGTCGGGATGGGGTAGTAAAATAATCCTTGATAATATTTAGCAAAGCCATATTCTTCCAAAGCCGCGGCCGAAACTGATTGATTGGCTAAAACAATATAGTCCGAATTTAAACCGTCATTGTGAATCCATTCAACGGCTTGCTTGTCAAAACTGCTGACATTAAAGCCTTTGTCCTGAACCTGAAAATCAAAGCGCGGATAAGTTAGATACCAGTTAATAGTAATAAATAAACTGGCTAGAATAAAAGCCGCTAATTGAATAATTGTCGGTCTGGCAATGATTTTTTTTAAGACCCAATAAGAGGTCAGGAAAATAAAAGGCAGTAAGAAATACAGACTAAGACTCAAAATTCTTTCTGGAAAGATGAAACGTTCTGAAGCAACCAGAAAATTGAAATTGACAAAAGTTATCAGCAACCAGTAATTGATAAGCAACGCTAAAAAGGTAATAATGTAGTGTAAAAAATAATGAGTACGTTTTTTTACTATGATAAATGTCAGGCCGGCCAAAGCCGCAATGACCATCAGTAACTTGATATTCAGGCCGAAGAAGTAGATTAAATCTTCAGGACGCAGATATTGATGATAGTAAAAAGTCAGAACCGCCCAAAATTCCTGCATATCAGCGGATTTTTCTACAGAAATCGGAGTGCCTTGAGATATATATGAGTTGACCATAAAGACCAAAGGCATGATAATCGCGGCCACTGCCGATAACAGCCAGTAGAGTGTCAATCTGGTATATTTTTTCAGACCACTGGTGTGCCAGAAGCGGTGATATAATCCTAATAGTAACGTGAAAAACAGCAGTGGTATGCCTGATAAAGGATGAATCACCAGTCCGGCAATGGCTAGGAACAGGATATAGATCAGATAAATGCCCTGACGGTTTATGTAGAATAGGGACAGAAAAATAATGAGCAATGACCAGAGAAACGACAGACCCTGCGGCGTGGTCTGAATTAATGCGCCATAGGGCAAGAGCAAAAAAGTCAGAGGTAAAAGTTTAAGAGCCTGATTATCGGTTTTAAAGTTATATTTAAAAGCGTAGAAAATAACGCTAGGAATAAATAAGGAAGATAATACCGGCAGTAGCCAGATGTCCAAATTTTTGATTGATATGGGTAACCAATGCGCCAGCCAGACGATTAAGGAGTACTGGCCGATATAGTAGAATGGTTTGGGAGTGATAGTGCCGGTAGACAGAATAATATTTTCAGTTGTCTGATGAATAAAGGGGTCAAAGCCGAAGCCTAAAGGGTAAATAAATATCACCACACCAAGACTAAGAAAAAAATGAATGGAGTTGGCCAGCGGTTTGTAATAGTTTGATGTTAAGTTGTAAATTATTAAAATCAGCGTGCTGATAAAATACAGTATGAATATAATAGACGGCAGAGCCAACCACGGCGATTGCAGTGGAGCGGTAGTAGAGCTTTTGATCATTAAATAAATTATGACAGCGGCCGACAGTAAATAGAAAAAACCCGCCAGAATAGAGATTGAGAGATTACGCCATTTTCGGCGCTGGTCGTTAGCTTGATCTAATAATTGACGTTCGGACGGCGTCGGATGTTTTAGGGGAATAAAAACGATTAGGGGTATTAGAATGGTAATGACAGCTAAAGACAGACTATCCAGTTTGTATGTATAAAAAGCCACTGAACCGACAATCATTATAAAACTTATGACTGTAATCAGACCGAGAATAAATTGAAAGAAAAGTTCTTTGTTTTTAAACAAGCTGTGACCGATAATTTTGCCTTGCACCAGCACAAATAATATGAAAGCGATTAAACGCAAACCATTGTAGTGCCAGGGTATAATCAGAATGGCGGCCGAGGCCAAGGAAATGATGAACAGAATGATTTTAGTAGGCATAGCTGATATTGCTCTAAGATGCTAAAATTATAACCACGATAATTATAACATGTTTAAAAGAATAAGATTATTCATTAGGACCAATTTTGGCTTGCTTTTAATGATTGCCATATTTCTGGTCAGTCAGCTGTTTTTAGTCTGGAACGGCGGTCAACATGGGGTTTTTAACTCGCCCGACTCAACTATAAATTACTATTTTGCCAAACAGCAGGCCAATCATCAGGCTTTGGGCTACCCAGCATTTAAATCGGACTGGTCGGAGTTTATTTCCCCGCGCAGTGCCAGAGTGTTAAATGATCAAATAGTGCCGGTTAGTTTCTTAGGTTTAATAAATATCTATGGTTTTTTGGGAGGTATATTTTCCGTCAACATATTGCCATATTTGACCGTGATATTCGCGACCATTGCTCTGATATATTTCTACTTATTTATCAAAAAAATGTTCAGTCATCAGATAGCCTGGTGGTCAACTTTATTTTTGATTATTCACCCGGCATGGTTTTATTATACCAACCGTTCATTTTTGCCCAACATGTTGTTTGTCAGTTTATTAATTCCCGCGATTTTCTATTGGTATCAGACATCACAGCGAACCTCTAGGCTGGATTTTTTTCTAGCCGGTATTTTTACAGGCGCCGCTCTATATGTCAGAACTTCGGAAATTATCTGGGTAGGAGCTTTGTTACTGGTATTTTTAATTAGACAGAGGCAGGCTATTTTTATTTCTAAACTGATGTGGGCGCTTGTCGGATCTTTGCCCTTTATCTGGCTCTTAGTTGCTAATGCTGTAACTATTTTTAACGGCAGTCCCAGCTTAGGCTATAATTTGGTGGAGGGCGGAGATATGAATATTCTGACTGCTGTCAGCAATTTCGTTTTTCCCTTTGGAGTGCATCCGCGACTAATTTTGTCGGTTTTAAGCAATTATGGTCTCTGGATTTTTTTACCGCTGACTGTTTTTTCAGCCGTTGGTTTACTGACCATCAGAGAGTATTTCAATCAGTCAAAACACGCCAGTTATTTGTCTGGCTTAATGTTCATGTCTTTGTATTTACTTATTTACTATGGCAGTTGGCTGATAGTAGATAGCCCTGATCCGACTAAAATTACTATTGGGACATCGTATGTCCGTTATTTCTTACCAATTTATATTTTTGCCGTTCCTTACGCGGCCTTTTTTATTACCAGATTCAGCAACAATTTTTCACCATCGCGCCGTCGGGCCTTTGTGGTTTTGACGGTAGCCGTACTAATGGCTTTTTCAATTAATTTGACTGTTTTTGAACCATTGGAAGGCATCATCGCCCAGCGGGCTAATCTAGGAATTTATGACAGGACAGCCGGCAAAGTCTTGGCGGTCACCGAAGGTCAGGGAGTCGTCCTGACTTTTAAGGGCGATAAATATCTTTGGCCGGCACAAGCGGTCGTTGTGCCCGGCGGCGACCAAAATTATTTAATTGCTGTTAAGGGATTGCTGACAGATGGAACAGCTGTTTATTTTTTGAACCCCGCTTTGACGGAGACTGGTGAGCAGGAATTTCAGCACGATTGGTCAGCATACGGCTTTGATTTGGGTGAACTTATTTTTAGTGATGAGGGTTTGTCTTTTTATAAATTGAAGATTGCTGGTACCTAATGTCTATTTTCAGATATTTAATACTATTATTGCCCATAGCCTTCTTTTCCTCGGCCTTGTTTTATGATTTAGACCCGGCGGGCAGTCGCACTGCTGAATATAATTTTAACGCTGATTCAGCCATGATTTCCAAGCTTTTCCCGGCTGACCGTTTGCAGGGCGCTGACTCGACCGGCCAGCTGATTCTGAAAGAACCGGTCTATTTTAAAGTGCGTTATCCGCAGGATTATGATAAGGCTATTGTGGAAATGACCTATGAAAATCAGGGGCAGGATTTGTTGCAGGTTGGTTTGAAGCAATTTGGCGAGGAAGATTGGAATTATTCTTTGCAACCGGTTGCTAATTCCAGTTTGGATGATTTGGATTGGCCTAAAGTCAGTTCCGGAAATATTACTTTGTGGCAAAGGGTAAAAAAATTTGCCAGTGTGAATGAGTTTTTGGAAAGCTATTATGAGCTAAATGTGGCCGCCTATAATTTTGATTTGCTGAAGAAATATATTCTGCCGGGTTATCAGCCCGCTAAGGATCGTACGGAGATTTCTAAAATGATTCGGGGTGATTACTCAATTTATACCTATGTAAAATCAGAAGATTTAGATTGGCAATTCAAGTTTGTAGATTTTAACCGAACAGAAGGCCCGGAGGAAATACCGATTAAGGTCAGCGACTGGTCGGGTAAGGAAATTTTCAGTGAGACTCTGCCGGATGACGGCTCTGTGTCCAACGTTTCCGGCGCCTCGTCGGCCAGAACATATAATTTAAAGCTGGCCGATTTGGCGGAAGGGGTTTATAGAATTGACTGGAGTGTTGAAAGTGATATTTTTACGACTGACATTTCTACCAAACAGCATTTATTCGGATTTATTGATCGTCTATATTTGGTAAATAATAAAGAATATACCGATGGTCTGCCGGATCTAAATTTGGATCCCACAACAGTTTATACCAATATCGGGACAGTCAGCCTCTATACTTCTCATCCGATGGGTTTGCAGACTGTCATGGTTGACGGTAAGCAAGTAGTGATTGATAAAACGCATGAGCAATTTTTTGCGAGCACGGCCGAAGGCCTATCAACCGTATATTCGCCACTTAATGATATTTTAATCCGTGGTGATGGTTTAATATTTTTTGATAAGTCGCAGTTTTTTAATCCGGAGGTTATTAAATTGAAGGATTTTGATTCGACTATGGATGTTGATTATGTGATCGCGGGCTACAAGTCGCCGCAGATTAATCAGGACGGCAGTTACTCCATCAGTGTGCCGTTTGATCTGACTGATGCTGGTTTAGATGAGCATAGTTTAAGATTTATTATTTCGGCGCCCAATTTAGTTGATCGGGGCAATCAGTTGAAGATAAAAAAAATAAAAGTAACGCTACTTAAACCGCCGCTACAATCCTGGCAGGATATTTATGATGTTTTAAAAAATAAAATAGAGCATGCCTTCTGAAAAAAATAACAATTGGCGCTGTTTGTTGGTTGATGTAACTGCCGCCTTATTCATGACATATATTTCAGCTTTACTTTTAGATTGGTTTAAGCCGGGCATTATCAGCAACTTTTTTGACAGCAATATACTTTTGTTGTTGCTGGGCGTTTGCCTGGTTGCTGTCTTAATATTTCCGCCGTCGCATTATAAACTTTTTTTTGTCCAGAGAATCTATTATGGTCTGTGGGGTTTGCTCTGGGTCTTAATATTTGTTAAGGTAAGCCTAAATTTAGCCGGCTCCGGTTTGCTTTACTTAGCCACTCTAGGACTATTGCTGGCGGTTTTGGGGCTTTTTAGCTGGTATTATAAAAGCAGATAACTATGGAAAATTGTATATTTTGTCAGATAGCGCATGGTGAAATACCCAGCTTCACTGTCTTTGAGGACGATAATTTTAAAGTTTTTTTGGATATTAAGCCGGTTTCCCAAGGGCATCTATTACTAATCACCAAAGAGCATTATGGTCAATTTGAGGACTTGCCGCCCGAAATATTGGCTGATGTTTATAGTTTGGCACAGAAATTAAGACCGAAAATTAAAGAAGCTCTGTCTGCCGATTATGTCATAATGTCTGTTGTCGGTGAGGAAGTTAAACATTTTCATATTCAGTTTATTCCCCGCAAATTTGAGGACGGTTTGACTGTCTGGCCGGCTCATGATTTAAGCGCTGAAGATGGTCAGAAGATTTCGGAGTTATTAAGGGCAAAATTAAAATTATGAAACTATTAGTTACAGGCGGAGCCGGTTTCATCGGTTCCAATTTTATTAGGTATTGGTTGGAGCGCCACAACGATGATCAAGTAATGAATTTTGATGTTCTAACTTATGCCGGCTGTCAGGAGAGTCTAAATGATGTGGTTAAGAATTTCAGTGGACGTTACAGCTTTTTTAAAGGTGATATTCGTTCGGCCGATGACTTAACGAAAGCCATTCAACAATTTGAACCTGACGTCATTGTAAATTTTGCTGCTGAAAGTCATAACAGTTACGCCATTATTAATCCGGGGGTCTTTATGGAGACCAATGCTTTGGGCACGCAACGTCTGTTGGAAGCGGTTAGGAAATTGAAAGTACCGCGCATTCATCACATTTCCACCTGCGAAGTATATGGTGATTTAGCGCTTGATAGTAAAGAATTATTTACCGAGTTATCGCCATACAGACCGCGGACACCTTATAATGCTTCCAAGGCAGCTGCTGACATGATAGCCCGGGTTTATTTTGAAACCTTTAAATTACCGGTGACAATTTCCAATTGTTCCAACAACTATGGACCTTATCAGTTCCCGGAGAAAGTTATTCCTCACTTTAGTGTCCAAGCTCTGCAGGGAGAAAAATTGACTTTGTATAAATCTAGTCGCAATCGTCGTGAATGGATACATGTTCTGGATCATTGTTCCGGCATTGAGGCGATTTTACAGCATGGCAAGATTGGGGAGACTTATAATATCGGTTCAGGTGAAGAAGCTGATGTAGAAATGATTGCAGGCGCTGTACTTGAGGCTTTACAGCTTGATAAATCAAGTATCAGTTATGTCCCTGATCGTCCGAGTCATGACCGGCGTTATTTATTGGATTCATCTAAGATTCGTCAGCAGTTGGGCTGGGCTCCGGAGCATAAAGATTTGGCCGCAGGACTTCGCGAAACAGTACTTTGGTACAAAGAACATCCTGAATGGTGGCGTCCTTTACTGGGCAGAGCGCCGGTTGATGAAGGACAATGGAAATAACATGAAGTATAAGAAAATTTTGTTACTCGGCAGTTCTGGCATGTTAGGCAGTGAATTCCCGGCTTTTTTGAAAGATAGTAACCTTATTCGTTGGGATTCTGAAAAGGATATTACGCAGCAGAGTATTATTACAGACATTATTAATCTGCAGCCGGATTTGATCATTAATTGCGCCGCTTTTACTGATGTTGACGCCTGTGAAGATAATCGGCTGTGTTTAAGTGTTAATGGTTTGGCTTTGAAGCATCTTAGCCAAGCGGCCTTGGAACTTAAAGCACCTTTAGTACATTTCAGCACGGACTACGTTTTTCCCGGCGATAATAGCGAGGGTTATACTGAAGAGGCAAAAACTCTTCCAATTAATAAATACGGTACAGCCAAAGAGTTGGGAGAAAAGTTCATTAAGGAAATAAATCCGCCACATTATTTAATCCGGACTTCCTGGCTTTATGGTCATAACGGTAAAAATTTTGTGGACACTATTATTAAAGCGGCTAAAGATAAGGGCCGGTTGAAAGTAGTGAATGATCAGCACGGTTCACCGACTTGGACAGTTGATTTGGTTAAACACGTTATTAAACTGCTGAACAGTAAAGAGCCCTTTGGAATTTATCATTTTAGCGCCAGCGGTCAGACCACTTGGTGTGACTTTACCAAAGAAATCCTTAAATTAAAGGGCATAGAGTGTCAGGTAGAGCCGCAAAGTTCAGCTGACTTGGACAGAAAAGCTAAGCGTCCGCAGTTTTCAAAGCTGTTGAATACTAAGTTTGAACCAATGCGGGAGTGGAGAGAGATGATTGAGGAGTATGTGAAGCAGAGTTATGAGTAATGGGTAATGGGGGATAGTACGTCCTTTTACCTAATACCTAATTCCTATAACCTATTACTAAAGAACTGAAGAACCGAGGAACTAAAGAACGGAAGAACTGAAGAACTGAAGAACGAAAGAACTAGGCCGGCTCTAATTACTAATTACCAATTTCTAATTACTAATTACCAACCATGAAAGGAATAATACTCGCGGGCGGGGCAGGATCACGCCTGTATCCATTAACCAAAGTTACCAGTAAACAGTTGCTGCCGATTTATGACCGGCCGATGATTTATTATCCTTTGGAAACTTTAATCAAAGGCGGTATTAAGGAAATACTTCTAATTTCCGATCCGACAAATATTGGGAATTTTTTAAGACTCCTCGGCAGTGGTAAGGATTTTGGTGTTAAGATTTCCTATGAGGTGCAGGATAAGCCCGGTGGTCTGGCGCAGGCTTTTTTGATTGGCAGTAATTTTATTGATAAAGATTCAGTCACCATGATTTTGGGAGATAATTTGTTTGTGACCAAAGATGATTTTCTGACTAAAGCCATTGCCGACTTTAAAAGCGGAGGCTGTGTTTTTGCCAAGGAAGTAAGCGACCCCGAACGTTTCGGAGTGGTGGACTTTGACCAAAATATGAAAGCTAAATCCATTGAAGAAAAACCACAACAGCCTAAAAGCAATTACGCGGTCACTGGTTTATATATTTATGACAATTCAGTTGTTCAAAAAGCTAAGAGCCTAAAACCTTCGGCACGGGGCGAATTAGAGATAACTGATGTTAATAATCTCTATTTGAAGGCAGGTGAATTGGAAGTAAAAATTTTTGATGGCTACTGGCTGGACACCGGAACGTTTGATTCTCTCTTGGAGGCATCTAACGTTATTGCTAGAAATAAGAAAGAAGAGGGGAAATAAAGTTTTTTAAATTGAATTCCGGTCCTCGAGCATCAGGCTTGGGGAGTGGTTTTCGTTACAATTTTTGAGTCATTTTAGACCTCCCCTTACCCCTCCTTGGTAAGGAGGGGCTCTAACTAAAGGGGTCTCCCCTGCTAAGGGGAGGACTAAGGAGGGGTCAGTAAATATTTACTGTATCTTATACTGCGTCGCCTGTTGATTTGTCAGGGTGTAAATATTTTCGCCTTTGGTATCAAAGTAAAAATCCGCGTCGGCCGGCAGGTCGGCAATGAAAGTGACGTGTCTCTTGTCACCACGGTTATCTATTTCTACTATTTCCAATTTACCGTTTTGTAAGCGGGCAAAGTAGCTGCGGCTGGGATGCCAGATCACTTTATCCATTTTTTGTCCGGTCCGGTCAATTAGTTGCGCTCCACCCGAGCCGATATCATAGCGCCAAATTTCAAAATCATTGAACAGTAGTAAAGAATTGCCGCTCCAGTCAAAATGGGAGACCGACAACTTTTCCTCAATCCCTTCAACTGTGGCCACGGATATTTCATTAGCCTGCTGAATCAAAGTAATACCGTTGCGGTGATCCAAAAGTTTTGACTGCGGTAGCAACTGTAAAAAATCGCCGATTAGTGACTTATTTTGGCCGTCAATTATTTGTAATTTCCAGTCAGTTGATAGAGTTACAATGTTATTTTTATAAAGTAGAAAATCATTAACGTCGTTGGCAAAGACTGTGGCTGGACCTGTCTGATTGTCCAGATAGGAAAGTCTGTTACTGCTTAGCACCCAGATTCTGCCGTTGTCATCAACTTTGACCGAAGAAATCTCCGCGCTGAAAAATTTATCAATATCTAATCTGTCGAGATTATCTAAGTCCAGAATCCACCATTGCTCGTCAACGCTGTAAACCAATTTGTTGGCCGCCTGCGACCACTGTCTTAAAACAGAGTTGACCGGCAGTTGAGTAATTAAAACAGAGCTGTTAGTCAACGGGTCAAATTTTCTTAACTGCCAATCTTTACCGAGAAGTAATGCCTGTATATTGTTCGGTTCATTTAAATAACCGGCATTGTTGACTTCACTGCTTTGCGGTTTAAAATCAGATTTAAATAGTAAAATGTCTTCTACAAAAGTTGTACGACCTGATTCAATCTCAATTACTTTTTCCCAATTATGATAACCGTCTTTGGAAACATTTATAGTATTCTCTCCTGGAATCAAATTTAAAATCTGGTGCGGAGTCCGATGGCGGGTAGCTTTGCTATTAGTAGAAATTAAAGCATCACCGGGATAACTTTTGACAAAAATGGCTCCCAATTTAACCAGTCGATAATTGGCTAAATCCGGACGGTAGCCTTGGGAGTATAAAATGATTATCGGAGCCACCAAAAAAAAGGCCACAAAGAAAATTATATAGGTAAATCGTCGTTTTTTTAGTTCCATCTTGAGTCTATTGGTAAATAGGTTTATACTAAGTTAGCTTTTAGTTAATTAGCTGTTAGTCATTAGCTATTATCTAAAAGCTATCAGCTAAAAGCTATAAGCTATAATACTATGGATACCCTAGTTATTCAAGGAGGAAAAAAATTACACGGAGAAATTACTGTCGGCGGTTCTAAGAACGCCAGTTTAGCCATTCTGGCCGGCACAACCTTAATAGCCGGTGAAATTAAGTTAAGCAACGTTCCTAAAATTGGCGACGTTTTAACCATGTTGGATATTCTGAAAAGTATGGACTCTAAAATTAAATGGACGTCCGAACATGAAGTGGTAATTGATAATAGCAAATTAGACCCTGCTAAAATGGATTTCTCTTTGGTTGGCAAAATCAGAGCTTCATTAATGCTGATGGGCCCCTTAGCCGCCCGTTTTGAAAATATCAGGATTAGTACTCCGGGCGGTTGTCGGATTGGCACCAGACCAATTGACGCTCATCTGAAAGGTATAACGGACTTGGGGTTTAATGTCGCCACTGAAGAGAATTTTTTTGCTATTACCAAAGGCGCGAATTTTCCCCCGGAAATTGTCATGAGCGAGTTTAGCGTAACAGCCACGCAAAATGTAATTCTAGCGGCTGTGGGCTTAGGCGCGGAAGTAGTGATTAAAATTGCGGCGGCTGAATATTCAGTTCAGGATTTATGCTGGTTTTTGAATAAGTGCGGAGCTAACATCAGCGGTATCGGTACGCATACCTTAAAAATTGGAAAAACGGATGACAAATTACATGGTGAGAATTACCAGATTATGAACGATCCGATTGAAGCGGGCACTTTTCTGGCTTTAGCCGGCGCTACCGGTTCGCAATTTACGATTAAGGATGTGCCAATAGATATGATGGTTCTGGAATTGGAGAAATTTAAGGAGGCCGGTTTGGTTTTTGATATAAATAATAAGAGATTTGATCAGGAGAAGCATTATTATATCGCCGATTTGGAGGTAAAAAAGACCAGTGGCATTAAACCGTTAGCCAAACTTCACGATATGCCCTCGCCCGGTGTGATAGCTGATTTCCTCCAGCCCTTTTCAGTCATGTTGACCCAAGCTAAAGGTATTAGCTTGATTTACGATTGGATGTATGATGGACGACTTAAATACGTTAAAGAATTAAAAAGAATGGGCGCTGACATGAAGGTGCTGGACGCTCATCGCGTTATGATTATCGGGCCAACGCCTTTGAACGGTAAAGACATTACCAGCTTTGACTTACGGGCTGGAGCAACTTTATTGATTGCCGCTTTAGCAGCTGATGGAGAAAGCACTATCCATGAAGTTGAGCAAATTGATCGCGGTTATGAGAATATTGATGACAGATTAAGAAAAATGGGCGCTGAAATTGAACGTCGGTCTATTTAGTAATTATCTAAAATTTTGTATAATAGAAAAATGGAAGAAATAAATATTGTTACTCCGGTACAACCTTCAAAAAAGAAACCTGGCTGGCGGCTAGGCGTCTTTAGTTTAGTAGTAGTTTTGTTGGCTATAAGTTTCCTTAGTGGCTACGTAGTGGCTGTTTTGCAGTTACCGTCGGCGCCTTTGGCTAATGTAACTAATTTGGCGCAGTTTCGCGACCAAAGTGAACAGCTGGCTAAAGAGCGAGGCATTGATTTTAATTTATTTTGGGATGTCTGGGATAGGATCTATGCGGAGCATATAGATAAGGCCACGATTAAAGCTGAAGATCTGCTCTACGGTGCCATTTCCGGCATGGTTGATGCTGTCGGTGACCCACATACGGTATTTCTCAAACCGGCGGATAATAAAGAATTTACCCAAGAATTGTCCGGGGCTTTTGAAGGCATTGGTGCGGAAATTGGTATTAAGGACAAAAAATTAATTATTGTCGCGCCTTTAACCAACAGTCCGGCTGAAAAAGCGGGATTGCGGGCCGGTGATTACATTGTTGCTATAGATGGTGAAGATACTTATGGTTTAACTTTGGATGCGGCTGTCGGCAAAATCAAAGGTAAAAAAGGCACTGAAGTAACGCTAACTGTTATTCATAAAGAAGACGGTTCCACAGCTGAAAACATTAAAATTGTCAGGGATAAAATTGACGTGCCGTCAGTTGAATGGAGCATGGATGACAATAATATTGCTATTATCAAAATCGTGACATTTAATCAGGATTCCAGTAAAAGTTTTGTTAAGGCTTTGACAGAGGTCATTAAGAAAGATCCGCAAGGACTGATTATTGACTTGCGAAATGATCCGGGCGGATTTTTGGTGGAGGCGGTAGATATTGCCAGCGCTTGGGTTCCTGAAAATGAGGTGGTGGTCAGAGAAGTTTTTACTGACGCTTCTAAGAATGAGGATTACCGCGCCAAAAAGCAGTTGGCTGTGCCCAAGGTTCCGACCATTGTTTTGATTAATGAAGGTTCGGCTTCAGCCTCGGAAATTTTGGCTGGCGCTCTGCAGGATTATGAACTAGCTACCATAGTCGGAGTTAAATCTTTCGGTAAGGGCTCTGTTCAGGATTTGGAACAATTAGCCGGCGGGTCAGCTTTGAAAATCAGTGTGGCTAAATGGCTGACGCCCAAGGGTCGTTCCATTCAGGATCAGGGTATTGAACCGGACTTTGTTGTGGAGCTGACTCCGGAGGATTTCGATCAAGATAAAGATCCGCAGTTGGATAAAGCTAAGGAGCTGATTTTGAAGGATTATTAATATGATAGCATGTGGCTAGTGGCCTGTGGCCGGTAGTTTTTGCGAACTACTATCTACTACCTACTTCCTACTAGCTACAAGCAGAATATGAAAGTAATATTACTAAAGACAATCGCTAGCCTAGGGGTGATGGGTGAAGTGAAAGAAGTAAAGGACGGTTATGCCCAAAATTATTTATTTCCCCAAAAATTGGCAATGCCAATTGGCGACCCCAGAGCCGCGAAGGCAAGAAGTCCCCAAAGTTCAGTCAAAGCCGCTTCAGAGGGCAAAAATAAGCCCCAGGACGCTATAATTAGAGGCTTGTTAGATAGAAAAGTGTCTCTAAGATCAAAGGCTGGTGAACATAAGAAGCTTTATGCCGGTATCAGTCCCAAGGAGATAATTGAGGCTGTTAAACTTCAGTTAGGTATTGATTTGCCCGAGAGCGCTTTTAAGAGGTATAATCATATTAAGACAACCGGCGAACATAAGGTTCAAGTGATGATAAACGGCCAGCCGGTTGAATTTGTTGTAATAGTCAAAGAATTGATTAATGAAAAAAGCCACTAAATATATCTTTGTCGTAGGCGGCGTTATGTCAGGAGTCGGAAAAGGCATAACTACTGCTTCCATCGGAAAAATACTGCAGAGCAAAGGCTTTAGCGTCAGCGCCATCAAAATTGATCCCTATATCAATGTTGATGCCGGCACCATGAATCCTACGGTTCATGGTGAAGTTTTTGTTACCAAAGACGGCGACGAAACAGATCAGGATATCGGAAATTATGAGCGCTTCATGAATATTGAACTGACTCGGGTGGATTATATGACGACAGGCAGAGTTTATTTGAGTGTTATTCAGGAGGAAAGGAATTTGAAGTTTGGTGGTCGGTGCGTGGAAGTGGTTCCACATATTCCGCAGGAAGTTATTCGTCGGATTAAAAAAGCGGCGGCCAACAGTAAAGCTGATTTTATGATTATTGAAGTTGGTGGGACAATTGGTGAGTATCAGAATATTCTGTTTTTGGAAGCCGCTCGTATGCTGAAATTACAATACCCTGATGATGTGTTGTTTGTCTTGGTCAGCTATCTACCGATTCCTAATAAAATAGGGGAGATGAAAACAAAGCCCACGCAATATGCCTCCCGCACTTTAAACGGTGCCGGTATTCAGGCTGATTTTATATTTTGTCGGGCGGAAAATCCTTTGGATCAACAGCGCAAAGATAAAGTGGCTACGTTCTGTAATGTTAAAAAAGAGCATGTTATTTCCGCGCCTGATGTGGACAGTATTTATGATGTGCCGATTTATTTTGAAAAACAGGATGTCGGTAATAAGATCTTGACTAAATTGGGTCTAATTCCAAAATCTAAAGATTTGCATGATTGGCGGGCAATGGTCAGTCGGTTAAAAAGAGCTCGCAAGACCCAGCAGATTGCCGTGGTTGGAAAATATTTTTCTTCGGGTGATTATTTATTAGCTGACGTTTATATTTCTGTTATTGAAGCTATTAAACACGCCGGCGGTCAGCTTAATGTCAAGCCGATTCTGCACTGGGTTGATTCCGAAGATTTTGAGAGGCCGGGGGCATCTATGGCCGCGCTTAAAAAAATGGATGGGATTATTGTGCCCGGAGGTTTTGGTACCCGAGGAATTAAGGGAGTTCTTAAGGCCATAAAGTATGCCCGGGAAAATAAGATACCTTATTTAGGTTTATGTTATGGCATGCAATTGGCAACGATTGAATATGCCAGAAACGTGGCCGGAATTAAAGAAGCGGATACGGTTGAAATGAATCCTAAGACAAAATATCCTGTGATACATATTAATGAAAAACAGGCGCAGAATTTAGCCGCCAATAACTATGGCAATTCTATGCGTCTGGGAGCTTATAAGGCCAAATTGAAGCGCGGGTCGGTTGTGGCCGAGGCTTATGGCAAAAATATTATCTCCGAAAGACATCGACACCGCTATGAATTTAATAACGTTTATAGAAAGCCTTTAGAAAAAGCCGGTTTGGTTTTATCGGGCATTTGTCCTGATAATGATTTGGTTGAGGTTTGTGAACTGCCCAAAGAAGTTCATCCCTTTTTCGTGGGCACTCAATATCATCCGGAATTTCAGTCCCGTCCTTTAAATCCGCACCCGTTGTTTTTGGCTTTTATTAAAGCGGCAGGTAAAAGAAAGTAGGCATGAATTTTCTTGATAACAATTTCTGGAAAGTTGAAAGGCATAAACCAGAGGATGCGGCTGATGATGTCGGTGTTGCAGTTTTAGAGCCTGAAGATGATAGTCAAAAAAAGCAATCGGAATGGTCTAGTAGTCCAAAGGAAATAGATTTGGAAAGGCGGCTCATCAGTGGAAGCTCTGAATTAAATGGAGGCTGTAATAAATCGGAGATCATAGAGCTGAAGGATGATGGTAGGGCGATTTTTAAACCTAAAGAAGGTGAAAAACAATTTGACTGGAAAAAGGTTAAAGCTGGCACATATTATTTACGGGAAAGAGCTGCCTATCTTGTTGATAGATTCTTAGATTTAGATTTAGTACCTCCGACAGTTATTCGAGAGGTTGGTGGTGATCTCGGTAGCTGCCAGGAATTTGTTCCCGATGCAAAACCCGGGTGGTCTGCCAGTAATGAGGAAAAAAGGAATTCTCGTCAGCAAAGAACCTTGATGGCATTATTTGATTGTTTAACTTTTAATTCAGATCGCCACTGCAATAATTTTTTAATTAAGAGCAGTAGCGTTATTGCGATTGATAACGGTATGACTTTTGAACATGATAAACTTCGACAAGAGGCAATATTTGATATCACAGCCGAAGATTTACAAAGTGAGGTTGTCAAACAATTTAAAGAAAAGTTGAAATTGTTCATAGAATCCAAAAATAATTCTAAACTTTTGAAAGAACTGCTCGGTGAATTGATATCTTCTAGAGAAATTAAAGCATTTTTTTCCAGATGTCATATTCTCTTGGCAAAAATAGATAAACGTCCGGAATATCTTTATCTTGATAAGCTACCATATCAATAATTATGAAATACGTTGAAATATATCAACTACAAAACGACGGCAGTCAGAAGACAGTGGTGGTTTGTAGTCTAAAAGATGATGGCGTTAGTTGCGACGGTGACTCTAATTTTGTGAAGAACTTGGAGCTAGAAGGAATTATAGATTACCAAAGTGAAAATAGTCAGAAACTGTATTTTAAGGACGGTCTAAGATTTCTGGAGCAACTTAAGTATAATTTTAAATCAGGATATTTGAATGCGTCGGATGTGAAGGAGAAGGAGTAATTTAGTTTGTGTTGGCTATTCTTCTTTTTAAAATCATAATTTCTAAATCCTAAAACCTAAACAAATCATAATGTTTTAAAGTTTTAAACATTATGATTTTAAATTTAGATATTGTTTAGTATTTAGAATTTAGGGTTTAGAATTTTATATAGAGACCGCTTCGCAAGCTCGCGGATGTCTACTAAATTACGATCTCGTGTAAGACTAACTAGGTTGCTCGCAGAGTTAGCGAATCTGCGCTTTTATTCCGGATACTGCGACCCCGAGAGAAGACAAGCGTAGGTTGGCGAAGTCGAGGGCGAAGCAGTCCCGTTCTAAATTTGGCGACTGTAGCAGATAAATCGGGACTGCCACGTCACCTCGCCAGCCTTTGGCTGACGGGTTCCTCGCAGTATCCCTGATAGCAGAGACGTAGACAATAACTAGCTATAATTTGCGAGAAGCAGATGGAGTATAAAATTTTTGTCGCCCCAAGCACCTAACACCTAATACCTATAACCTAACTCCTTACTCCTATCTAAAATACAAACAGAAAACCCCACGCAGTGCATGAAGCTTTCTGCGAGGGGTTAATGCTCCTCTGATGGGAGGTTGGTCGGTTTACTTCTTAGTCGAACGCGGGACGGAACCAGGCATGTGGGGCGTTCTCCTTGATCCACTCCCGAGCGGTATCGCGTAACGGGAGCCACATCACACCATATAGTTCCTTGGGGTAGTCGTCTGCGGGGCTATCCCAGGTGACCTTGCTCGGAGTCAAACTCTCGATCTTCGGTATAGCGACCGCCATGATGGCCTCGGCCTGATCGTCGAACAGACCTCGGTCGGTCAACATTTTCTTCAGTTTCTCTCTTGTGGTCACGTTTTTCTCCTTGGCGCAGTTATGAGGCGTTGCCGCTGACGGGCTTGGGGCTGATTCTGATGCAACTGAACTGACGCAAGTCCTTGGCTTGACCGGTCCAGGGCAACCAGAGGAGTCCGAATCTTGTCTCGTAGACCTCCACCGCGAAAGTCCGCGAAATCTCGGCTAGGAGCTCCCAGAGTTCGTCACCGGGATTGATGTTGGCTCGCGCCCCGCTGGCGAACTCTACCTGATACTGCTTGGTTGGGTTTAGTTCCAGCCAAGCCTTGAATTTGCCCTGGCGCAGAATCTCCAGAGCGCCGGCGTGGCACCAGACTTGCCACTTGCCCTCATGTTCGCACATGAGCGGTCTGAATCTTCCCTCGGGATACACGTGGAGCGGGGAAATGTGCATCTTTCACCTCCTTGATCTGTGACGAGAGATTTTAGCTTAAAACTAATACATAAGTATCAAAGAAATGGAAATTTGTCAAGCTTCGTCGGTAATGTGTACACACATATTGCACTTTTCTATTAGTTTAATAATCGGGTTAAATATACAGTTTGTGCGCTGGAAACTTGCCAAAATATTGAATAGTGCTATTAATTAAGTCCTCGTCAATCACTACCGCTGGCGAGCTGATGAAGTTTCCGTTTGTGGTCTGAAGCCATTTACGGAAGACGTCTGAAGCGTCCATCTGTGAATAGGTAGAACAGAGGAGTTCTTTCCATGAGATGGTGGTTTGAAGCTTTGCGTTTGCCTCAAAGCAACGTTGTCCGCCGCTCACACAGAGAATACAATATTGATCTGGGAGGACTGCTAGTCGTCCAGATCATCGTGATTATTCTGACAGTCCTTTCCATAGCGTACGTCTCATCCCATCGTGATTTGGAGGACAGTTTTATCAACATCGCGATGGTGATGTGGTCAACCTTTGGCACGATTCTTGTGTTGTTGACGTCGCTCATGGTGTTTGTGACCTACAACGACTTCGCTGGTCATGTCCGGTTTATCTACGATAGTCTGGGACTGTCTGCAGTGGAGTTGACCGCGATGAGCGAATCGGCAGTACGATATCGGGCCACCGAGCATCTGCGATCATTGGCGCAGACTCTTCAGGAGATAGAAAAGGTTACCAAAGAGGGCTGGCCTGAACGGGAAAAGGCTAGAGGCGCTTTTGGAGCTGCCTTCAATATCTTTCAGGATTCTGGTTTGATCGCCAATCCTGACGCTGGTTACGGACCATTCTTCGAGCCTGCCAAGGCTTGAACCTTACAGCCCCACACTGACATAACATGTCTGGTGCGGGGCTGATTTTTTTTGATGTAATTAATCAAATAACAAGAAACAATATTATTCAAATTTCAAGTACCAAATCCAAAATCCAAAAGTCATTGCAATTTCTCCTCTCGACAAGCTCGAGGACTAAGCTTGGGCAACAATAACAGATGTTTGAAACTTTATTGTAGCGCCTCGGAATGAAAGACGCTAAACACCTAATACCTATCACCTAACTCCTAACTCCTATCTCCCAATCCCTAAACCCCTTTTAATTTCAAATGCTTATAAAATACCTGTTTCGTAAACTGCACCAGTACCAAGTAGACAGCAACAAGAATCGCGATTAAGGTCAGAATCAGTCCCGGTAGGGGTTGCAGACCAAAGTAGGCGGCAATGGGAGTCAGAGGTAATAACCAAGCTAGGGATACGGCTACCAGTGTATTGATTAGCAGTAATCTGCTGGGACGACTTTGAATGAGAGGGATTTTTTTGGTGCGGATGACGTAAATAACAAAAACCTGCGTGGCAATGGATTCAATAAACCAACCGGTTTGAAACTGCGCTTCGGTTAAATGAAAAATATAATAAAGTAAAGCAAAAGTTAGAAAATCAAAAACCGAACTGACTAAGCCAAAGGTCAGCATATATTTGCGTATGAATTTTAAATTCCAAGCTGTAGGTTTTCTGATTTCCTCGGCGTCTACTGCATCGGATGGTAAAGACAGCTGTGAAGTATCATACATAAAGTTATTCAGTAAAATTTGGGTCGGCAACATGGGCAGGAAAGGCAGTAGAGCAGAAGCGCCCATCATAGAAAACATATTGCCGAAATTGGAGCTTAAGCCCATCATAATGTATTTAAGAGAGTTGTGAAAAGTTTTACGACCTTCAAGAATACCATCTTTTAAAACACGTAAACTTTTTTGCAATAAAATTAAGTCAGCCGACTCCTTGGCAACGTCAACCGCATTGTTAACTGAAATTCCAATATCAGCCGCTTTCAGAGCCGGGGCGTCATTAATACCGTCTCCTAAATAACCGACTACCAAGCCATTTTTGCGCAATATGGAAATAATGCGTTCCTTTTGGTCAGGAGTAACGCGGGCAAAAATTGTGGCATTTTTTGCCGCCACACCCAGCTTTTGATCGGACATTTTGTTTATCTGTGGACCGGTGTACAGACCTTTAATAGGTAACTTTAAGTCGCGGCAAATTTTTTGCGTTAAGAGCTCATTGTCACCGGTCAGAATTTTGATTTCAATTCCCAGCTCGGCTAAATCTTTAATAGCTTCGGCGGCAGTAGATTTGGGCGGGTCAAGAAAAGCGATGAAGCCGTGAAATATTAAATCGGTTTCCTGATCATGAGAGTAGGTTTTTGCTTTGGTAGTCAGCTGTTTGGAAGCCACACCCAAAACCCGAAAGCCTTCCTGTGATAAAGCTTTAAATTGATCGCAAGCCTTTTTAGTTATCTTAGCTGACATAGCAATAATTTTTCCGTTATCGTCGTAGTCAGTACAGACCTTTAAAATTTCCTCCGGCGCTCCTTTGCTGATCAGCACATGTTGGCCTCGGTTTTCAACCACGATTGACTGGCGTTTGCGCATAAAGTCAAAAGGTATTTCATCAATCTTTTTATACGATGCCAAATTAATTTTTTTAAATCTTTTGACGGCGTTATCTAAGGGGTTTTGCACGCCGGTATGGTAGAAGCTATTGGTATAGGCATAGGTTAGTAGTCGCTCGGTGGCCTGGCCGTTAATGTCCACGTATTTGATCAGTTCAATTTGGTCTTTGGTTAAAGTTCCGGTCTTGTCTGTACAAAGCACATTCATACTGCCAAAGTTTTGAATAGCCGGCAGATGCTTAACTATTACCTGTTTGGCGGCCATGCGGACTGAACCTCGGCTTAAGGAAATTGAAATAATGACCGGCAGTAATTCCGGTGTTAAGCCGATAGCAATAGCAATGGCAAAAATGAATGAAGTGAATAAATCACGCTGGGCAAGAACATTAACCAAAAAAACAAAACTGACTAAAATTAAAGTCAGTCGCATGGTAAATAAGCTGAACTTACGGATATTCTTATCAAAATCAGTTTCCGGTTCAGCTTTCTGCAATTGTTTGGCAATTTTTCCAAACTCGGTCTGGCTGCCGGTTCGCAAAACTTCCATAGTGGCAAAGCCGGTAACCATGCTGGTGCCCATAAAAACTATTTGTTTTAGGTCGGCCGTCAGTTCAGCAGGCAGAACCTCGCTGACAGGTTCTTTTTCCGCCGGATATGATTCTCCTGTTAGAGCCGATTGATTAACAAAACAGTCATCGCTTTCCACTATCCGCCCATCAGCCGGTATAATGTCCCCAGCCGACAAAAAAATAGCATCACCCGGAACAATATTTTTCAAGGCAATCTCCACCTTTTTCCCGTCCCGCCAAACAGTCGCCGTAGTAACAACTTTAGCTATCAGGTTATCCACGGCTTTTTCCGAGCGATAAGTATTAATAAAATCCAGAATCGCCGACAACAAAACCATAAAAAGTAATATCACGGTGTTGGTCTTTTGCCCGACAAAGTAAGAGACAATGGAGGCGGCGATTAGAATTAACAATAGAGGACTGTTGAACTTTTGAATAAAGGTAACGACCGGCCGCAAGCGTTTCTTCTTTAACACAACATTTTCACCGTGTTGTTGTAGGAGAATCCGAGCCTCAACAGACGTCAGTCCGATTTTGTTGTCAGATTTTATTTGTTTAACTTTCACGCCTATATTATAACCTATTTCAGATTGGCTGACGATATCACTGATCGGTTGACACTAAGTATGTGCTATACTTAACCAATGCGTTTTTACTATCGCTACTCAATATTGCTAATAGCCATGTTTATTGGCCTATTTAACACAGCTGTGGCACAGACTGTCGTTGTTCGCGATATTGTTTTTCCGGTAGACGGACAGCACAGTTTTTCGGATGATTTTGGCGATCCTCGGTCCGGCGGTCGCTCTCATGAAGGAATTGACATAATCTCTGCCAAATTAACCCCTGTGGTAGCGGCAACTGATGGCGTCATTAGCTATCTGGTTAATCCAGAAGCTTCTTGGGGTTATGCAATTTATTTAGAGGATAATGAGGGTTGGCAATATCGTTATCTACATATAAATAATGATACTCCAGGCACGGACGACGGTAATGGGGGGCCAGAGCACGCCTATGCGCCAGGTATAGTCAGAGGCAGTCGGGTTATTGCCGGACAACTTTTAGGTTGGGTTGGAGACAGCGGTAATGCAGAATACACCGGTTCTCATTTACATTTTGAAATACGTCAGCCCGGTGGCCACGTGGCTATTAATCCGTATCAGGCATTGGTAGAGGCGCGTACGCCGGCCAGCGTTAATCAGCCGCCCGTAAAAACCGTAACCACAATTATTGTTCACAGAAATGGGGAACTCGTAAAATATGCATCAAGTCCGAAGGTTTATCTCTTGGCCAATCAAATTTTATACCACATTTATGACGAATATAGTTTTGAAACATTGGGGTATAATTGGGCTGACATTCGCGTGTTGCCAGAATCGGAATTATATCAAGAAAGTTTACCGCTAAGACTGGAAGCGGGGTTTGTGGCCATCTATGATGACGGCACGCCGGTATCGCCACAAAACGCGCCGGCAATTTCTAACAGCTATACATTTACGCAAACCTTAACCATCGGTTCGGAAGGAACAGAGGTCATGGAACTGCAACGAGTTTTAAAAAGTCTCGGTTATTATACTTATCCAACCCTGACAGGCTATTTTGGCACGATAACCAGAGATGCGGTCTTACTTTTTCAAAAGGCCAATGGCATCTATCCGGTTGGTATTGTCGGACCGGAAAGCAGGGCAGTGCTTAATGCTTTATAGAAATTAGTAAAAAAATAATGGTTGCAATTTATTGGATGAATGCCATGAAAGTGTTAAAGTTCTCCATTAGAAAGGCAGAGAGAATTGGCACTATATTAACTTTTATCATAATTAACATAGAACTATGAGAAAACTGATTACCTTATTTTTATTTGGCGCTCTCTTATTACCGGGTCTAGTTCAAGCGGAAATTCCTTTTGGAGTAACTCCAAAAGAGATAACTGTCAGCGGGTCTGTTGTGCCCACTGAAGATGAAATTAACCTAGTTGGTTTTTTGCGTAGTTCCGGCAAAATAACTGACGATTATGTCTATGCCGAGGGTAACCGAATCGGGGTCAAAATTGGTTCAATAGATTATTCAATTAATTTCTGGAATGTTGGTAAAATGGGTGGTACTTCCGGTTATCTCTTTTGGAAAAAAGATTATAGTAAGGCAGTAATGTATTTGGACTACAATGTCTCGGACAATGGTCAAATCATTGGTGAGGGCAAAGAATGGAAAGAAATGCCCGGTCAACCATTTTGGCCAATGGAACCGGCAACAACTGAACCAAAAATAAATCAGGCATCCTGTGTTATGGAATTTTCGGGTGGACCGACAGGCACCTTTCTTGGCACCTGCAATGACGGTTCAAAAATTTCTGGCCGTATCGGCGCAGGAAATTTTATTATTTTTGATAAAATACAAAGAACGACAAAAAAAGATGAAGTGGAACTTGCACTTATTCCCGTTACTGGAGTTGACCTTCGTTTGAATAATGAGTTTTCCGATTGGAAAATGGATGAATCTGGGCTCGTGGACTCCGGTACTCGGTTCAATTCTCTTTCCGGACAAGTGGAAGTGCGTCATGATGCCGAGGTCAATGGCTGGAAATCCGCACAACTTGAATCAATATTGTATGTTGATGATCACATAAAAACTGGTGAAGAAAGTGAGGCAATTTTGAGTTTTGCCGATATGAACACTTTTTTATTGAAACAAGAAACTGAAATAGTGTTGAATGCTCCGCCCTCAAAAGCCAATAAACTTAAATTGGTGACTGGTAAGGTTATGGCCAATATAAAAAAGATGTTAAAGGATGGCTCCATGGAAATTGATATGAGTCAGGCCGTAGCCGGAATTAAAGGTACACGCTTTATTTTGACGGACAATGGTAGTGAATCAAAAATTGAAGTGACTGAAGGGACTGTGGCTTTTCGTTCAAAATTTGACGGACAAGAAATAGCTGTTTCTGCCGGCGAAGCAGTAATAGCTACAGCTACCAGTCTGGGTGAAAAAACTACTTTTGATGCAACTACTACAGACAGCGAATTGCTTCGTGAAACGACTGTCACTACACCTCTCCCAACTCCGATTGAACCAAAAATTGAGATAGAGCCCAATAAAAACAATAATACCTCACTATTTATAAGTCTTGGTGTTATTCTACTCGCTGTAATTGCTGGTGTCGCGTGGATGATTAAAAGACGAAAAAAAGCCTCCTAGTATAATTAGTAGTTTCTAATCTATTCTTGCAAAAAGTATGACATAATTCTTGCCGTACGCTTTAGCGCATTTCGGACAAGTGGTGTAAGAAAAATATAACTTGCTAATTTCTTTATTCTTAGTTTTTACATATTCCTTCATCTCCTGCGCCCATTTACCAACACTCTGATATGGTCCATCAAAAACTTTTGTCAAAAAAGTTCCAGATAGGGTGGTCATTTGCGCGTTCGGTACATCTCTGGAAACCTCAATATAGATATCAGCTCCCCACAGATTTTTTTCGTCGGTCAGCATTAGTTGCTGGGGCGCTTTAGCGTTGGCATTTTCAACTAGTTTCATATTCTTTACCACTTTTTTGCCCATGTTCAGCGGAATATGAAGAAAGCTGGTAACATGATCTTTGACGAAAATTTTATTCTGCCAGGAAATTTCCTTATCCTGCCAAGGCTCGGGATTAAATGGTTCACAGCAGCCGGTTGATATAATTGTTTGATTGTCCATCATGTTAGTTGTCTTTATTAATTTCGTCAAAATCTCTATTTTTTATAACTCGAACTTCAATGTTTTAAGTTTAACAAATAATACGCCCAAGACAAAATTGAGGCATCAGCACATTTTGGGCATTACCTATAATTCCCGATATAGGGTATACTTAAATAGTCTTAATTCATCTAAAACTAAATCTATGGAATCGTATAAGTCTCCTACAACCAAGCCCTTATACCGCGGCACTCAAGTCGTTTGGTATATTGTAGGTCTGCTGGAAATCTTAATGGCTTTTAGGTTTGTTCTTAAACTATTGGCCGCTAACCCCGCGGCTGGGTTTAGCAAATTTATTTACACAGTGAGTTATATTTTTGTGGCACCGTTTTTAAGTGTTTTCCGTATTACCCGGGTTGAGGGAAACATTTTTGAATGGACCACACTGTTGGCTATGGCCGTTTATCTGCTGATTGGTTGGGGCATCATTAGAATATTTTTTATGAGTAAGTCAGTATCTACACCGGAAGCAGCCGCAAAGATGGATGAAAAATAAGGTTAATATTTTGAAGAGCGACTATAATTAATAATTAAACGCAAACATATGGATTTTATATTATGGATTATATTCGGTGGCTTGGTCGGTTGGGTCGCCTCTATAATCATGAAGACCAACGCTCAACAAGGCATTTTAATGAACATCATAGTCGGTATTATCGGCGCTGTCTTGGGCGGCTGGATTATGGGCTTCTTTGGTAAGGGTGGGGCAGGAGGTTTTAATCTATACGGTTTCCTGGTGGCCTTACTCGGAGCTGTCATACTAATCTGGATTGTCAAAGCTATTAGACGATAGACATAAAATAACTCGGATAAATCAAAAATCCCGATGAATAGTCGGGATTTTTTTGGTCTAATGTTCTTGCAGATTGACAATAATTCATATTTTCAGTAAATTAACTGTCGTTATTATGAATACCATTCGGGGATCGCCACCCTTCGCTGAAGCTTCGGGTGGCAGGTCTAAGGGTACCCGACCACTCAAGTTGATTTATGTTGAGGAGTTTGATAGTAGAGCGTCAGCCTATGAAAGGGAAGTATATTTTAAATCGGGGTTTGGAAGAGAAGAGAGAGCAATTATAGTTAAGAAACATTCGGGGATCGTCTAAGGGTAGGACAGCGGGTTTTGGTCCCGCCAATCGGGGTTCGAATCCCTGTCCCCGAGCCACGCTGAGCGTGGCTCTACCCGCGCTGAGCGCGGGAGCCACATAATAATTAAGAAAAGCGATTATGTATGCAACATATATTCTTAATTCTGAAAAGGATGGAAAACTTTACACCGGAACTAAATTTATTATGGTTTTTTTAATTAAGCCCGGTATTTAAAGTATTATGAAAATAGAGATATTTACAGGCAGTCTAAATATTGTTGTGAGATATTATTATCGTATTAAGATACCCTTCTATATGATGATTGTGTCAGTTGAAAGAATAATTCTTAAACCAGGTCTTATTCCATTTTTTGGCAAAAAATATGAACTAGAGAGAGCTCGATCATTAATAACCATGATAGATTTTCCATTTTGGCATGGAATTAGTATACAGAATCCTCGATTTGAGAATAAAGAATTTAAATTCTATTGTGATGCGAAACAATTTGGTCGGTTGAAAGATACTCTGTCACAGCTAGGGTGGAGGTTGAACAAAAAGTAAAAAAGAATCAGCTTTAAGTAACTCGTGCCGCAGGAATTACTGGGATGATACAGAGTGTTTTTTGAACAGAAAGTAATACATTTTTTTACATTGTAACTGTAGGTTCCATTCTTTTGGCAATGGAACTTTTGTTTTGGAATGATAATTGACAGAGTGTCTGCATTTGATAAAATTGTTTTGTCAATTGATTAATTTGTAATT
>CAYTUI010000010.1:0-39264 GCA_964441335.1 uncultured Gammaproteobacteria bacterium
CCGTGATAATTATAAAGTATTAAGAATTAAGTATTAATAGTTAGGTGTTAATATTGGTGTCCCCTGATCCAGCTGAGCTGGACCGACCTACTGGTCCGACCCCGCACCAGTAGCTGTGTATTTTATTTTCCACTACTAGTGGTGCCCCCTGAGGCTTATTATATTATTATCGTCCAACCCCTCTGGTGCCCCCTGAGGGACTCGAACCCCCGACCTACTGGTCCGAAGCCAGTCGCTCTAATCCACTGAGCTAAGGAGGCACCAGAGAGGGATAATAATTTGGTTTGGGTGGGACTCCCCGCCATACGCCAAAGGCGCACAACTAGGCGGGTCAGCCTTTGGCTGAGAACCCCCGACCTACTGGTCCGACCCCGCACCACTAGTAGTGCGGGGCTGATCCACTGAGCTAAGGAGGCACCACTAGTAGTGCAGTGTTAAATAAAACTTGATATAGACATAAAGGGAACGTTTTTTTAAAGTGCAGCTACTGGTGCGGGGCTGATCTCGCCCACAGGGCGATCGCCCTTTGGGCGACACTGCCCGCCCGCCACGCTCTCGCTTGCGAGGCGGGCGGGAGCTAAGGAGGCCTCACTTGATGAGTGGTAATTGATAGCTATAAAATAAAACGCTAATTAAATTAGCGTTCAGACTATAACATATATATTTGGTCAAATCAAGTATAAAACGGGTCAATATAAGTCTGCTGTAATTGTTCTAAATTTCGTTTTTCCTGTTGCCTGTTAAGTTCGTCTAAACTGGGTGACAGCTGTTCAGCGATGGCTGTCAGCAAAATTTCGTTATTTAAATTAAAATGCCGCCCATTTAATTTGTCGGCCAAGACTAAACAGCCAATAGTGGCGGCTTTAGTTTTGATAGGCACTAACAGCATGTTATTGGTGGCGTAAGGAGCTGTTCTAAATTTTTTTTCCCAAGTGCCGGGGGTTATTAGTAGCGGTGACTTAGTATTTAGCACTAGACTTATCAGAGTGTCGGCATCAAGGCTGACAACTTTAGGGATAAATTTTCTACCATAACCTAAACTATGCTCTATAATCAGGCGTCTGCCGGCAGTATCAAAATGAACCAGCATAGTTTTCTTGACCCTGAATAATTTTTGGATCGTCAATAAGATGGCTTCTGCCAAATGTTCCTTATTTTTATAATTAGTCGCCAGTTTGCTGGTCACGAAAAGAGTCAGAAGTTTTTCATTGGTTCGGTCCAATCTTTCACTTAGGATACTAATGGCATATTGGTGTAACTGGTGGGAAGTCTCGGGGTATAACTTGAAGAGTTTAAGTAAGTTATAGACAGATAACTCTAATATTTTAGTGTGTGGCGCGTAACTTTTAGCGGTGTAATTATGTCTACCGCCGGGAGAGAATAAGAGATTTTCACCGATAATATCGTGGGGTCTGAAAACGGCTAGGGTTTCCTGCTGATTAAGCACACCTTTTTCAATCACTATTAAACCTTGGATTATGATAAAAATTTTATCCCTGTTGGCGCCCTCTTTGAAAATTAAACGATTGTCATCGTACTCTTTGACAACCGTTAGTTTAGATAAATTTTGTAGAGCCCCTTTGGAAAAATTTTTAAACGCCGGGATTTTTTTTAAATCAGCTGTCAGCATGTTAGTTATCAACTGAATAGGCTAAGGCCGTTGGCTCGTCAAGTAAATCTTGGTTGAGGAGATCTTTAATGTTTTGATCCATAGTGATCATGCCTTGATCGGCCGAGGTCTGAATAATAGTTTTAATCTGCGGAATTTTATTTTCTCTAATCAGGTTGGCAATGGCGGGGTTGTTAACCAATACTTCCCTAGCGGCCACACGACCACCACCTTTACGCGGTAGTAATTTTTGGGACAGAATACCGCTTAAGGAGACAGACAGTTGTAATCGGACTTGAGATTGTTGGTGTGGCGGGAAGACGTCAATAATGCGGTCAATCGTTTGGGAGGCGTTATGCGTATGTAAAGTGGCTAGTACCAAATGTCCGGTCTCGGCCAAAGTAATGGTAGCGCCAATGGTTTCCAAATCGCGCATCTCGCCGACCATGATAACATTTGGATCCTGACGCAAAACATGCTTCAAGGCGTTTTGGAAGGTCAGCATATCAGTTCCCAACTGCCTTTGTTTAATGATACTCTTGTCGTTTTTATGAATAAATTCAATCGGGTCTTCCAAGGTAATAATATGGGCAAAGCGCGTTTCGTTGATTCGTTGGATCATAGCGGCCAAAGTCGTTGATTTACCGCAACCGGTCGGTCCGGTAACCAGTATCAGGCCTTGTGGTTTAGAAATCATTTCCAAGGCCACCGGCGGCAGTTCCAGGTCTTCCATAGATGGAATAGTATTGGAAATAACGCGGGCCACCAATCCCATATTGTCCTTTTCAAAATGCAGATTGATACGGTAGCGGGAGTGACCTTCTAATTCATATGATAAATCTAATTCCCGTTCGTCTACATATTTTTTCTTCTGATTTTCAGTGATGATACTAAAAATCAAAGCCTCCATAGCTTTGTTGTTAATCACCGGTATATCAGGAATAATGCGTAATTCCCCGTCAATTCTTAGGATTGGCGGTTTGCCGACTATCAAATGCAAGTCAGAAGCTTTTTGATCAGTTGCTATTTTAAATAATGTATTGATGTTCATGACATTATTATAGCAAATTTAGCGCAATAAAAAAATCACTCCCGGTTAGAGGAGTAAAGCGTGTTAAATTTTGGAGTCTTGCTTAGCTGTTAAACGGTAATAATTTAGTTGTCTGACAGTTTCGGCGACCGTTACTAAGACCGCTAAGTACATCAGATCACCAATTAAAGTGTTTTTGAAGAAGGGTATGGCTAAAGTATAGGCTAAGGCTAGACCTTCCAACGTTTTGGGATACCAAGAGCCAAACAGCCAAACGCTGAAATTGGTTATAATGAAGAAAGTAATTGAGGCTAACAAACCGCCAGTTAGGGTGTTAATTAAACCCGGATGCTTTTTTAAATAGGCTCCGATGGCAAAAGACAGTAAAAAAGAGCCATAAACCGCGACCATGATTGGCAGTTTATAGAATCCCAGAACTATATCGGATAGCAATAAGCCGATTAGGGGAATGGCAAAGCGGTTGCGGCCTGATAAATAAATACCCGAAACTATAGCCACAGCCGACACCGGCGCCAGGTTTGGGGGATGTGGTAGCAAGCGGAGCGCGAAAATGACTGCGGCCAGAATTAAAGGGATGAGGATTTGTTTATGTTTCATGAGGATGTTATGGGTAATGAGTAATGTGGAATGAGAGCTAAGGTAGTGAGTTTAAAAATATCTCTCACATTACCCATTACTCATTACCACATATTTAAAACTCGCTCTGGGTAAATTTCCATTCCAGAATGTCTTTTGGCTGGAGAAGGTATTTATCAGCGGCAATTTGCGGTTGTTCTTTATTGACCCAGAATTGCCAGTAATTATTGTCCTGACCATTTTCTTTATCGCCGATTTTAGTAATCAAAACTCCCATGGCGCCGTAATCTTTGGAATCAAAAGTTAAATCGTTGGCCAGCGCCACTTCCTTAGTAGCTTCCAGCACGCTTAAATCCTGCCGCCAGTCATAAGGATAAAAACTGACCTGATCGCTTTGAAATTGAAAACTGGTTAAGATTTCATCTTGTTGTTTAACTACCACGTCTTCATTACGATTGAAGATGGGAGAGGAGGTAGGGACGCTTTGACCGAGCAAAAAGCCGGCCACGAAGATGATGAAGGCAATGATAAGGTATTTTAGTGTTTTCATATTGTTATGTTAGGTAATGGGTAATGAGGAATGTGTAATGAGAGATGAGGTTGTGGGTTTAAAACCGTCTCTCACATTACCCATTACCTATTACTATCTATTAATACTCAATCCCCTGTCGGGCCGGAATGCCCTTGGTCATATAATGTTTTCTTAAAGTCATTTCTGTCACCAGATCGGCTAAGGCGATGATTTCTAGTGGTGCCCGCCTGCCTGTCAGAACCAGCTCCAATTTTTTAGGCTTCTGACTTATTACCTTAATTACATCCTTGACGTCAAGCATCCCTAGGGCAGTAGTGATATTTATTTCATCCAGTATAATCAGGTCATAGCTCTTTCTAAAAAGCGCCCGAGCCAGTTGTAGGCCTTTTAGAGCCTCTTTTTTATCCGCGCCAGTAACTCCAAAGCGGAAGGGTTTGCCCAGTTGAAAACGGATGTTACCGGTGACAAAAAAGTCCACTTGAGGCTGTAATTTTAGTAGGCTTTGACGCTCGCCATACTGGACGCCGCCTTTATCAAAGAAAATTATAGCCACCTTCTTGTCATGCCCAGCCGCCCGCAAAGCTAAACCTAGAGCGGCTGTTGTTTTGCCTTTCCCATCTCCCGTATAAACATGTATTTGCCCTCGATTTTTTTTATTAACCTTCATTCATATGTATTAATGGGAATGCTGAGCTTGTCGAAGTATACCGTCACCGGTGTAGACATGAATCTGGCCGTTAGTTTTTTTCATGCTAATTTGTTTGTGTAGCTATTTAGATCTTTTCTTCCTAGGTCCTACTTTAACTGTCGCTACGATAGCTGTTTTTTTACGTCGCTTGGCCGTTTTGACAGGAATGAATTCTCCTGTGCCGGCATCGCGTCCGCGCTTAGATTTTTTTAGCTCATATGTTTAACTAAATTACTTGGAAATTTGGCGGGTGAGCCATCTCTTTATTGATATCCTCTCCTTATTCCTCCCCTTTAAGAAAAGGGAGGTTAGAGGAGGAGATGGCTCTTAAGCTTGGTTTCATTGCGAAACTTTATTAAGAACATCCGGTGGTTTCGCCACAATCCAGACAGAGCATGCAGGAACCGTTGCGTTTCATTTTCATGGAACCGCAGACAGCACATTGATCGCCGGTAAAGCCTTGCTGTTTAGCGTTATCTTTATCACTAAGTTCAGATATCTTTTTGGCCTGACCGTTGATAGTAACTTTGGTCTGACTTAAATCCATTGGCAAGGTTCGTTGCGGATTTTCCGGTTTATTCTGTACCAAGTCCACCCGCCGCAGGTATTCATAACCTAAGAGACGAAAGACATAATCAATAACCGAAGTAGCCATCTTGATATTATCATGTCCCTGAACAACGCCGGCCGGTTCAAATTTAGTGTAGGTAAAAGTGTCAACATATTCTTCCAACGGTATGCCATAGCGCAGGCCTTTGGAAACAGAAATAGCAAACATGTTCACTAAACTGCGGTAGGCGGCTCCTTCTTTGTACATATCAATAAAGACTTCGGCCAAACGTCCGTCAGGGAATTCACCGGTCCTGACATAGACTTTATGACCGCCGACCAGTGCTTCTTGGACAAAACCTTTTCTCTGCGTGGGCAAAAACTCTTTGACAGCGCGACCCAAAGCTCTTTGGTATTCCTGTGGTCCGACACTCTCATCAATATCCTCGCTGTCGGAGACAACTAGTAATGATTCTTCGCTGGCCACTGAATTAAGCGGTTGGGATAATTTACTACCGTCGCGGTATAAAGCCACAGCCTTTAACATATGTGTCCAACTTTTTTCATAGACTTCGGCCACATCTTTAATAGTGGCTTCATGCGGCATATTAATAGTTTTGGAAATAGCGCCGGACAGAAATGGTTGGGTGGCGGCCATCATATTGACGTGGGCCATGTAGGGAATGTAACGCTGACCTTTAGAGCCGCATTTGTTGGCACAGTCAAAGATTTCGTAATGTTCCTTTTTCAAGTGGGGGGCGCTTTCAATAGTCATAGTGCCGAAAATATACTCATTGGCTTCAGTAACTTGTTCTTTGGTAAAGCCCAAGGTCTCTAAAATATTTAAGGCAGCGTTATTTATTTGAGCATCGTTAAAGCCAACACGGTGTAAAACCTGTTCTCCTAAGGTGGCGACGTTGAAGACAAAGCTTAGATTAAAGGCGGCGGTCAGGGAATGTTCAATTTTGGCAATGTCCTTTTCGTCAAAACCCAGATTGGCCAAAGACTCATCATTTATATGAGGGGCGCCTTTTAGACTGCCATGGCCCAGAGCGAACAGTTCAATTTCTTTAATTTGCTGGTCGCTGTAGTTAAGTTTTTTCAGAGCTTTGCGGACGCTACGATTGATAATTTTCATGTAACCGCCGCCGGCCAGTTTTTTGTATTTAACAATGGCGAAATCAGGTTCAATACCGGTGGTGTCGCAGTCCATAACCAGTCCAATGGTGCCGGTGGGAGCAATTAAAGTTGTTTGGGCGTTACGGTAGCCGTATTCTTCGCCCATCTTCAAAGCTTTATCCCAAGCCTCTTTGGCTGCCTCCACTAAAGGTGCTGGAGTATATTGCGGATCAAGGCCGACTGGTTTGACTGCCAGATTTTCATATTCTTGAGGCGAGGCATTATAAGCGGCGCGACGGTGATTACGCATAACGCGCATCATGGGTTCTTTATTGGCCTCAAAACGATCAAAAGCACCGAGGTATTTGGCCATCTCGGCCGAAGTAGCATAGGACTGCCCACCCATAATAGCAGTAATAGCTGCGGCAATGCCCAAGGCTTGGGGTGAATCGTAGGGAATGCCCATGGTCATTAAAATTGTGCCTAAATTGGCATAGCCCAAGCCCAATGTTCTATATAGATAACTGTTCCAGGCGATTTGTTTGGAGGGGAATTGAGCCATTAGTACAGAAATTTCCAAAGTAATAGTCCATAGTCTGACAGCGTGTTTAAACTTTTCAATTTGGAACTCACCGGTGTTCTCATCCAGAAAATGCGATAAGTTAATGGAGGCTAGATTGCAGGCAGTATCATCTATAAACATATACTCTGAACAGGGATTGGAAGCGTTAATCGGCCCGTCATTAGAGCAGGTGTGCCATTCGTTAATGGTATTGTGGAATTGTAAGCCCGGATCAGCCGAAGCCCAAGCGGCAAAATTAATTTTATCCCAAAGTTTTTTGGCTTTGATAGTCTTATGAGTACTGCCATCGGTTCGGCGGAGTAAATTCCAGTCTTTATCTTGGGCGACTGCTTGCATGTATTCATTGGTGACGCGCACGGTATTATTGGAATTCTGTCCAGAGACAGTTACGTAACCGTCGCCTTCAAAGTGAGTATCTTGTTGACGGTATTCCATGGTGCTGTGCCCCTGATCAACTAAACGTAAGGACCTTTCAATATAGTTAAGCGGCACACCTTGCCTAACAGCTTTAGTGACCAAATTTTTTAAACGTTCGCTCTTGTTCCAATCGGTAATTTTTTCTTCGGCGGCTACGGCCATTATTTTATGCAAATAATTGGCGTTGGTTTTACTGCCGGTAACCATAGAAGCGACTTTTTGCTCCTCTCTCATTTTCCAGTCGGTAAACTCTTCAATATCGGGATGGTCAATATCCACCACTACCATTTTAGCGGCGCGTCTGGTGGTACCGCCACTTTTAACGGCGCCGGCCGCTCGGTCAAAGATTTTTAAGAATGACATTAGGCCAGAGGAACCGCCACCACCGGATAATGGTTCACCGGCGCCGCGCAAACTGGAGAAATTGGTCCCGGTGCCGGAACCGTATTTAAATAAACGGGCTTCTCTGATGGCCAGATCAAAAATCCCGCCTTCATTAACCATGTCGTCCTTTAAGGACTGGATAAAACAGGCATGCGGCTGGGGATGGGTATAAGCGTCGGTAGAAGGTAGTAATTCTTTGGTGCCGGCGTCAACATAGTAATGACCTTGAGCCGAACCGGTAATACCATAGGCAAAATGCAGGCCGGTATTAAACCACTGCGGTGAATTGGGAGCGGCCAGCTGGTGCGCTAGCATGTATATCATCTCATCTTCGTAAGCTTGGGCGTCATCAGCCGAAGCAAAATAGTTATATTTTTCTCCCCAAAATCTCCAGCAACCGGCTAAACGTCTGGCAACCTGTTTGATACTCTTTTCCATGCCCAAAATAGGCTTGCCGCTGGCATCTTTCAGAGGGTTTCCTTGTTCATCAACCTGGGGGACGCCTGCTTTACGAAGATATTTTTGGGCTAAGATATCGGTAGCTACCTGCGACCAGCTTTTAGGCACCTCAATATCCTTCAGTTCGGCCATGGTAGTGCCATCAGCATTACGGATTATGGAGCTACGCAGGTCATATTCAATCTCCGTCAGTGGATCAACGCCTTTTTTGGTAAAAAGTCTGGTAATTTTTAAACCCTCGCCGAATTTTAGCTGATGGTCAAGGCGCGGTAGCTTCTTATCCTTATTAAGAGAATAAAAACGAGCTACTTGCGGTAGTTCGCGCTCTAATAAGACCCACGACACAGCATTACGGATATCATCAGTAGTCAGCTGGCCCAACTTACCATTATGAGATTCCAATTTACCGACTGTTTGCTGGACAATTTTATCTACTGCCGAACTGTCGGCTACAGAACCGTTGGAGTTAAGGATAAAGGAGACGCTTTTAGTCAGTTTTAGAGGGTCAAACTGTTCGGCTTGACCGCTCTTTTTTATAATGGTCGCGGCGAGCATGGGTTTATGTTTATTAATTAGGTTT
The DNA here is from genome assembly GCA_964441335.1 of uncultured Gammaproteobacteria bacterium. Taxonomy (GTDB): domain Bacteria; phylum Patescibacteriota; class Patescibacteriia; order UBA1558; family 2-01-FULL-52-15; genus CAYTUI01. Next base: position 8,548 of record CAYTUI010000010.1, read on the forward strand.
TTAGCGAAAAAAAAGGACTTAGAAGACTGCTGTTCCAGAGCGCCAAAACAATTTTGGCATGTTTTCTAAGTCATTTGACCATTTGTCCACAGATGTTAGCACCACTACATATTGTGGTATAAGTACATTATAGCACACTATATCTTGTGGTACAATTATTTTGGACTTTTCGGCTAATCTTAGCCGAAGCCCTTTTTCCAACCCGCTGTTAATGGTGTTGTACTATTATAAAGTAAGCATTTGGTTTTGTCTAATTTTGGATTAATAATTTAAAAATCCTCATCTTTCTGAGGATTTTTAAAGGTTAAAATTTAGCGGATTTAGCGCAAAGAAATTTCTTTGACTTTTCCCCAGCGTTTGTTAATAGTCTCCCAATCCAAATTTTTGAACAAAGCTTCCAGATAAGCAGGGCGATCAGAACCGTAATCAATAAAATAGGCGTGTTCATAGACATCTACTGTCATAATCGGTAAAGCGCCCCAAACACCGCCTTGATTATGGGCGTCTCCGTTATAGATACGTAACTGCTCTTCAAAAGTGTCCCAAGCCAGTACAGCCCAGCCACGAGCGGCCATAGAGCAGGCTTTGAAGGTAGCTAGAAATATTTCCAGAGAGCCAAAATCCTTGGCAATTTGATTGATCAGATCACCAGTTGGCTGGCCATTACCGCCTAAACCGGAAAAGTAGATTTCATGAAGATAGGCGCCGTTGACAGCAAAAGTTTCGGCGTCTTTTAGAGCCCGCAACTGACTATAGGTTTGGTTGGCCGACGGTAAATCAACTGTCAGGAGTTCTTCTTGAATTTGATCCTTTTTTTTGACATAAGCTTGGTACAACTTGTCATGAGTCAGAGCGGTCTTGTCTGATATGCCCTGCAGGCCGTCGGCTTTAAATGGCAGGGGCTTAGTTTCATATTTTGGCATATGTTTGATTATGATATTAATTTAAATAAAATTTTGCTAATCCTTGGGCCAAAGTTTATTGCCTTCTGAATCATAAACTTCAATAGCCTTGGTTGGGCAGCTTTGAGCGGCTGCGACAATGGTATTTAAGTCATCACCATCAGCATCAATAATTTCCGCCAGACCGTCTTCATCCAGTTTAAAGGTTTTATTGGCAATGGCCACGCAAGTACCGACGCTGACACAAAGCTCTTTATCAATGCGGATTTTGACTTTTTTGCCCTCTTTATAATCTATAGTTTCGCTACTCATATATAGACTAGTTTAGCGGAAAAAACACAGAAGTCAATTTGTCCACAAACATTATTGCTGGTTTATGTTATACTAAAATTGTTAAGTGATGTTCATCTTGGTGCTTGTCAGATGTCTAACATTACGTTCTTCCCGCCCCGCAGATCCGTGCGGCCCGACGACCCCCTACCGATATACTGGTGGGGGGTCACTTTTTGCGCTGTAATTTCAGCTCTGGGGTAGGTGAGAAGATTTTCACTAACTGGGCTAAACCATAAGCTCCAAATCACAAATCCTAAACAAATCATAATTTTAAAATGTTTAAAATTTAAAACATTAGATTCTTAATTTTGTTTATTTTTTGTAGCTTGATATTTGATATTTATTAGTAATCAGAAGCAATGGAAATGCGAGTCAGTAATTCAGGGAAAGGCGCGTCTGTTGACTATTTGACAAATTAGTTAAGTATTGTATGATAACGCCAAGTGGGGAGGGAGGCCATGTGGTTCATCCCAAACGCCAGAACAGAGCTCCTCTGTAACTCCCTCCCCACCTCGTCTTTCACCATCTCGGTGAATACAATGTCGGCCAGCCTTCTTACGGCCACGCCGCCCCGCTGCACACAAACTCTCTCTGTGGGCCCCCACAACGTGCAGCGGGGCCTTTTATTTTTCAACAGCTGACTCAACTTGAGCAGGCTGTTCTTTTTTTATTTTTGCTGTATTATTAATTCGAGGAGGGGGTGGCGAATCCTTTTTTTTTGATAGATCTCCCCGCAGGGTGATTCGCTACCACCCGTGGACCGGCCACCCCCTCCTATTGATACATTAGTATCATAAAAATATGTGAGCGAATTGGCTCGTCTTTTACAGCTCGTATCAGGCGGGCTTTTCATTTTAGATAATTGGTAGTATGGTGAATTTATTAAGCTATTTTGATGATTGGAGTAATTGAGATTATCGCCATTGAGGATGACAATGTTAGAGGGCCTTTGTTAGTGGGAGTTTTAAAAAAGGGATCCTTAATTGTTGGTATGGAGGCAATTGTTGAACAGCAGATTCTCCAGATTATTGATATAGTTAGGGCTGAAGAAGTTAGTGAGGCATTTAAGGATAATGAAAAGGTAAAAATCGCGGTGCGGGGCGTTAGTTTTGATTTTTTAAACTCGCTGGTTGGAGCCAGCATTAAATTTTCTGATTTGTCACATAGTGGTGACAAGAAGATACTATTCAAGCCAACAGTGGCCTAAAGACTCATTTGGCGGTATAATTTAGTCATCTATGTTAGCCAAAAGAGTGATTATTGTGTTGGGTTTAAGTCTGACAGTATTGGTCGGCTTAAATTTTGGTTTTGTGTTGGATAAAGTTGAGGCTGTCACCAATATTTTGGCCACACCTACAAGTTCGGCTGATATTATTAATAATGTAGACTCAATAACTAACCAAGACAGTAATGCCAAGGTTGGTTTTACTATGGAGACTTATGATGATGTCTATACCGGTACCGTCGGTATCATCGCCACTAGTAGTCAGGCCATGAGCTCTTCTTTAATGATGTTTATTTATAGTGCTGACAATAAATACTTGGACCATGTAATTTTAACGGAAAAAGCTTCACTTCGATGGCAGGGAGAGTTTGATACTTCTTTACTGGCTAACGGCACGTATCAGTTTTCGGTCGGTATTTATAACGGCGCGGCTCAACCGCAAATATTGAGCAGTTCAATAACTAAGGAAGTTTTTAATATCGCTAAGAGTGTTGAGCGGATAGCGACATCAACAAGCCCCTATGAGTTTAAACTGGAAGTTAATACTAATGATGCGGGCAAAATCGATGCCAGTTTGTTAACCACAATTTCTGCGACCGGACCGGAGACCTTTGACGGTAAATTATATGTTAAATTTCAGCCTTTGAAGTTCGATAGTATTAATAATAAAGCTGAAAGTGTTTCAGCCTTTAATTGTGTTATTTTTAGGTTAGACCATCTTTCCGGCAATCGTTGGATGTATCAGCAAGTTTTTATTACAGATCTTCCCTCGGGACAGTATGATATTAGCTTAGTTAAATTGGATGCTGATACCACATATGGTCAAAGAGCTATTTTGTCTAAGTCTACAAATTTGCCACAATTGTCAGCAGTCTTAACCACTGATGTTATAAACTCAACAGTTAATATCAACACAACCTTAAATCAGACCGACCAACTGGCCGACGAACAGCAATATAACATAAATATTTTACCGTCAACGGGTGACTTAACTGATGAAGCAATAATTGAAGTTAATTTTCCGGCAGATTCCCAGGGGTTATATCTGATGGGTGTTAATACTGCTAAATCTTCTTCGGTCAGAGTGGTGCTGACGGAGACAAAAACCAAGGGCTATGATCGTATGATTGTTAATCTAAGTGATCTAAATAATGGACAGGCTAAGTTTAAAATCATTAAGGGAGTTCAGCAGGCGCTGTTACAACCGGCTGATGAAATAACTATTCTTGACGGACCAAACAGAAATGTTGTTATTACCAAAGAGAACGTCGCCGTCCAAGCATTATCCATTAACACTGATGATTCCAGGGCGACTCAAGGATATATTTCAGGAAAGATCGCCGTCCGTCTAAATTCCGGTAATGGATTAATCGGAGCCACATACCCAATAACCGTTATTGATCTTCAGAATAATAGCTCTACGCAATATTTTTTACAGCCGATTGGCGGCACTCAACAGACTTGGGAAATAATTTTGGATACCACCAAATTGACGGATGGTATTTATATGTTTAAGAAAAATGATATGCCGGTATTAATTAGGCAGATAGATAATAGAGGAGCGGTTGTTCTAAATGATAGTGAGCCGTCAGCCGCTGGAGAGTTTCAGTTAACAAGGCGTTGTCAAACTTTTGGCATTACGGATTTAGAGAAATGCAAAATATTAGAGTCTTTATATATTGCTCAAGAATGTCGCGAAGCCGGACTTTATACTCAAGCGGACTGTCAGGAATATCAGAAGAAGTTATATTTTCAAACCGCCTGCGAACAACAGAATCTGATCAACCCTCTGGAGTGTGAAGACTTTTTTCTGGCACAATATCAGAAGGAGATAGATTGCAATGGCCGAACTGCCTTAGAATGTCAGGAACTGATTAGAGATAATTTTTTTGGTAGCTTCTTAAGCACTTTTTCCAAAGATATAAATAAAGTTATTATCCCTCTGCGTCAGCAACAAACAAATGTTGGCAGTTTGTCCGAGGTGATAAATAACGCCGGTTTTGAGGAAGAGCTTTTTCCTTTAAGCAACGCGACTGAAGCGGAGCGCAATCAAAAGATTTATTTAGCCCCTTCAATTCAAAAAACTTTAATTGCCGAAAATAATAATATTTATCAGGCGCCACCGGCCGTCATTATGATTGATAGCGACGCGGACGGTTTAATAGATGATTTGGAAAGAAAGTTCGGCACCGATGTAAATAATCCTGATAGCGACAATGACAGTTACCAAGACGGTGAGGAAATTAAAAACGGTTATGATCCTCTGGGGCCGGGTAAATTTACTAAAGATTTAGCGCCCCTAGATAAAGCCATTTTAACTAATCAGCCGTTGGAACAGCCGATTGTCAGCGGCATTTTAAATCAGGATTTAACAATTGAAAAAGTTGAGAATTTCCCTAACGGTGAAGGGTTGAAGATTTCCGGCAATGTTGCGCCTTTAGAAACGGTAGCGGTTTTTATTTATTCAACTATGCCATTGGTACTGACGACCCAAGCAGATGAACAAGGCAATTGGACTTATTATTTGGACAAGCCTTTAACTAATGACCGACACGAGGCTTATGTGACTGTAACTGATGAAACCGGAAAAATATCCGGTAAAAGTCAGGCTTTAACTTTTTTTGTTAAAGAGGCCAAAGCTGTCTCGGTGGAAAATTATTTGGTAGATGAATTGCCCAATAATTTTGTCGGGCAGAGCGTTGATAATAAGTTATGGTATTTTGTTATCGGCGGTTTGGGTTTGATTTTTGTGGCTATTATAGTGTTTGTCTTATTCCATTTGAGGAGAAATCATGGCGGCGGAAACGAAGCAACCTAAAAAATCTGATCATCGTTTTGATGGCTGGAATAAAATTTTTAGTCGGCAGTATATTCAGATAATCTACGGCTTGATACTGATCATTTTGATACCGTTGACGGTTATTTTAAATACCGTCTATTTTGTTAATAATTTTAGCGCTAATTTGGATATACAGTTGCAGAGGCAGGCTTTATTGTTGGGTGAAGTTTTTAATGCCACTGTTAAAGATAGAGTAGAAAATCCGGCTGCTTTGCAAATTACCATTGAAGAAGCCGCTCTGAATAGTCCAGAGATTAAGAATTTGGATATTCTTTATCCTGAGGGCGAGGATTTTAAGCTGGTAGCCAGTTTAGACAAAGCTAGCATCGGTCAAATTTCATCCCAAGTTAGCAATGTTATCGCTTGGCACGAAGGTCAGGCGATAGCCAAACTGACTAATTCCGACGCTCTATCAATTGTTGGACAAGATATAGCCAGTAGCCATCGTTATTGGTCGGTGGTTATGCCTTTGTATAATGAAGCCAAAGCAAAAGTTGGATTGTTGCATCTGAAGATGTCCTTGGATGTTATGGATCGGCTGGCGGCACAAACCTTATTTAGATCCTACATTCTTCTAACCATTACCCTGATCATTGTTATTCTGCTTTTGATATTAAATACCAGAATGTTTGAATACGCGCACTTGTTCAAAAAACTCAAAGAGGTGGATCAGATGAAAGACGAGTTTATTTCTATTGCTTCGCATGAACTAAGAACTCCGATTACAGCTTTGAAAGGTTATGTTGATATGTTTTTAACCGGAGATTTTGGACCAGTAAATGAGCAAGGCAGTAAAGGCTTAAAGATTATGGAGAGTTCGATCGGACGCTTGGGCAATCTGGTTGAAGACCTACTTAATGTTTCTCGAATTGAACAGAAGAGACTGGAGCTAACTATGGTTCAGCTTAATATCAAAGAGACCCTATCTTTGTTAGCAGATGAATTACGACACTCGGCCGAGATTAAAGGCTTGAAATTACAACTAAGTCTTGGAGAAACCAATCCGATCATCATGGCCGACCAGGATAAATTTAAACAGGTTTTTATAAATATTATTGGCAATGCTATTAAGTATAGTAAGACAGGCTCGGTTAATATTTCAGTGAAGCAACAGGACAATAAAGTAGCTATCAAAGTTAAAGATACCGGCATCGGTATGTCTGCCAAAGACCGGGAACACTTGTTCGAAAAATTTTATCGCGTTAAAAGTGAGCAGACCAAAGGAATTGTCGGCACCGGTTTGGGACTTTGGATTACCAAACAGTTAGTAGAGATGATGAAGGGTGAGATTATGGTTGATAGTATTGAAGAGGTGGGGACGGAGTTTACGGTAATTTTTCCTTCAATTAAATAATCATGTCTAAAACACTTGGTAGTCCGAGTGTTTTTCTGTTATACTGTGGTAATAAGTAATGAGTAATGGGGGAGAAAATTTTGATTGCTAATTACCCATTACCCATTACCCATTACACATTTACAATGGAGGCAGCTAAGACACAAGTTATTTACGACACTATAATTATAGGAGGCGGACCAGCAGGCATGTCAGCTGCGGTTTATGTTGGCCGTAAAAAATTGAAGACTTTAATTCTGTCCAAGGATTTGGGAGGTCAAACAGCTCAATCGTCAGATATTGAAAATTACTTAGGCTTTCATTTAATCAGCGGCGCCGAATTGGCCGCTAAGTTTCAGGAGCATTTGAAGGACTTTGATATTGATCTAAAGGTTGGCGAAACTGTTAAAAGTATCAAAGGCCAAGCGCCGCAGTTTATTGTCTCCACTACTGGTGGTGATTATCATGGCCAGACAGTAATTATTGCTTCAGGTAAGTTGCCACGTCTGCTAAATATTCCCGGTGAGACAGAATATATCGGCAAAGGGGTAACTTACTGCGCGACTTGTGATGCGCCGTTATTTAACAATAAAGAGGTGGCGGTTATCGGTGGTGGCAATGCCGCTTTGGATGCGGTTTTACAATTAGAGAGGATTGCTAAGAAAATATATTTGATAAATATCAATAAGGAATTTGGGTCAAGCGCTGACAGAGTGATGTTGGATAAAGTCAGTAAATCATCAAAGGTGGAAATTATTTTTAATGCCACCAGTAAATTGATTAAGGGTGGCCAAACTGTTAATGGTTTGACGATTGAGGATGCTACCACCGGTCAGTTGCGAGAATTGATTATTCAGGGCATTTTTATAGAAATTGGTTCTTTGCCATCAGTTAGTTTTTTGCCCCAAGTGATTAAGAAAAATAAGTGGAATGAGATCATGATCGATGCCAATAATATGACTGTCGTGGAAGGTATATTTGCCGCCGGAGATGTTACACAGGTCAGAGAAAAACAAAGTATAATTGCCGCCGGAGAAGGCGCTAAGGCCGCTCTTTCGGTAGCCGATTTTTTAGCCAGAAATCATTTTGCAGAAATCAAATCTGATGTCTATTAATCCTAAAATATATCTCGGCAGTGACCATGCCGGTTTTATGCTTAAGGAAGCGGTTAAACAGTATCTGCTGGAATACGGCTTAAAAGTGGTTGATCAGGGTAATGACAATTTTCAGTCAGAAGATGATTATCCGTTTTTTTCGCATAAGGTAGCTAGTCAAGTTGCGCTTTCTAAGAACGCCAGAGGTTTGTTGTTTTGCGGTAATGCGCAAGGCGTTTGCATTGCCGCCAATAAAGTCGCTGGAGTACGGGCGGCTTTGGGTTATAGCCCTTATGGCGCGGAAACATCTCGTCTGGATGACAACAGTAATGTCCTCTGTCTAGCAGGACGGGTATTAACAGCCAAACAAGCCAAAGAGATTGTTACTGTTTGGTTGGAAACGGAATTTTCCAATGAAGTTAGACATAAGAGAAGATTGGATCAGGTTAGGGAAATAGAAGATAAAAAATGGCGGTCAATTGAAATTATTCCGACTATTTTGGAAAAGAACTTTGCCGGTTTTCAGCGCAAGGTCAGAAAGGTTGAAAAATATTTTCCCTTGGCGCAGATTGATGTGGCTGATGGTAGCTTTGTACCTTCTATTGACTTTAGCGATTGGAAACAGATTCGCAAAATTAAGACTGATCTTAATTATGATTTGCACTTAATGCATCAGCGACCTGACGAGTATCTTAAGCAATTTAACAGTTTTGGAAAAGTTGTCAGAGTTTTTTTTCATCTGGAATCGCAAGTTAAGGCCAAACAAATAATTGCCAGCTTGAAGCGCAAGAATGTCAGAGTGGGAGTGGCTATAAATCCGGAGACGTCCGCCCGCAAGATTAAAGGTTTATTGAAATTGTTGGATGCGGTTTTAATTATGGCTGTTAAGCCCGGGCATAATGGTTCTCAATTTATTGAACCCTACGATAAAATTAAACAGATTCGTAAATGGGCGCCTGATCTAACTATTGTTATTGACGGTGGGGTTAGTCCAAAAAATTCTTTGAAGCTTATTAAGGCCGGCGCCACTGCTTTAGCTGTCGGTAACTTTCTTAATAAGAGTAAAAATTGGGAAAGAGCTATCAGACGACTTAGGGGTATTAAAAAATGAACAAGATAACATCGTTAGAAAAATTAAATTTACTGGCTAATGATTTGCGGCAGGATTTAATTAAGATGCTGTTAACTGCCGGTTCGGGACACTCGGCCGGACCGTTGGATTTGGCCGATTTGATGGCGGCCATGTATTTTAATATTTTAAATCACCGGCCACAGCAACCCGGTTGGCCGTTGCGTGATCGCCTAATTTTTTCCGCCGGGCATAATGTGCCGATTAGATATGTGGCTATGGCCTGGGCCGGGTATTTCCCTAAATCAGATTTGAAAACTTTAAGAAGATTAGGTTCAAAATTACAGGGTCATCCCAGTCTGCCCGATTTTCCGGCTATGGAAACCTCTACCGGACCTTTGGGTCAGGGTATTTCAGTCGCTGTGGGCATGGCTTTGGCCGCCAGACTAGATAAAAAGAAATATCGGGTTTATGTCTTAATGAGTGACGGTGAGCTTGATGAAGGACAGTCCTGGGAAGCTTTGATGCTGGCCGCTAAAGAACGGTTAATTAATCTGACGGTCTTCATAGATCGTAATAATATCCAGATTAGTGGGCCAACCGAAGAGGTTATGCCCTTAGACTCTGTCAGTGAAAAATTCAAAGCCTTTAATTGGAACGTTATTAGTATTGACGGTCATAATATTGAGGCGATTATTGACGCTGTTAATTTGGCTAAAGCTATTCAGGAAAAACCTTCGGTCATTATTCTTAACACTATTCCCGGCAAAGGCGTAGATTTTATGGAAGATAAGTATGAGTGGCATGGAAAGACGCCAAACCGTGAGCAGGCGAGACGAGCTTTGACAGATTTAAGGACTTTGGAGGGGCAGATAGACGAGGTTTAGCTTGTAGCTTGTAGCTTGTAGCTAGTAGCTTGTAGCCGGTAGCTTAAAGGTCGTTGGTCTACCAGCCACGAGCCACAGGCTACAGACAAATTTTAAACAATATGTTGGTAAAAAATTATTTACAAACCAAGAAGTTAAAAATGGTAGCCACCCGTAATGGTTTTGGCGAAGGTTTGGTATTGGCGGCAAAAGCCGATTCTAATGTCGTCGGGTTATGTTGTGATCTGGCAGACTCCACCAAGATGAGCGATTTTCAGCAGGCTTTTCCTGACAGATTCTTTGAACTGGGCGTGGCTGAACAAAATATGGCGGGCGTGGCCGCCGGTTTAGCGTTGTCCGGCAAGATCCCTTTTATGGCTTCCTATGCGGTTTTTTCTCCTGGCCGTAACTGGGATCAGATTCGTGTCAGTATTTGTTATAACAATGCCAATGTTAAAATTGCCGGAGCGCACGCCGGTATTTCAGTCGGTCCTGACGGAGCTACGCACCAAGCTTTGGAAGATATTGCTTTAATGCGCGTTTTACCAAATATGACAGTGTTGGTGCCCTGCGACGCTTTAGAAACAAAGAAGGCAACAATAGCCGCGGCTAAAATGAAAGGACCGGTTTATATTAGATTTGCCCGCTCCGCTTCGCCGGTATTTACCAAAAAGTCAGCACGATTTAAAATCGGCCAGGCTGAAGTATTGGTCAAAGGCAAGGACGTGACGATTATCGCGGCCGGACCGTTGGTTTATCAGGCGCTATTGGCCGCCGAGCAATTGCGAAAAGAAAAGATTAAAGTCTCTGTCATAAATTGTCATACCATTAAGCCAATAGATAAGCGGACGCTTATTAATGCTGTTCGTCAGACCAAAGCAGTGGTTACTGTTGAAGAACATCAGATTAATGGGGGATTGGGCGGAGCAGTGGCTGAATTGCTGGTTAAGAATTATTCAGTACCGATGGAAATGGTAGCCATGCCGGATAAATTTGGCGAGTCAGGCCAGCCAGAGGAATTACTTAATAAATATGGCCTGTCGGTTGAAGGGATAGTAAAAGCCGTTAAGAAAGTTTTGAAAAGAAAATAATATGACAGCCGCGAAGAAAGGAGTATTTAATGTTGATTACTCGCAAATTACCGATCAAATCTATATCGGCACGAATTATTGTTGCCAGCTGTCTTTTGATAAAGGATTGTTGGATGAGGGAATTACAGCCGATATAAGTTTGGAGAAAGAGCATATAGATAATGCCACCGGCGCTGATTTTTTTGTCTGGTTGCCGACGATTGATCGGACAGCGCCCAGCCTACAGCAAATCGGTTTGGGTATCCAAGCGTTAGACTACTTTGTTAAGAATAAAATTAAAGTTTATGTTCACTGTGAGAAGGGTCACGGTCGCGCCCCAACTTTAGTGGCCGCTTACTTTATCAGTCAGGGAATGACCAAAGAAGTTGCTCTTAAGACAATCGCCAATCGCCGGCCAGAAATTCATTTGGAAAAGGTTCAGCTGGCTTTACTAACCAGGTTAGCGAAGAAGAATGAAAAGTAGTATAATTATGGCAGATAAATTTTAATTAGTATTTAATAAATTTTTTAATATTATGCCTCCCAAAAAAACAAAAAGCTCCAAACGGGTTGCGACCGGTAAAGTAACGGTCGCTGGCCATCAAACGGCCGCCAAACAATTTGGTTTAAGCATGCCGGAAAAACTTCTGATAATCATTTCCATGCTGGCGATTTTTATGATCGGATTGGTTATGACCGATACCATGTCCAAAGCAATGGCGTCGGTAATTGTAAGTAGCTATCAGCGACAAGCTTCCATGGGCTCATCTTATAATCAACCTAATGGTTATGATATACAAACTGGGTTTGCCACCAGTACTTTTGCCTCAGTTGCGGGCTCTTATGTTAAATCAACCATCCATTTGCCTATTGGTAATGTTTTGAGTTATCAGCTGTTTAACGCTAATACCAGTAATGGTGCTCTTAACCCTGCCACTGCTTCTTCAGAAATTACCGCCATTGATAGCTACGGTTGCACCAATAGATTAAGAGCTTTAACACTTTACGATAATGAAATAGAAATTGTTTGTGGAGCTACAACTGCTTCTCCGGTTATCCCAAATGTCGGTGATATTGCTATGGCACGTTATTATTATATCTCTGGGCAAGAGCCGGTTTATAATTGGCCGCCGACTGATCACGTTGGTGCTGTCACTGTTCAGACTGGCAATAATCCTCGCCCAGGTTTGATTAGAGCTGGTGCCACAGGCGTTACCTTTGGTTATGTTAAGTTTAGTTCTATATATGATAGTCTTGATCTTGATCAGCTGACTATGTATGTGGATGATGGTGGTATCAGTGGCACAGCAACTGGTAATTATCAGGATCTTACCAAGGTTTACATTTATGATCGGGACGTGTCCATCGCTTCAAGCGCAATTCCGTCTACCGGCAAATTTACTTGGACTTTTTCTAACGGTACGTTGACCATCCCACAGGATGCTGAAAAGACTTTAACGATTAAGGCGGACGTAGGAACCATAAGTGCCAATAGTGACAATGCTCCGGCAACGCCAGCTGCAGATATAAGACTTGGTTTTGGCGGCGTAAACGGGTTTAAATTTACAGGTAATGGTTCGGGGGTGATCGCTGACGAAACTTATAATGGTTCTACAACTTCGGCCATGGTTCTACATAAAGCCATGCCTTCCGTCACTGTGGCTGCTGCTTCCCCCAGCTTTAATAATGGCCCTGTAAATTTATTGAATTATACAATAACTGCCGAAGGAAATTCAGTGCTACTTTATCGAAATAGCTTTGAAATTAACGCTGGCGGTGGTACTGATACTGTAGTTTCAAACTGTTCTTTGAAAGATAGTAACGGTAACGTTATCGGTTCGGTAACAACACCAACTAATTTAAGCCAAGGTCAAAATTTTGTAACCTTTACTTTTAATAATCCTAATATTTCAGTTGGTGATGATAAAGAAGCGATTGAGATTCCCCAGGCTAGCAGTAAGACCTTTACTTTAAGTTGCAATATTGCTAATGCTGGTCCGGGAGACTATCTGGCCACAGCTTTGTTGGGCGATAACGCCTCTTCTATGTCAGCTACCAGTCTAGGCACCCCCTCTGATATAGGTCAAAATATTGCTGACGCCTGGACAGTTGAAAATCAAGGTAATTTTGTTTGGTCAGATAATTTTAAGAATAGAGGTTTAGATACTGATGGGGCAAATGCTACTGCCTACGGACAATGGTATAATGGTCATCTAGTTGCTGGCTTACAGGTTCCGCCCAATCAAGTTATTGCTATCGGTTGGAATGAATCCGGTAGTACGTCTAATAATCAAGTAGCTCCGGTCGCGCCGAAAAAGAATATCATTGAAAAGATTTTCGGATTATAAAATAAAAACACCTTCGATTTATTCGGAGGTGTTTTTTTGTACTCAAGTTTTATATTGTCGGAGCAGTAGTCTTAGGTGAACGTAATAGTATAATCAAGGAAACTATAAAGGATAATAGAAAAAGAGAAGCTCCCATAAAACAAGCCGTTGTAAATGGGTTGTTAATGATGAGCCCTGAACAACCGACAGTCCCAGCGCCTGTTGAACCGCCGAAAAAGTTTATCAGATCGCGGCCGGCAAAGGTCCAAGCAAAGATAGACCCGGCTAAGAGATAAATTGTGAACCACATCAAAGCTTTCTTTGTCGGATTTTTTTTGAAGAACAGAATAGCGATTATTAAAGCTACAATGAAGCCGAAGCCGCCATAAAAGCAGGGCGTGGTGACAGGATTGGGAATGACACAATTCTGAACTTTGAAGACTGTTCCTTCGTAAGATAAAAAGTTGGAGAATTGCGTAATAATGTGTTGCCAGGCAATAATTACCCCGGCACCAGTTAGAACAATTAGAGTTATGAATTTTTTGCTGCGCATGATATTGATATTAATGATAGATAGGCTGATTATAGTCCATTTTTTGCCCAAAAACAAGCCTTATTTGCCGGTGTTAATAACCTTAATAGAAGAATGATTGTGCAAATGATATAATATATTCAGTACATTATTCTTTTATCTAAGAGCTGAAGGGAGGTGAATAAATGAAAGGTTTACATATTATTGCTTTTATTCTCTTGATTATTGGCGGTTTAAACTGGGGTCTCTGGGGCTTATTTGGTATTGACCTAGTCAGTTATCTACCGGGCGTTTTGGCCACTATCGTTTATGTTTTAGTTGGCTTAGCCGCTTTGTGGGAACTTTTTACTCACAAAAAGAACTGTAAGATGTGTGGAGGTAAGATGTCTTCAGGCTCTACAATGTAATATATTAAAAAAACTCTTTACTAGCGGTGAAGAGTTTTTTTATTTGAGGAGACTATTACTCCTGATTAACCAGACGATTATATCTGCCCATTAATTCGGTTTTTTCAATAATATGTCCAATCATGGCATCTTCAATATTTTTTTTTGTCGCGTCAGGTGGCAATTCCAACTCAATATCTAAAGCAAAGAGTTTGAAAAAATAACGATGTTCTCTGTCGGGAGGGCACGGACCACCATAGCCGATAGCGCCTCTGGTATTTTTGCCAACTTGCCCCGGCGGGTTTTCTCCAGCAGGCACTTCCAAGGTTTCCGGATATATATTCCAGACCAGCCAATGATTCCACATACCGTCCGGTCTGATAGCCAAAGGCACATCAGGATCTTCCATGATTAGGACCAGACTTATAGTATTATCAGGTACAGCGACAAACTTTAACGGTGGGCTAATATTTTTACCGTCACAAGTATATTTCGCAGGTATCATTCCCTGATTGGTAAATTCTGGACAGATTAATTGCATGTTGAAAATTTATTATTGCGCTTTGATTAAGTTCCCTTGTAAATCCAGTTCCACAAAATGATGTGTCTCTCCTTTGTTGAAGCTCTGACACTGGTTGGCTGGTAAATTATCTATCGCCTGACGCGGATTATGCGCAATGTCCGCCGCCCAGTCGTCCATCAGCCGCTCGGCAATACAAGGACCTGATGAAAAATCCGTTTCCAATGACTTTAGTTGCTGGTACACTTGTTGCGCTTGGGTAACGGCCAAAGTTTTTATAGCTTCCTGGCCTTTTTCTATACTACCAAGTCCGGTGGTCATATCCACGGTATTTTGAATCTGCTGTTTACTGAAACAACCCGTCAGAAGTGTCAGAAACATAATTACAACAAATTTTTTGGCAACCGGCTGAAGCATAATTTTGATTAAATAAAGGCCTGGATAACAAAAACCAAAATGGTCATGAGAAATAACCAACCGATAGTCATTAGTAAAAGGTGGACAGCAGTTTTTTTATGGCCGTCCAAATAAAGCATTATGGGTTTCCCTAAAACCAGAGCACCAACGACTGCTGCCGATAAGACAAATAACATCAAGATAGCCGTTGGCCCCCAAAAGTTGTTCATTTGACCGAATATTTTTTCGCCAGAGCTCATCAGCCAAGCGACCAGCGAGGTATAGACTAAGACTCCCAAAGCGTGGAGCATGGCATACCAAGGAATATTGTTCTGTTGCATATTTTTTTGAGTTAATTATAGATTTATTATAGCCTAGTCTATCAGACTAAGCCAGCCGATTAAGTTTATGTCTAGGGCTTGCCAAATTACATAATCAGTGCCATATTTTAGGGGATTTTTGTTCTCTATATTCCACAATCCGCCAAAGGAGGAACAACGTGTCCGAACAGAGTATAGCTGACAGTTCGTCTGCCGGTAACTGATTGGTTCAACGATTCATGAGAGGGGAGATTGCCAGTCAGATCAAGAAGCTGAAGAAGATTTATGAGTCCGGGAAAAACCCCGACCATCAACTGATTGAGCTCGGTCTCCTTGATATTCTTCAGGTCGGTGAACGTGAGAGGGATGGTGGCGAGACTTTGGTTTGGGCTCTGTGGCTGGCTGGGGGTATTAACTGTTCAAAAGTGAATGAGCGCCTGCAAGAACTGGTGTACACTCGGCAACTAGTCGGACAAATCGGCTGCTATGACGATTTGCACGGTCGGGCGCTGATAGCTCTGGATGCCTGCGGTCAGCTGGATCTGCTGGGCACCTGGTACACAGAAAGTCGTCATCATACCGATGGTTTTTTGCCTCTGGTGTTTGCTTTGCGCCGGGATCATTGCGCTGACTTTCGGGACATTCAAGCGCTGGCCAAGACGTTACCAACAGTTGCGCAACATCGCTTTGTCAAAGAAGTGTTGCAAGCTTGCCAAGTGGAATTGTCCGCGGAACACTTTCGGCAACTGATGCTAGTCGGCGACAGGTTGATGCGTGAGGCCACGCAGGCCTCGCCTGACAGCTTCTGGTGGCAAGAGTGGCAAGCGGCTGTGGCCGAAGTTGGCCAGGAGGTCTAGGTGGCCAATGGCCCCGTCCGCGATACAGAAAGTGTCGGGACGGGGCCGTTTTTTATCTAAGGAATCATTTCCATTGATTTTTCGGCATTTGATGAATGACTATGATATAATGTGTTTATAAGTATATATGTCAGTTGATAACAATCCAGGACAATTTGAAGCCAATGAACAGTTACCGGTGGAAATAGAACGGCGTTTTGTAATTACTAGATTACCAGATGATATTGATAAGTATGCGCACGATGATATGGAGCAAGATTATCTTTCTATCGGCGAGGATGGGTCAGAAGATCGTGTTAGAAGAAAAGGAAAGAAATTTATTCGTACTCACAAGCAGGGGTCTGGCATGGAAAGAACAGAGCAGGAAGTTGAAATATCGCCAGAACAGTATGAAGAATTGAAAAAAAACACTGTTGGCCGTCCGATAAAAAAGACGCGATATTATATTCCCTATGGCGACAAAGTGATTGAATTAAGTATCTTCCATGAACAATTAGATGGTTTAATCACTGCTGAAGTTGAGTTTGATAGTAAAGAAGAGGCTGAAGATTTTACGCCTCCAGATTGGTTTTCCGATGAAGTTACTGAAGACGGGAGATTTGCCGGGCAATTTTTAGCACTACACGGCGTACCCGGTGAAATTGACGATAGTAAAATTTCTCCGCCGGTATTTGAAACTGAAGAAGGTCTGGCACGGTTGATGGAAATGATTACTGAAAAAATGGATATTTCTGATCAGCCTGTACTTGTTGAAATTGCTGGCGGTTCTGCTTCAGGAAAAACATCCCGCATCGCTGACGCAGTTAAAAAGAAATTCGGCACTGATGCTGTTTTGATGACGATGGACGATTACTATCGTGGAGCTACTTATATGAAAGGTCAGGCAGAGCAAGGTGTGAATTTAAATTGGGATCAACCCGAGGCGGTAGATATCCCCTTGGTCAGGGAACATCTCGAGCAGCTGAAGGCGGGCGAGCCAATACAAAAACCGACTTATGATTTTAAAACTGGTACGCGGGTTGGTAGTGAGACACAATACCCGGGACGCGTTGTGATTGTGGAAGGTTTATTCGCTTTAAATGATGAAGTTTCTTCTTTGGGCGATGTTCGTGTTTTTGTTGACATCGGGCCGCATGGCAGAATAATTCGTCGTCTGATGCGTGATGTAAATCGTACCGGACAGAAACCTCAAGATATACTTAAATATTTTGCTGAAGTTGTTGAACCAATGCACGAAAAGTATATTCAGAGTACGAAGAGAAATGCGGATATCGTTATTAAAAATGAATACAATCCCTCTATTGAAGCTCAACGCGCCGGGACTCATGAAGTTCAATTAAAGTTTCACGGCACTATTGATTCTGATGTCCTAAGAAAGGTGCATGCCGAGAAGTTAAGCACTACGGTCCAAGTAGATCATTACTACAATCCGCGTGACAGAAATTTGGCCGCGACTGAAGAATTATTGCGAATTCGAGATGAGAATGGGACCAAGCTACTATCATATAAAGGACCTAAGACAGAATCGTCTTTTCGTAAACGACCAAAATTTGAATTTACAATTGATCAGGATACTGAAAATAGTTTTTTGGCCATGTACGGCGACCAGATTAAAGTAATAAAAAAAGAGCGCACGCTCTATAGTGTCGATGGGGTGGTGTTTTCACTTGATGAGGTATCGGTAATTGAGGGCGAGACAGAACAACAACTTGGTCAGTTTGTGGAAATTCGCTCGGTTGATGAGGGTAGCGAAGGTCGGGTGACGGCGGTCATTGAAAAATTGGGACTTAATATTACCGACGGATTTAAAGACTCTTATATTGAAATGGCTAATAGACTTGAATAGAAGTAAAAATAGTACTACTGTTTGATTAAATTTTTTGCTGAAAATCAGCAAATTATTTTTTTTCAGGTGGGGTATATTCCTCCCCATTTAGTTTTAATTTAGCGCCAGTCGCTACCAATTTAGCGACGCGAATAGTTATTTTTGCCTTTGCTTTCCAATGTGAAGCAGAGTTAAATTTTATAATTAACTTATGTAACTTTGGCCAGCGTTTTTTTAAATCATTCATCCTGTCTTTATTCCGAGGCAGCCAAACTTTATGGAGATGATATTGATAGCGCACAATTTCATTGAGCGCCTGATTAAAAAACAGTAGCGCGTCATTATTAGTCTCTAAACAGTCTTCAATATCTTGAATATAAGTCGCTAGGTTATAATCAGTCCACTGCTTTTGATGTTTACCCATGGCAGGGCCTCTGCGCCAAACTTTTTTTGCTTCGGTTACTAATTTTTTTAATTTTCCATTTTTGTCTTTAATAATTTGCCCGGAGACAAACATGAAAGTTGTTATGCCTCGACCATCTTTGGGCTCCTCGCGAAATTTTTTAACTATTTGTTTTCTATCATTACAAAAGACTTCCAACCAAGTATTCTCAATTTTCCAAGTTCTGCGCCAGCGCGGTAAGCCGTCTTTTAATAGCACAAAGAAATCCCAATCTGAATTGGTGGCTGTTTGGTTGAGAACGCGCGAACCGGACAATAAATAACCTTCAGCGCCTTTGATGGTCTGTAATTTTTCCCAGATGGCAGAGGGAATTTTAATAGTTTTCATAAGTGTATTGTATCATATAAATTTCTTGCTGATGAGGTTGCGTAATAACCGCCTAAGTTAAGAAGTGTAGTACGATAAGACCAAAATTGAAACAATGGTCAGGATGACTCCCAGTAATTGTTTTATAGATAATCTTTCTCTATTTAATCCAATCCCCAGTAGTGTACTTATAATGACATAGCTTTCAGTAATGCCAATTGTAATAGAGACTGGTATTTCTCTGACGGCAAAGGCGTAAGCTATCCAGGCGACATTATCAAAAAAACTTTGGGCCACGACTGGTCGCCAAAATTTTTTAGCCTCTAAAAATGTTTTTTTAATTCTTCCTTGCAGACCAAGCCAAACTAAACATATTACGGCAAGACCTGTATGAATAAACCAAATTGTCAGCAAGGGCTCGGTAATTTGACTGCCTAAAGCGGTCGTGACATTCATTAAAGCAGTAAAGAAAGCGCCAATAATGGCGAGTATAACACCCTTTTCTAGTAAAGATATTTTTTTAAATTTTTGCCACCACCGTTTGGGTCGTGATTGGACCGCTGTCAGAAGAATGCCTATAAATATTAAAAGTAATAGAAATAATTGTAAGAGCGTCGGTCTCTCAGATAAAAAGGTTATGCCTAAAATTACTGTTAGAGGTAATTCCAGGCTCATTATAGGTTCAATAATTGAGAGCTTACCTTGGCCCAGAGCTTTAAAAAGAAGTAAGGCCGCAATGAGCGTGATAACAAACGCTATCAAAAGTACCAGTAAAGCATTGGGATTAATAAATAAGGCTGGTAGCTCATTTTTAACAAAGGGGAATATTAAGATCCCGCCTGTTAAACCGATGAAAAATAGGGAGGGGATTTCACCAATTTTTCTGATTGCCCGCTGAATAAAAAAATCGCCAAAGCCCCACGCTAATAAGGTGATGAAAGCGGCGAATAATCCAAATGACATAGTTATTTTATACCAGATGTTGTTTTTTAAGCAGTGGCTAGTAGTGGGGTCGGGGCTGACTCAAATAATTTACTACCTAAGACGTTCTATCATCTTGGACTTCTTCTAAATTGAGTTTTATTAAGCTGTTCCAACATATCCAGAGTCGCGGTCACCGAAAGGTTTGTCGTATTTAATAGGACAAGTCGATCAACATATTTAGCCAAAAATGGAGTTATGAATTCGTCTCCCCAAGATGGAGAAAAAGTATTAACCCCCTCAAAGTCCAGCTCTAGTTTTTCAGAATAGTTCATTTCTGCGACAGTAGGTTGTATAGCCGCAAAAGCCTCGCGTCCGTCTTCACGCGAAGTTAATGTTGTGCCAAATTTTTTTAAATATATACGCATTGTATTAATTAATACTCTATAATTACTAAACAGCCTCGCAAGCTATCAGTCGTTTGTGTAATATTTAATTCGTTTGTCTTCCTCATTAAGTTTAAGACCGCATCTCCGGAATGAAAATAAAGTTTCATGCTATCATTTCGTTCAATAATGCCCCGGACATATTTTAAACCGTTGCCTCGGCGTTCGGGGCTTCTGCCCGATATAACTTCAGTAAAGGCAACTTGGAGTGCCTGGGTATCATTAGCCAACTCTTTTTTTATGCGTTGTAGTGTTTTTAGAATCCCTTGTCCTCGGTCAGCCAAGATAATTTTTCTTTCTCCCAAACAATAGCCGAAAAATATACCAGGTATGTCGGGCCAATTCCCAAGGTTATGATCATATGAATTATTGCCAATTTCTCCCGCCATCGACACAATTAATGAGTAATCTTCCTCAAATTTACTATCCCTTATTAAAGCACTCTCAAGCTTTGACAGTCGCGCTTTAAAAATTGATCGGTCAGCGCAGTAAAAACGCGGGAGTATAATTGGAGCTTCTTTCTCCGAAGCCCAGCGGATCGCCAGACGCAAAAGATACTTAAAATTTTCAGACAGGAAATTTTCAATGTCGTCAGTAGTGTAATATCTATGGCCGGTTGAGCTTACACGATTAGAGGGTAGCTTTCCCTGATTGCTGTCCCACCGGCGTAACGTCTGTGGGTTTATGCCCAGCAGTAGAGCTGTCTCTCCAATGGATAATTGTGAGTTCATTAATTTCTCATAATGTTTATCTTCCTCATTTATTGTAACAGATTATGTACATTTATACAAGTTTTTAGAGAGCAAATCTATACATTTTTATTATAAAAATGTTGGATTTATTGATAATATGGTTATCAATCTATACATTATTGTATATTTGTTTTAATCTAATCTATACATTTTTAGTAGAATTAACATTTTGTTAATTGTATACCGCCGCGAAATACTATCATTTTGGTGCGCTATTAGGTGTAAATCTGAACTGGAGGAATGCCGCTCTACTTTAGAAAATCACAAAACCCGTCCTTTAGAGACGGGGTTTCGTGGTGGGCTAATGGGCTATGGGGCGATTAGACAAGAGGGTTAAGAAACTTTTGCCTTAATATGCTATCATTTAACTATGTCATTCAAAGCTATAGGATTTGATTATGGTGGTGTCGTTGCTGGTCCGGTTGGTAAAGAGTTTAACAGACGCGTTTGCGAATTTTTGGAGGTTGGTCTTGACCAGTATCATCGGACGTATTTTAAATTTAACCATCTCATGAATAACGGTCAGGTTACCGGTCCTGAGATGTGGCGAATGGTGCTTGATGATTTAGGTAAGAGCGAACGATTTGATAAATTTATTGAGTTCCAATCAAAAATTGGACATCACGAAGTCCACCTAAATGTAATCGAGCTAATTGATAGACTTCGAAAAAATGGTTACAAGGTCGGGCTACTAACAAACAACACTATAAAGACAGCAAACTATATCCGCACAACAGACTTGGTAAATCATTTTGATGTCTGTGTAATGTCTGCCGAGATTGGCATAAGTAAACCAGACCCTAAGATATTTGAATATTTTTTTTTCAAGTTGGATGTTGCACCTCATGAGGCCATTTTTATTGACGATTATGAAAAGAGTCTTTCAACGGCCAAAGAGGTTGGTTACCATCCGATTTTTTTTGATAATTATGCTGATCTTATTAACCAACTTGAATTACTAGGTATAAGCGTCAACTAACTTTTAACGTAAAACCCGTCCTTTAGAGACGGGGGTTAAAATTACGTGACTAGATGCTAGATTAAAACTTTGCAGGACTGCAGTGAAGGCTTTTATTCAATTTCAACAGGCTCATAATTACTTAATAACATCTCCTCATCGCCAATAATATATCTATCCGACGTTAACTCACCATTCTCGTCAAGTGATACAACGAGCATGCAGTTTTCGCTACCATCTTGAGTGGCTGGCTCCTCATGAGTGCTCCAGGGTGCTAAAATCCTAATAGGTTTATTAAAAGGATTTTTTAAAGCCAGAATTTTTCTTTCTCGTGCTACATAGCCGCCCTGACCGTCCGCTTCATACAATGAATCAAACTTGGCTTGAGAAAAGACAAATTGCTCTCCTTTTGATCCGGTAATTTTCCAATCGCCGGGTTTGCCGAGCTTGCTTGATTCTTGTGTTCCATCCGGTAACCTTGTTTCAACCAGCTCTTCCGCTTCTAATTTTTGAGCGTGTTTTATAGGTTCAATTTTTCTTTTATACAAACGCCCAGATACTCGCCATCTGTCAATCAGGTCTTGTCCTTTAGTATCAATAAATACAGGTTCGCTTTCGGTTGATCTGTTTTCCATAATTTTGATAAAAATAAATTTTTCGCCGGCCACACCCCCATCAGCGTTTGGTTGATGGGGCGGTCAAAGGGAATTGAACCCTTATAACCGGGACCACAACCCGGTGTTCTACCATTGAACTATGACCGCCGAAAAATCTATTTTTTTAAGAACTATGACCGCCGCTTTGAATACGTTTTTTAGATTTTATATTTTTCAAGCAACTTAATATACGCGAAACCTTTTGTAATCATCCTTTTAGCATTGGGCCAAACAAAGCTATAATCGTCTATTTCATCTTCACTGATCCATTTAGCTTGGCAATGCTCATGACTCAATTTTATTTCCTGATCTTTTATATCAATCAAAGTAGCGGTGGCGCAAACAGGTACGTCTGGATTCCAGGTGTCATAATCTATAACTGTTATAATGTCAAAATCCTGACAGTTAATTTCTTCCTTTATTTCTCTACGAAAGGCTTCTGGTCCTAATTCGCCCTTATCTATTCTACCACCGGGCAGACCCCAACCTGTGTGATCAAAAAATTCAATTATCAAGCACTTGCCACCCCTTATAATTATTGCAGCTTGTGATATGACAAATCGTTCATTCTTTGAAAAGTCAACTTTGAACATAACCTTATGGTAGTTTTTGTAAGAGTGATTTATTTTACCTTTATTGGTCTGGCGAAACGCCACGAGCGAAGTCCAATCAGCCAATGGCTGATGGACGAGTCGAGTGGTGCCCCCGCGAGGAATCGAACCTCGATCCAGAGCTTACCCGCCCCGCTCGCCTGGTGCCCCGACCAGGGATCGAACCTGGATCTAGAGCTTATCCTCCTACGCTGC
Organism: uncultured Gammaproteobacteria bacterium; assembly: GCA_964441335.1. Lineage (GTDB taxonomy): Bacteria > Patescibacteriota > Patescibacteriia > UBA1558 > 2-01-FULL-52-15 > CAYTUI01. The sequence goes on from CAYTUI010000010.1 coordinate 31,750, forward strand.
GCTTCGGAGGACCTTCGGGAAGGCTTTTGTTTATTTTCTGGTGCCCTCGGTAGGAGTCGAACCTACGTCCAAGGCTTATCCTCCTACGCTGCGCTTCGGAGGACCTTCGGGAAGGCTTCAATTTGTTTTGTGGTGCCCCCGCGAGGAATCGAACCTCGATCCAGAGCTTAGAAGGCTCTTGTTCTATCCGTTGAACTACAGGGACAGCAAAAATTACTTGGTGAAATTAAACAGCTGTTAAAATACCATTATCAAGCTCTTGTGTCAATAAAAAACCGCCGGCCAGAGGCCGATGGGTTTTTAGTCTGACTCCTAAGATTAATTTCTAGGGGGTCGATTTTGTCGTCGCTGGCGGTTGCAATCCTCACAGAATACCGGTCTGACTCCATCAGGCTCAAAAGGCAGTTCAGTTATCGCAGTCTGGCAGCCGGCACAAGTCCAGTTGCCTTTATATTTTGGGCGGTCGCCCTGATCGCGTTTGTCCATTTTTTTGGCTTTGTCCCCGGTCAGGCTACAGATAGTCTTAGCCGGAAAGCTTAAGTTGATTAGTACCTTAATATTAACAGATGCCTATATAGATGTCGATAACCTCGGGAGTAGGTTGACTCCACTACAAGTCGTAGTGTATACTGTCTATAATAATTTTAATTGTGGATAATGGCTATTTTTAAACCAAAGAAAATTGATATTACACAACAAGGCTTGGCCAAGATACTTGGTAGTTTGGAAGCTAAGATAGTGGAATATATATGGTCGCAAAATAAAGTTACGGCCCGGCAGGTTTGTGATCATATTAGTAACCAACAAAAGATATCTTTTAACGCCGTTAATACGGTTATTGGTCGTTTGATTGATAAAGGTATATTGTGTCGTAATCGTTTGGATGGTTGTTGGCAGTATCAGGCTTGCTATACTAAGGATAAACTATATCAAATGACGGCCCAAAGTTTAGTTAGATCATTGGTTAACGATCGCAAGTTAATGGGAGTGGCTACTTTTATGGAAGCCTTTGATGGCCTGTCTGTTAAAGAGAAGGCTGATTTAAAAAAATTGTTGAAACAGTAATGAAAATTGTTATTAAGTCAAGAAATCCCTGGTTACTGCCGACAATTATATTTGTAGTCTTTAGCGCTTTGGTTGTCTGGAGCACGCGGGTATCTTCTGATCAGTTGCTAAAGTTGTTTCATTTTTGTCAGGGTTTTATGATGTTTTATTTGGCGGAAAATCCTGCTTTATTAGTCCTACTGATAACACTGACAATATTTTTACTGATTGGTCTGGTTAGAGCTGCAACCTTTATTATTAAAGAGGCGCAAAGGATTAATTCCATCAAAGCTTATCTCAAGGTTTTGAGCGTGGAAGATTCTTGTGGGATTTGTCTGATTGACGCTCCGGATCCTATGGCCTTTACTTTAGGCTGGTTCAGTCCCAAAATTATTTATACATCTGCGTTGGTAAAAATACTTAGCGAAGATGAGTTAACTTCGGTTTTAAGTCATGAAGCGGCACACCAGTCCAGACGCGATCCTCTGCGAAGATTAGTAACCAGGGCTATCGCCGAATTATTATTTTTTCTCCCCAGCATTAAAGATTTAATGGAAAATTTATCCAGTCATCAGGAAGTTTTGGCGGATAAGACAGCGATTAAACAATGTGGTCAGGAATATTTGATTTCCGGGATGAAGAAACTCTTAACCAGACAGTTGAATGAAGAGTTGGGCGATACTGTTTGCCCCATGATTAGTACTCATGATCGGTTAAAAAGTTTACAGTCAGGTACTGCCCGATATAATTTTACTTTTTCCCTGCAGAGGCTTATTATTAGCCTGATCTTTTTGGGATTGGTGGTTTCCGTATTATCTATTGGACAGAAAGTTGAAGCCGCCCAGCCGACAATGAGTGATAATGTTTGCCAATCAATTGTCAGTAAAAAATCCGGAGTAGAATTAGGCGGTTATCTAATGTCTGTGCAAAATGTTCAATGGAATGAGATGATCGCCACGACGTTTATTGTTACTAATAATTAAGTATTCCGCCCATAGGGCGGTCGCCCTTTGGGCGAAAGTGTTAAGAATTAATTTAAAATGATGGAAAATCATTCAAAGAGCGCTTCAGACACCAAGTCGGCTTTTATCAAAGGTTTGGTAGTCGGAGTGGTGGGTGTAGTAGTTTTAGGAGGGGTTTATTTTATGGGCGCTAGTGCCAACGGCGGGTTTAATTTCGGTGGTAGCGATAAAACAGTCCAGCCGACGGTCAATCCAACTGTTGATCCGACTCCCAGCGGTAACACTGTCGGTGATTTAAAACCAGTCAGTAAGGATGACCACATTGTCGGTTCCGCTAATGCGGATATAGTTTTAGTGGAGTACTCGGATATGGAATGTCCTTTCTGTAAGAGATTTCATCCAACCATGCTGCAGCTGATGGAAGACTATAAAGGTAAGGTGGCTTGGGTTTATCGTCACTTCCCGTTGTCATTTCATGCTAACGCCCAAAAAGAAGCTGAAGCTTCAGAGTGTGTGGCTGATTTAGGTGGTAATGATAAGTTTTGGAAGTTTACCGATGCTATCTATGAGCGAACTACTTCTAATGGAACAGGTTTTGCTCTAACAGACCTGAAACCTTTAGCGGAAGAAGTTGGTGTTGACGGTACTAAATTCCAAGATTGCTTGGACAATGGTAAATTTACCGCCAAAGTTAATCAGGATTTGGCCGAGGGCCAGCAGGCCGGTATAACCGGAACTCCCGGTACAGTCGTGGTCGTGAAAGGTGAAGCAAAAAGTATTGTTCCCGGTGCTCTACCGATTGACTCAATCAAAACAATTATTGACGGACTCTTAAAATAATGGAAGCAGGCTTTTTAGCCGCCTTTATCGCCGGAGCACTGACATTTTTTGCCACTTGTTTGATACCAGTGCTCCCGGCTTATATTGGTTATTTAGGTGGATCATCAGTTTCAATTAGCCAACAAAAATCTGTGCCTTTTTATAGGCGACAGGTTTTTGTTAATAGCCTGTTTTTTTCTTTAGCCTTTATCTTGGTGTTCATGGTAATGGCTATAGCCGCGACTTCTGTCGGCAATGCGCTATCTGTACATCGAGTCTTACTGCAGAAAATTGGTGGAGTTTTTTTGGTCTTAATGGGCATCTACATGTTGGAGATTATTAAAATACCAATATTATTTAAATCCTGGCAATTTCATCCCAGCGATAGCCTGCGGACAACCAAATTGGGCAGTTTCATTTTTGGACTGACTTTTGGTTTTGCCTGGACTCCCTGCATCGGACCAGTGTTAGCGACACTAATTTTTTTTGCCAGCCAGTCGGCCACACAACTATATGGTATTAGTTTATTATTAATTTTTGGTTTGGGGCTGGCAATTCCTTTTGTAATTATCGGGGCTGTCTTTCAATCTATTCAGCCATTGTTGAAAAAAATTAGTTACATCTCTAAAATTATTAGAATTATTTCAGCGACTATAATTATAGTCGCCGGCATTTTGTTAGTTGTCGGCAATTTACCATTACTGTCCCACTGGTTTTTGGAAATAGGTTATAGTCCAGTTTTGGAGTTTGAAGGATTTTAGTTGTTTGATATTAGTACCAAATAACAAGAACCAATACACTACAAATGGCAAATTCCAAATTTTAGAATTGAAATTTGAATATTGGAATCTATTGTATTTTGATATTTGAAATTTCCCCCGTGGACTTGACCCGCCTTCGTCCCTCGGTAAACTCGGGACTACGGTGGGCGGGACGAGGATTTTAATAATATTTATTATGCATTGTCTTGTTTTGAGTTTTGAATTGAGGCACACCTGCTTTTCTTGACAAAAAAGTTAATTAAAGCTTTAATCAGACATAAATCAAGTCTGATCTTTTCAAAACCAAGGAGGGAGGGGTCCATGAAAAGCAGGGTAATTCCGCCGGGAGAGTTTCTGTCAGTTCAAAGCGAATGTGGTCCAATGGAGGTGGTGACCACAGCAGAGGACAGTCTGCGTGCCAGCGTTGCCCGCTTGTATGCCAGTCAAAACGGGCGGCCCCATTGGCATGAGCAAACGGCTGAGTACTATCTGGTGTTGTCCGGCCTTGGCCACATCCGTATAGGCGAACACGACACTGATCCTCAAGATTTCCTGGTTCGCACAGGTGATCTGATCCTGATTCAGCCGAGGGAGATTCATCAGGTGCGTCCCTGGCCGGGCGGACTGTTTGAACTGCTGGTCATGTCGGCTCCGGCCTGGCAGCCTGGCGATGAGCTGTTTCTCCTACCAGTGGTAGAACAGCGATTCTCCGAGCTCTGCCTCTGACTCTTGCCCCTCATCTGGTCGTCTGACCGGGTGAGGGGCTTTAATTGACTACGAATTTTTGTAGGTATATAATTATGTTAATAATCTAAATAATCAACTTAATTTATACGAATATGCCAGAACGTTTTGAGGATAACACTCCTAGCAAAGAGAGAGTTGCTGAGGTGGGCGAGATCATAAATGGACTATTAGCAATAGTTAAAGATAATGGATTGAAAGAAGTTGAATCGGCTCAACCAGAAAATTTACACCAATGGGAAGCAGAAGATAGTAATGGTAATAACATTACTTATATCCGTGATGTGGTGGCGGGGCACTTACAGGCTCCAATTGAAGTGCGCGACTCAAAGGGTAAGTTAATCGCTCAGTCTTCTGACGAAGGAAAGAATTGGTCTGTGGATCGTTATATCGAAAATGGAGTCGACTTTTCTGTATAAATAGGTCATTTTTTATTAAATACTCCGCGTTGTTTAAACAGCGTGGAGTGTTTATTTGACATTAATTTTTTTTCTGCTAAACTCATAGCCATAAACTATGAGTTATTATGTTTAATGTTTCCACCAAAACTCAATATGCTTTGGGACTACTGCAAATCTTGGCTGAAAGATACGGTCAGGGTTATATTTCTATTAAAGAGGTAGCTAAACTGAAGAAATATTCCGGTGGCTATTTGCAGGAAATCATCGTGCCTTTGAAGAAAGCCAAGCTCATTAAGAGTAAAGAGGGGCTGGGTGGCGGTTATTGTTTAGCTAAAGAGCCATCAACAATTTCTTTGTTACAGATTTTGGAATTAATAGAAGGACCATTAGAACCGGTTAAGTGCGTAAATCAGGATTATCAATGCCCCAGACAAAGCCATTGCACTAGCCGAGACATTTGGCACGAGTCAACAATACTGTTGAGAGATTTCTTTAGCTGTCGGACAGTGGCAGATCTTAAAGGCCGAAATATTTTAGTAACAAAATAATTGTATAGTAATGTCAGTTTTAGAAATAAAAAAACTTCATATCAAGTCTGCCGACCAGGAAATTATTAAAGGTCTGAATTTAAAGATTAAGGCCGGTGAGTTGCATGTCATTATGGGACCGAACGGTTCCGGCAAGAGCAGTCTGTCGCAAGCTCTGATTGGTAATCAGAAATATCAGATCAGCGAGGGAGATATTTTATATAATAACCGCAGTATCTTAAAAATGGCTCCGGCTGATAGAGCTAAGGCCGGAATATTTTTAGCTTGGCAGCAGCCGCGTGAAATTGAAGGCGTTCGGATACTGACATTTTTGAAGGCCAGCTTTGAAGCTATCCAGAAGTTTCGCAACCAGAATTATCAGCCCATGCTGATGATTAAATTTAGACGTTATGTTATTGACTTGGCGCAAAAGGTTGGTTTGACGGAGGAATTTCTTAATCGCTATATCAATCACGGATTTTCCGGTGGTGAAAAGAAGAAGTTAGAAACACTTCAGCTGTTGTTATTGGATCCACAACTAGCAATTTTGGACGAACTGGATTCAGGTTTAGATATTGATGCTTTGAAAAAAATCGCTCAAGCAATTAAGATTTTCAAAACGCCTAGCAAAACTATTTTGCTGATTACACACTATGACAAACTGTTGAAATATTTACAGCCGGATTTTGTTCATATCATGATAGACGGGCAAATAGTAAAATCCGGTGGTTTGGAAATAGTTAAGGAGCTTGAAAAAAAGGGTTATAAATTTTTTACGCGCAACCATGGCCGTCAAGATTAAAAAAAATATTTTTGCTGATCTTAATCGGCAGATTTTTGATCAGGCTAATCCGGCTGGTTATACTAAGGGATTAATCAAAGGTTTAAGCCCAGAACTAATTAGAAAAATATCAGCCGACAAACAGGAACCTAAGTGGATGCTGGATTTAAGGCTGAAAGCTTTGGAGATTTTTAGGTCTAAACCTTTACCAAACTTCGGCCCTGATTTATCAGCCATAAATTTTGAGGACATTATTTATTATGCGCGGCCGGGCGAGATACTGAATACCAAAAGTTGGAATGATGTTGATCCGGACATTAAGAAAACATTTGACCGCTTAGGTATTCCAGAGGCGGAAAAAGAATTTTTGGCCGGTGTTGGCGCTCAATATGAATCATCTAATGTTTATCATCATCTGCAACAACAATGGCAGAAACAAGGCGTTATTTTTGAGGATATGGACGTAGCCTTGAGAGAACACGAAGAGTTGGTTAAAGAGTATTTTATGAAGAAAGTGGTGCCGATTGCCGACCATAAATTCTCGGCTTTACACGCCGCTGTCTGGTCAGGTGGTACTTTTCTATATGTTCCCAAGGGCGTTAAGGTAGATAAACCATTGCAGGCTTACTTTCGGATGAACGCCCAAAATATGGGACAGTTTGAACATACTCTGATAATTATTGAAGAAGACGCCGAGGCGCATTATATTGAGGGCTGTAGCGCTCCCAAGTATAACTCAAATTCTCTGCATGCCGGGTGTGTGGAAGTAATTCTAAAAAAAGGATCAAAGTTCAGATATTCCAGCGTGGAGAATTGGAGCCGCAATACCTACAACTTAAATACCAAACGGGCGATCGTGGAAGCTGATGCTCATATGGAATGGATCGGGGGCAATATGGGTTCGGGCGTGACCATGCTTTATCCTTGTAGTATTTTGAAGGGTCGTGGCGCCACGGCTGATCATTTGGGTTTAGCTTTTGCTAACGCCGGACAAGTTCAGGATACCGGAGCTAAGGTTATGCATCTGGCACCGGATACCAGTTCAAAAGTGGTGATGAAGTCTATCAGTAAGAACGGCGGTAAGTCAGTTTATCGCGGTTTGGTTAAAATTGTTAAAGGTGCTAAGAACGCTACCACCTCTGTGCAGTGTGATGCTTTAATTCTGGATGACCAGTCAATTTCCGATACAGTGCCGGATATGCAAATTATGGAAAATGAGGTGACAGTTTCACATGAAGCATCGGTTGGCAAAATTAGTGAGGAACAATTACTCTATTTACAGTCTCGCGGTTTATCCGAAGAGGAGGCTTTAAGTATGATAGTTAACGGTTTTATTGACCCGATTGTTAAACAGTTGCCTTTGGAATACGCGGTGGAGATGAATAGGCTGATTGAATTAGAAATGGAAGGGAGCGTTGGATAGTTATTGGCTTATAGCTTATGGCTTATGGCTTATAGCTTATGGCTTATAGCTTA
>CAYTUI010000011.1:0-27208 GCA_964441335.1 uncultured Gammaproteobacteria bacterium
TATGTGGATAATTCAAATTTGCTCAATAATTGCGATCTTCTTTACTGTCAGTTTTTTGATTCTACGTCTACTAAAACGTTTCGGCAGAATTGACATCGCGGTCTATTTTATTCTACCAATCTTTATTTACTGTCTGGGCTTTGCTTTGCGTCTGAGCGGTAAAACCGAACTAATTGACCTTGGTTACTTTTTTACAGAAGGAACTTATATAATAATTTACACAATATTTTCTCTGGCTATTTTGCTCGGGCAATTGAAATATTGGAAAAAATGAAAGCCCCGTCTCACTCATCAATCAGCCAATAGCTGACGAGAGTAAAACGGGGCGCAGTGATTTTCACGGCTTCTAGCCCGAGTCGGACTAGTAACCCGAGAAGAATATTGAGGTTTCATACCTGGCGTTGACGGTGCGTCCGTCCTTCTTGGCGGGTATGAATCGCCACTCCTTTGCCAGCTTGACGGAAATTTTGTCCTCGTCCTTGCTGGCATCAGAGCTTATCACCTTCGCAGTGAGAACCTGACCTTTCTTTCCGACGATCATCCGAACCCGCACACTGTGAGTAGTCATAGATATGCCGTCAACATCAGCCGAAACGCCCGGTTGCACCTTGTGGATCGGCTGAGGCGCCTGGTCGTAGTCCGTCACTACGCGAGCTGGCCACACGAAGATCATGAAAGCAACAATGGCCAGAACGCCAAGCAACGCCATCAGTCTGGGTCGCATGTTTTTCATGTTCCTACCCCTTTCGTCTGCCGAGGACTGATTTTTCAATCTTATCCCAGGCACACATCTTAACGTCTAGAGTCAGTCGCTCACAGCTTGAGCATCAACGACTTGAAGTACAGGTAGCGGACCGATTTCGTCAATCCCACCGTGGGCAGGCTCCCTACCCACAACCCGCAAAGGCTCTCCCTGCTCATCAAACACCATCACACGCGTTCGATCAATCAGTGTGCCATCTGGCAACCGTATCACGCCCGGTTGGCCATTGAGCATCTTGCGATCAACGACGTATTTCTTGGACTTCCAGTATAACTCTGCTGTCTTGTCGCGTCTTGCACGCGATTTGCCTGTTACGCGTCCCATCGGTTGCTCCTTTCGTCTGCCTAGGACTGACTTTCAGGTCATGCCTGGCAGTTGACTTGTGGAATTCGGGACACATCAGAATCTTCACAACTTCTAGAACCAGGTCTGGCTAGTAAGCCGAGAAACGGAACGGTATCACGAACTTGACATTGACGGCATGTCCATCCTTCTTGGCGGGTATGAATCGCCAATTTCCAGCCGCCTTAAGAGCGGCTTTCTCCATCTCCTTTGTAGCGTCAGACTCCAGCACTCTGGCGTTGAAAGCATGACCTTTCTTGCCGACGATCACCTGCACCCGCACGAAGTATAGTCCCCCATAATTATCATCAGAACTCGCAGTAAGCGCGGGGGATACCGTGCAATAAGCAGGAACCTCTTTTCTGATCGGCTGTGGCGCCTGATCATAGTCAGTCACCACACGCTGAAAGATTGCGGCGTACGCGATAGACAGAATCAATACTGCGGAAACCAGAACCATCAATCTTTGCACCCACTTTCTCACGTTCCTGCTCCTTTCATCTGCCAAGTGAAATAACCTCTCAAATCAGCTGGCAGTGGACCTTTGGAATGTACTCCTGAATCAGGCACCGCGACTGAAGAAGCCGTGCTCCCCCAGATGTGAGCCCATGTGAGCTTTGCATAAGATCCTGTTGCAGTAAGGACATCTACCGAAGAACAGTTGGTCAAAGTCCTTCTGCGAACAGAAAGCAGGTCTGAAAGCATCAAAAGGAGACTTGGCCTGCTCCCTAAGATGCACTGCCAGATTCATGACAAACCGAGACACCTCGGTACTACTAGCCTTGGCAGCCAGTTGCTCCAAGGTATCCGCTAATTGCAGGTCTGTCATGTTTTTCTTCTCTGGCTTGGGATCTTCAGGTTCAATCAGACTCATGGTGGACCTCCTTGGTTCCTGTGATAGCGTTTTGCTGTGACCTCTTCTTTGCCCGGCGGGATAGCCAGACCTCAATGGTCTTGTAGATGGCCACGAGAACCGCCGCAGTAAGCAGCCAAAGACCAGCGTGCGGCCAAAGCTCTGGAAAACTCCTGATCTGTCCTCTAGAGAATGGCAACCCTATTAGCCTAACGTACGTAAACGCGAGAGCAAGAATAAGCCAGCATTCCCTGACATGATGCCAGATGCGGTTCATACTCGCCCGATCCGCCTCTTCGTTCAGCGGGAACATGTAACCCTCCTTACTTACGGTTGACGGTATAGGAACCAGAGACCAACCACGACAAGTGCGCAGACAATGCCCACCTGGATCCCGACACCCAACCAAGGCAACCAGTTACGGAGCATGTGACCCTCCTGACTTAATCATGCCTTAAGCATGACCGGATTGTGTCTTAGACAGAAAGAAGACGCAGTGACGCAATATTTACAAATGGTAAGAACAAAAAATATTTTATTACCTTACCATTCTGGAAAAGAATGGTTAAAGAAAAAATATTCTTAGGGGGCGAGGGAAGAGGCGGTCCTTCCCTCCTTCTGGGTAGTTCACATCGCCGAGAACCGTGTATTGCACTTTGGGCAAAACTGTTGTGCCACAAAATGATGATGTCCTCGATCCTCGGTTACGATTCCGAAGCCAAGACAGTTCGGACATCGGCCAACCATTACTACGAGAAACCAACGCTTGAGTCGCTGCCACATATACGCCACCTCCTTGTTCAGTGACCACCCCCTAAGAATACTTACAGTAAATGAACCAATAAAGCATCTTAGTACCAAAGATTATTCGTGTCAATAATGAACAATTTAACCAACCAACAATCATATTCACAGTCTCATCTGTTCTGGAATTATCGAAAAAATTAGCTGCTTATTTGGTTTAAATGTAAATCTTTTTTCCAACCTACTGTTCCTAAAAATAAATTGCCCGGACAAGTGGTTGACGGCTTAATTTCTCTGTGACCAAGTACATTACAATTTGGATATTTAATAATAATTTCCTTGGCTGTTTGTAGTGCCTTAGCAGTAGGACGGGCTTCTTTTAAATCATCAAGAAAACAGATCGCCACACTTCTGCGGTTATATTCCCACTTGCCGCTATGCCAGCCTATTTGGTTGTCCTGCAAAATATGTTCAAAAGAACCGTCCGACCTAATCAGGTAATGATAAGCAATAAATGTTGGCCGATTTTTACAAAAATGATTTGACCATAAAGGCTGACCAAATACATCCTCTTCTTTTTTACTATATTCCAATGTGTATAATCGGATTAACCCTAAGGCATCAATAGCGATAATCGGAGTGTCTGCTGGCGTACTTGAATGATGTATAACAACCGTATCTATGGGCAAACGTTCCTCATCCCAATTTCTCCCGGAATCGCCAAGAGCAATCTGACCGGCTTCTAAAAGTTCAGAAACCATTGTTACAAATTCCTTTCTTTTTTCCAACCATTCTGACGATTTGTTTTCCCTCCGGCCGTCGTAGTCGTAAAAATAAGTCTTAAGTTCAGGTTGTATCTTTAAATACCATTGAGGATCGGAAAAAATACTTAAGTATTTGACGGGATTGATGTATTTATACGCTTGTTTGAATTCCACGGTTGCAAAATAATTGAATTATTATTTTAAACTTAAAGTTGGCTCTACCACCTCTCTAGCCAGATCACAACCAGTAGGTCCTGACGCATCAGAACATGAGTTTATAAAAAGCAGCCACTTACTGTTAAGCATTACCGGATAGGCGTCTCCACCCGCGCCGCATATATTAAAATCATCTATAAATTCATTTAAAGACGGATACCCTATTTTATTTTCTATCAGTGTAACCGTGAAGGCATTAGGACCTTGGTTTAAATCAATGTAGGTAGCACCCGTATAGTTAAAGTTATAAGTAATTTTTTTTGCCCCGCTAAGTTTGGTAACAAGATTATTAAAATAGCCTGGTTCTATTTGATAATCACAATTCTTAGCCGTTAATTCAAGTTGATCCGCGGTGTAATCAAATGACCCGACGCTGGTCATAACTTGAGCGGAGACGCCTGATAGAGAATAACTAATTGGTTCAACTGATTCAAATATGGCATCCGTAACTGGTTTCTCAATAAACGCGTTATCTACTGCCTTTCTCTTTGGTAGATTTTCTTGCCAGATATAAAATCCTTCACCAACAATAACAACTAGCAGAATGGCTGCAAGAGCGACAAGGCTTAAATTAGTTGATTTTTGTTTCATAGACTATATTAATAATTACCAGCTCCACCTACGTGACAATCTCAATTCCAAATGCGTTTACTATTTTTTTGTTCTTTAGCTTTAAGTGCGGTAAATAAATCAACCTCATAAATATTAGCTAAATCAAGTAGATATATAAAGACGTCTGCCAGCTCATCTTCCAATATATCGTACTTATCTTTCTTTGCCGTATCAATTTTAAGACCGGATAATTTTCTTACGGCCCTAGCCAGCTCACCAACCTCCTCAGTCATCAATAGCATAATATCTTTTGGCTGTTCATCTGAAAACCCTCTCATTATAACCATTTCACTTATGTAACTCTGGAGACTTTTTAAAGATGAGCGGTCATTAATATGAGTTAATATATTATTTGATCGTTCATTCAATTTATCTCTTATATCCGCTGGTGTGGCAACTTCAGTATAAAAGTTTTGTAAAGTTATATCTGTCGGTTTTTCTTTAACATAGATTGGCTTACACAAGGCATGTGCCCAACCCATTTCCATTGCGGTTGATAAACCTATATATCCCTCCGGATTATAAATATACAAAGCGTCTGCCTCCTCTATGGCGTCAAGGTGTCTCTGCTCTAAAACTTTTGGATCTTTTGGTAAGTCTGATATTAAAAAAACAAATTCATCGCTAGAATTTTTTGTTTTTGCTGATTGAGGCGACAGGACATCTATTCCAAGTTGCTGAAACTCAATAATAAGCTGGCCTATCTCCGGTAAATATTTCCTAAATGAGCCCGATATTACAATAGATGGGGTTGTGGATCTATTTAACATTATGATGCTTTAGAATAATTAGGTATCAAACGTTACAAATAAGCCTAGCAAGGCTAGTTTAACATAACCAATATAAGCTGACAATTTGAATAAAATAGGAATATTTGACGTTATTCTTGCTTAATTATTGTCAGTGATATAAGTTATATATGGTTATTTGTACCTACCATGAAGGGAGACAGCTATGGGCGGATATGTTGGCTCGCGCGTGCAGTCCGAGGTGTTGATAGGAGAAGAGGTTGAGCTACTCACAGACGTGACAAGGCCGGATGGCTCTGGTCAGATTCCCCAAGGTTCAAAGGGAACAGTTTCGGCGTTACCCCGAGGCCTAATTGTCTCATTAGACACAGGTGGAGAAATGCACAAATGCGAAGCTGAACAGTGTTGTATCCAAGCATCAGCTACCGTGGTTTTCCCAGAGCTCGGTGGACTTGCTGCGGACATATCTCTGCGACGACTGAAGTTCCTCAAGTACGATTGGAGTCGTATCAGCGCGGAGACGGAACAAGACGACTGGCCCTGATTTGTCGTAACTCGTCTCACGTATCATCTGTGCCTTTCAAAGAGCTGATAACCCGCTACGCTGTAAACACAAAGACAAAGGGAGGGTAATGTCATGGATACTCTGATCAAGGCAGGTATATGTCTGCTCGGAGCTATAGTCATGTTCGGCGGGCTATATCTATGGGAGAAACTCTATAGGTCAACACCATCAAGCTTTCTTTTTGAAGCCATTCTCGGTTCATTGGCTGAGGCGCTCTGTTGCGTGGCCACAGCCACCGGCTTCGGAGGGATTCTGGTGGGTTTCGGACTTCGCCGAGACTTCGCTATTGATCTTTTTACTTTCTTCTCTGGTCTATGCGTCGTAGTCTTTCTCTACGACCGCATTGATCGCATCTACCTTCAAAAACCCAAACACAGCACCTCACCGTGAAGCGAATCTTTCGGGGGCCTCCACTACCAATGTGGGGGCCTATTCATTTTTCAGATAAACACTAACGTATGCTAGAGTAATGCGTTTAAAGGCGTAACCTTTACAGGCATCGCAATTCATGATTATGTTACAGGTGTAACAGGTAAGTTCTTTCTCAAAACAGGGGGGCGTAAGAATGAAAGGCATGATAGTGTACTCATTCGGCTGGCGCCGAAAAGGACACAGTCCGTGCAATATTCGTCTGGCTATGGCGGCTAAGGGAATCGTTGAAGCACAAACAGAGCCTGTGCTGGTCATAGCCCAACGTTCAACGGCTTCAATTCTGAAAGAACTGGGCATTAAATGTTGTTCCGTTCAAAAACACTCTGGCTATGAAGGTTCAGAAGAGGTAACGCGACAGGCGACAGAGCTTTTCCGAGAACTTAACATCACAGAAGTAATTCCGCTGGCCCAGCCGATATTTCAACTGCACAAATGCCTCCTTCTGACTCGAAGAGAGGGATTCAAAACCGCATCCTTCTGGCAACTGGCCAAGATGATAGGTTGGATCGGATTTGACAAACTTTCCGTCCAACCGGCGACACAAGATTTTTTCAGGCTAGTGTTCTACACTATTCGACAAATATTATTCGGCTACAGGCCGTCGCCAGAGTTGTCAGAACCATGAAGTTGACACTCTTAGGCAAACCCCGCGCAGAAAGCTTCGCGCTCTATCGCGGGGTTTTCTGTTTAATTAGAAACCATCAAGTAATTAAGCCGGGGCAGTATTATTTAGAACTTTACAGATCTCACACCAACCGAGAAATATTGACAATCATAAGGGTATAGTGTATATTCGTTTGTCACCCCATAGTTTTCCAATGGAACGACGAAAGGAGGCAAGATCGTGACTCGAGCAAAGTCCAGCACCAACCCGCTGTCCCATCACAAGGTGACAGTCATCGTTGAATACGGTGGTCACTACGATAAGGATGTGTTGGGAGCGCTTCAGAAGATAGCGGCGAAGCACCAGGTGGATTTTCGAGGGGACGCATCAGGCTTTGATGCGTCAATGGGTACAGTCTACCAAACCAGCCAGTGGCGTTTCGTTGGCGAGTACCCCAAGATCATGTCCTTCATGCGAGACGCCTACGGTCGCCGTAGTCTTGGAGGCGTGCCCTGGTTGGCAGGACAGCACTGAAGGTGCTATTCTGATTTAGGCGGTTCCAAGATAGACAGCAAGCAGACTGTCAGGCGCTGAGTTCACTAGGAGGGAAGCACAGATGCCCAAGCTAAATATGACGAAGAAACACAAACTTTCGCAGAAGGAAGCGTTGAGTCGTATCCAAAGCCTTTTGGGTGACATGAAGAAGAAACACGGCGACAAGATCAACGATCTCCAGGAGAGCTGGTCTGGCAGTGTTGGTCGGTTCAGTTTCAAGGCGATGGGTTTCTCAGTGTCTGGCACACTGGAAGTGACTGCTTCAGAAGTCAAGTTGAACGGCCAACTTCCTTTCGCCGCCAGCTTCTTCAAAGGTCAGATCGAGAGCGCTATCAGCGAGCATGCTGATAAGTTGCTCATCTCCTAGCTGTGACACACGGGCAAACAACAGGAGGGATTCGCAAGAATCCCTCCTTAAATTTGTCATAATTCTTTAAATCATAGTCATGTTTATTTTCCCTATATTTTAAAAGTACAATTTGGAAAATAATTTTAGTCAGTACTCCAACTCACGATAATGCGTTCCTATATTAATATTTGTGTGACAATCTAGAATCAAATCTAATTGAAGAGCCGGTCTCCGAGACGGAAACCGGCTCTTGACAGCGCTAAAGATGCTATAAGAAATTCTTCTGTTCTTCACGAGGAGAGCCTTCCAATACTCGCTTTCTGGCCTGTTGGAAAACCTCGTGGAACCCCTTCAGAATTTCCCGACGCAACATCTCTCTTCTTGACATCCGCAAGAGGATCATCATACACTCCTCCGGCGTTCCGTACGCTTCAAAAAAGTCCATGACGGCACAAAACTCTTGAGCGCCGATAGTAGTAGCAGGATCAGACGCCCACGCCATAATTTGCTGTTTGGTTGGAGTCACTTCATCCCCATCCAAATCCAAACGTTCAGCCTCGTCCGTACCTCTGGCGATAATGTCCAGAATCCGCATTGTGACGGGTTTCTCCCTAGTCTTTGACTGGCCTTGTCCTCTTTTCACTACGCCCCCCTGTTTGGGTTGTTCGACTCAAGACAATGAACGCTATTGGCTAGATATTAGCCCAGGTGTATTATATGTCAAGCTATGTCTGGTAACTTAACCAAAAACATTGGGGAAACCGTATTTAACTTTATAAGCACCGTGCTACCGCGAAATATTGACATTATAGGGCTTAAGGTGTTAACTTCTTTCATTGTCAGTGAAATATCTGACAATCGGATGAAGTTTCTAACCGCGGCCTGAAGCCATGGTTAGAAGACGTCTGAAGCGTCCATCCGAAAGATAGAAAGGCGGTTCTTTCCATGAAACGATGGTTCATAGCTGCTAGGATGCCCAAGAAGGGTATTGTCTGGCAAAAGCACGTGTGTCTGGGTCTGGACTTCATCGGCTGGAGTCTGGCATATCTGGTTCTTTTGGGATTCTCCATTCTATGCTGGTGTAGCTTTGAGAGCACCGGTGTTGAGGGTTTGGAGATCCTGCTGGGTATGGGAGGCATCATTGGCGGGGTCTTGCTGTTCATTGGATTCCTCATGTTCTACGGTGCCTATGATGACTATGCCGACGAGGTGGAGTTTCTGCGGGTCAGCTTGGATGTTCCGCATATCTGGCTGTATGAAGACGGTGATCTTTGTGGGTTGGCTTGGGGTCATCTGTGCGGTCTGGCGTCCGAGGTTCTCAGAATCGAGCGTTTCGCCAAGGATGACTTCCCGGAGTTGAAAAAGGCCAAGCTGGCGATGAAAAAAGCGTATCATATTTTCCTCGCCTGTGGTCTGATCAAGGACGACGGGTACAGGCAGTACTTCGAAGCTGCGATTGCTGCCTCGGCATCCTAGTTCATCGAAACCGCCTCCCGTTGCATCAAGCTTCGGGAGGCGGTATTAATTTTTAATTCAATTAGATTGACGTAAATAAAAAACTTTAATCAAGTAACTAGCGTTGTAAATATATCTTTCGAAGATCGCCCTTCGACAACGCTCAGGTCATTGAACGTAAACCCTCCAAACCAGAACACTGGAGAGACGGGCTTTGACTTTATAGAGCTATAGTAAAATGTTTCTAATAGAAAAATAAAGTATCAATATATTGTATTTACCTCTTATCAATATTTTTTGTTGTCCATCCAAACTCATCGTAATTCATACCTTTACTAATATTTTCAAGAGCGAGTTTTACCTCTGGAATTATGTTGTCCGGAAGACTATCTAGTTTATACCACTTAAGCTCATTGCATTTATTTGGCTCTTTGTTACTAATATCGCCAGACCATTTTTCCGCGCGATGATAAATATCAAAATACTCTCTATCAGGTGTACGTCTATGCATCACATGAACCACCTGGAGATCTTCCGAATTTATGACAATACCAGCCTCTTCACTGGCCTCACGAATAATACATTGTTTTGTTGTTTCGCCGCCATCAAGATGACCTGCCACTAAGCTGTAATTGCCATCTTGATAACCCGTATTGTGTCGCTTTAAAAGTAATACCTGATTGTCTTTAATCAATACGAGATAAGCGGCGATATAGGACTTGAACTTGTTATTATGTGACATAGAGATTACCCCTTATTACTTCTTCATTTTAACCTTCAAGTATATTTTATTGATAATCGTAGCATATATAGTAGCCTCTACCAAAACAATCGCCCACACTAGCCCAAGAACAATCACTGATATAAAACCACTGCCCTCAATATAGTTAGTAAGAGGTGCTACAAGAGCCAGGGGTAACCATAAATACACATAATAAAAAATCATAAATGAGTCCCATGTTACAAATGGACTGAAAATTAAAAATAAACATAACACTAGCTGAAGAGTTAATAAATAGTAAACACCTCTTGTCGGATACAATGATTCAAACTTCATCTAATTTGCTTCTTTATCAATTTTTTCATAGATAACATATGTGTAGTATATCAAAAAAAGCCCATCGGGGCGATATAGAATTAGTTAAGCCACATTACTAAAATGAGTCCTAACTGCGTTAAAAAAATGATGATGCCGCACACTGTTTGTATGCGGCACCGACCCAATAGCTCGGGTTATTGCGGAGCGCCTTTGGGGTAGTTCGCTTGAAGCCAATCCATAACTCTGGTGACTTCCTCCAGAGAGCCTGCGAGTAGCAGTGCCCCTTGCGATGGCCCCCACTTCCCTTGAGAGTAGATCATGCCGAATTTGGGCG
The DNA here is from genome assembly GCA_964441335.1 of uncultured Gammaproteobacteria bacterium. GTDB lineage: Bacteria > Patescibacteriota > Patescibacteriia > UBA1558 > 2-01-FULL-52-15 > CAYTUI01. The sequence goes on from CAYTUI010000011.1 coordinate 10,377, forward strand.
TACTAGATCCATCGGCTAGCAACCATGCGACCTGTTGGTCGGAGTCTAGCTCCACATTGGAATTCATTTCAGAAATCGCTACTTTCGTGATCATCGAGCACCTCCTGCATGGGTTTAAAACCATTCAGAATATACATGTTGCGGGCCAATTATGTCAAGGTAGTACGATGATAATGCCGCACTCGTTTTGAATGCGGCATCTATCTCCTAACTGTTGCACCTCCTCAAAGAGAGATCACTATCTCTGCAAGACCAGACGTAACGCCGCGCCACTGGAGCGCAATTCGGCCAGGAGCTGACGAATCAACGCCCGCACGCACAATGGCTGCCTGTCCCAGTGATCAATCGCGGTGTCAAGAAAATACCGATCAACACCGCCAGGAATAATCCCCGCGACAGTCGCCTTACTTACTAGCGTTGAAAGATCTCTGCGTTCACTTTCATCAAGCGCAAGCTGACAGTCCTCTGCGGTTGGACGCCATCCGCCCTGATGTGCCCTCGCATAGCGCATCTCCAGGCTTGAGATAGCATCGCAAAGCGATTCCAGAACCGTTGGGAAGCGCATACAGTTCCTCCTTAGGGTTTCTACTCACGCCGAATTGCTCAAGTAGAAGTCTAAGGATGAAACAAGGTGATGCGCTAATTAATATTATTACCTTAAATAAAAACTTTATAATTGTCTATAATCCGCACAAATGCATTGTGACGGCGGCTTTCATGCCTCTGAATCTGTCCTCGGGAACTTCAGGAAACACGTCTCTGACTTTTTGCTCAAATGTATGCCAACTGCCATCGCCATCCTGCGTCAAATCTTCCTCTTTAAATTGACCAATTCTCTCATTAAATAGAGCAAGCTCCACATTTTTTACGGCAGTTTCTTGGTCAGAAGCAGTGCCACTATCTATTTCTGCCTGAACTAACCTTTGATACTCACTTGGTATATTTTCTTGTGGTGGCATGTCAAAATTCATATGCGTTTTTTTATTATTTAATGTTCTAATAATATGCTCTTTGTTATTGTGTTCAGCCTCAGATACGCGATGTTAGGTGCTGTAACGAAACATCCTTGATTACTGTTTCTTATTATAAAGTAGCTCAACAACGTATTTGGCTATTCTAAAATCATTTGAGATTCTGCCACCGAGAGGATTTTTAAACCTACCGCCGGTCTCTTCTTTGAGAGACTCTGGTTCCGGCAACTGCGAGATCTCGGGAATATGCTGAAGCAGTAATTCGCGCACAGCTCTAATTGCCTCTATTTTATCTTTTGAGTCTTCCACCACTTTCTGAGTTTCCGAAATAGCACATGCCTTCAATGTGATATTTTCAATCTGTTGTTCCAATGTATTATTACTTTGTTCGAATTGATTCATAGACTTATTGCGTTATATTTGACCTAACTTACCAGTGCGTGCGAAGTTGTCGATGAATGAAAGGGGTATAATATCGGTGAAGCTAATCGCTGGGGTGAGTCGAGGAACATAAGCACGTTTGTAGTTATCTTATCGTATTTATTTAAGAAATGCCAGCCGTTACTTAAAAACGGTTGGTATATTAGGATATTGGTGAGTAAGCCGCACATGCGATGCTGTATGATGTATGACATACCAGCTAGATTGACTTTTTTATCAATCTGAATTATATTATCATATTCTTTTGTTCCCAATAGTCACAAACGGAGGTGAGTATGAGCGGTGTCGGTAGAATCCGGTCAAATGAGGTCATTCGAGATCATTGCCTTGATAGCTACTGCATTATCCTGCGTGACGTACGACCGTCGCAGGCCAGGGCCTTGGTCGAAGTCAAGGAGATGGGAGTCCTGACACAGGGCTCGGACGATGGTATCGTCTTTGAGGAATTCGTAAAGCGGGCTCGCGCCTATCTCGCAGAAAACCCCTTAGATTCCTTCGTAGGTCACGACATCTACATTGGTTTCTATGGTCAATGGTCCTGCGAGATTCCGCAGAGTTTCTTCGCCTTCGTAGTCGAGACTGGCCTTCAGGTTCAGTTCGACATTAACGACTAACCACCTGTCGTCTCAAAACGCCGATCGGGATCATATCCTGGTCGGCGTTTCACTTTCTTAAAACGCTTTAAGGTTAGTCATATTTTGCGCAACGGAAGAGGATATGAGAAGTTGCCATCTTGTGTAGCTGGTATAATCTTAACACCAGCTAAACGGGGACGCAATTTGGACGAAGCCAAGAAATTTTAGTACTTAACAATTTTCCTTTTTAGGCCTTCGATATTTGAATCTATGTACATATTTGGTAGAAGATATAAAAAAATGTTAGAAGCTATTAGCAGATCTCTGACTATCGGCACCCAGTCCCAATTTTTTTCTGGAGGCGTTCCTTCTATTCTATTATAAGTTAAATGGGCCATCTCAACGCTACTACGATTACGTAGTTCTGAGATTGGATTTGTGATTGCGGGCCTCTGTTTGCTCCACTCCGATTTATTAATAAAGTGAAATGCTCTAGCATAGTTCTTGTCATCGTTATCGTAGTAAAAAAATTCTACTAGATTTCTACCGTGAATAACTACAGCCTCTAGCGTTAAGTTGATCTCGTTTATACTAGAAGATGCGGACTTATTTAAATCTAAAAGTTTTGTCGCAGCATAATAAAGCATATCAACCTCATATACAAAATGTTCATTAATAAATTTTTTTAAATCTTCTTCAGACATTTTCTTGGTAAATCTCATATCCAGTGTTAGGTGATGTGTCGCTCAGTTCTTTTTTGATTTGGCCTCAATATAGCTATGGAGTAGATAATAAAGTGATGCAGCAACAATGGCCCAGAACAAAGCAACTACCATAATGAGCATCCTTCCTGTCTGGCCAAGCCCAGTGCTAACATGAGTTATATACCAAAGCAAAAGGATGAGTACGAATATAATTATTGAGGTAAAGATTTTAGCAAAACTTGGTTTGAGATATTTCATATATTTGAGCGATATTTCACCTAACGCTTGCGTATAAACAATCATTTCAATGTCATTTATACGCTGTTAGCTGATGTTATCAAAATGCTAATCGCAGTATTTATAAAGGACTGGCAAACCACAGCCCAACATTGAACAATCCAATTTCTTATCATTTTCTAAAATTTTTGAAATGTTGTCACCTTTGGAGTGATAGATGCATTTATTTACTGGTTCTTCACCTAGGCAGCAACAGGGGCAGGATTCATAGATTTGTGTAGTACTGGTAAGCCAATCAAATGTTACCCCTCGGTTTTTTAAGCTTTGGAAAAGGAGGTAACCAATTAACAAACCAAATACCATAGCGGTCAGTATAATAGCAATGATTAGACGTTTCTTATAAAGCATTTTGATAATTTCCGCTAACGGCTGAGCACGTGCGATGTCTCGAAGTAGGTGGATGGGATAGAATCGCGCGCAACTCATCCCCGTAACCCGCTTGGAATATAGGTACGCTCGGCCGTTATCTGACCACAACTGTTTTAGAAATGCCAGCTGTTGAGTAGATGGTTAATTCATTTAGATGCTGCCGAGCACGACGCACATGCAATGTTAGACGCTGTTTGTTTAGCTTTTATGCTTGGCGACAGCTCCTTTAATTTGGTTAAAATGGTGAAGTTCATGACTATCTTCATCATCGTCTAGAACCCAGCCAAAATTCCCGTCTGTTTTTAAATGATCGTATCCAATTTCCTCAATAAGTTTAGAAATCTTTTTATCGTGCTTTTTGTATTGAGAGATCAATTTTGATGGTTTAAAGTCTCTAAACTTCTCGACGTTCTGTTTATTGAATTCGTCGTATGCGTCTGTCTTCATAAACCAAGGCATCTTTTTTGTTTTCCATGCTTCGGGTAGTGTCTTGGCAACTACTTCAAGCCAACCGACTAAATGTGCCACAACCGCACGAACGTCCCATGCCTTAGTAACTGTAATTTTCCATTCCTGATCACTGAGAGATTCAAGATATGAAATTAAATCACTAGAAATAGTAGATGATGAAGATAGTTGTTTCATAAGAAATGAGAACAAAAGGCGCCTAACACAGGGTTGACGAATTTATTAAAGATATTACTCAGATCCAGCAGTTAAATACATAAAATTTACCATATCAACAAAAATGGTTTATTTCAAAGTTTGATTTTTTATTTTCTTTGCCAACCCCACCGGATTAGTAGTATAAATAGTATCAATACCCAATTCCTGAAGTAGTTTGAACTGCTCTTCAGCTTTTAAGGATTCTACTCTAGATCCTAATTTTTCCATCCATGTTGTTGCCATTGTTCTTAAACCAGCAGCATCAGCCATGGCTTTATAAGACTTTAATATTTCCTTTCCCGTCTTCGGAGAAATTATTGAAATAATATTAGCGGCAATTAAAACAGCAGACAACGAAATAGCACTTTTATCTCCCTTTAGCATGTCTTTTAATTTGTCTGGCAGACGAAAGAAAACGTGCGCCATATATTTACCAACTCCTTCTGCTCGCTCTGTGGCTTCTGTTGCCGTCGGGAAACTGTCAGCGGCAAATACTACTTCCATGGGACCGAGTCTAGTAGCTTTCCATTCCTTATTATCCTTCATTACGAACCGTTCTAAAACTCCTGTTTGCGGTTTCTCCACTAAGGGTGTTGTTATAAAAGGGACAACACCTCCGTTGAGAATCAGCCCTTTTATCTCTGGCAGTCGCTCATGCATAGCCTCTAATATTGAGGCGGACAACGAAGCTACCCGAACCCTGTCTTGTAGGCCATAAGCTTCAATTAATTTGGCCGCATCTTCTACAGCTTTAATATCTTTTAGTTCCAAAACCAATTCATGATCCTGACTATATGGTTTGAATTGCTCTAACGCTGCTTGTAGAGAAAAAGCATCATGCTTATCTACTAATTCTTCCAAGTTATGATCGTGAATCTTATCGCCACCCACCTTCATTCTATGTGAAAGTAAAGTTTGACCGTCAGCAGTACTCTTGATATCCATTTCTAAAGTCTTGGTGCCACGAGCAAGTTCTTCTTGCATAGTCTCTTCAGTCCATACATGCCGATGTTCAATGAGATCATATTGCTCCTGAAGGTCTAAATTTATTCTAGTTGTCGCTACACTATCCAGAAGCGCTTCATTAAGTTGAACCAGATATTCTTTGTACTCTCTTTGTAAAGTTTGCTTTTTCTCGGGATCTTGCTCGTCAATCATATTTTCCGCTAGCTGAACGGCAAAGTCATGGAGTTGGCTAATATCCCTATATTTTGTTAACTCCCACAACGGGCTATCCTCAATTGTTTTTGGTTGTGTGGCCGGGTATCGCTTATGAGGAGCTTCAAGATCTATGTTATGGAAATTTTCTAAATTCATGAGGTAATATTATCATAATAGATTTTACTTGACAAGTCTATAAGAATATGGTAGTATACAAATGCCCTTATTTTCATGACCTGTCGCTAACTTAACGGAGGGAGCTCGCCATGAAGGAGTGCGTTCTGAAAGGGTTTAAGGGTTTTCTCTTTGGCCTGGAGGATTTTCTTAGTCCCCTGGTCAATGATGACCCGGCAGTGTCTCTGATGAAGACTCTTGCACTGGTCGGTGGCCTGCTGATGGCTATCTACGGAATCCATCAAGCCTGGCCCAAGATCGTTCATTTCGTCGTCACCTTGTTCTAAACCCAACTCCGATATCATCTGATATCGAGTAAAGGAGCTGTCTCGTGCGGCTCCTTTAAAATTTCTAACAAAAAACAGCTCTTCACGGATCTTTATTTTGTGGAAGCTTTGACCCAGATGGTCGGGACTTTCGTGTGTGAGTTGCTGACGGTCGTTCATCGCTAGTGAGTAATAATATCGAAAACACGCTGACAACTTGAACAGCTCCCATAATCACAAATAAAGCAGAAAAATTGAACAGAGTAACAATGACTCCGCCGATAACTATGGCAATGCCGGTGAAAATCTGTTGCAACCCATCACTTAAACCCCAAGCTAAACCACTATGTTTCGGGTCTTCGTATTTCGAATAAAGCGCATCCCACGTTGGGGTTGCCATAGCAGCTGCTAATCCGAGAAGTGCCTGGAGAAAAAACAGTTGGGCTGGTGTTTGAATAAAAAGATAACCGAAGGTGCATAGGGCATTCAGCGCGTATCCAGTAATCAGTAACGATCGTTTGCTTATTCGACCATCCGAGATTTTTCCAAAAAATACAGTGAGCACCCCACTCACAACAAGATAGATTGCCCAGGCCCAGGAAATATCTAAAATGTCACCACCGATCCTTTCGGTGAAAACCGCAAAGAGAGGCCCAAACATGCCTTCGCCGAAGTACCAAATCATATCCGCTACTAAAAGCACTCGCATTGGTGAGCGGTAATGTCGAAAATTCATAGTTTGTCTTCGTGGGAGCATATTGCAATGAAAGTAATACGGATATAATTATATCACGATCAGCTCCAAGTGGTTATCTTCACTGACATCAACAGTTTTAAATAACAAAAAAACAGTTCTTCTTGAGATCTGTATTTTTGTGATGACTTTGACCCACGTGGGTCGTATCGTATGGCGGATCGCAGTAGACAGCGTCAGAACTGGATTTACACATCCACAAATAAATCAAAAGTCACAAAGTGTTTCGCTATCTATGCACTCTGCGCTTAAAGTTCACCCGCTAGGATACTACTTAAATCTGCATCAGTAATCCCTAAACTTAGTAGACGCATCATCTGGTAAGCAGCAGGTCCGTCTTTTAAATAATAGCGTAAACCGTCAGCCGGATTAATATACCAGGCTTCACCGTGCTGCTGTACCTGTAAAACTATTCTACCGCTTAAACGTTTTACTAGCGCCCAATCGCCTGACTGACCTTTGGTAGCTGGCAGTTTGGCTAAATCAGTGTCGGTAATACCGAGTCCAAACTCCGTCATTAAATTATAAGCAGCGTCACCATTTGCTAAATAATAACGCTTGGAATCGACTGGATTTAAATACCAGGCCTGACCTTGCCGTTCTACCTGTAGTAAAATACGCCCGGCCAATCTTTTTGCTAACTCATAATTAATATTTCCGGTTGATGAGGTTGTTGGTGGACCATCGATTACACTTTCGGTGCTAAAAGTCTTCTCAAGATTATATACGTATAAACCACCAGAGTCGTGCGTAAAGCTAACCCCAATATAAACATAACCATCAGACACCTGAAAACTTAGAGGGTTGCCTTTAATTGAATACCGTCCTACCAGCTGTTGACCGTTTGGCTTAGTTAAGTCGAACTGAACAATATTTCCGTCATTAATAATACCGGACTCTAACGTATACAACAGATTGCCAGTTCTAATAACACGAACGCCAGAATAAGCTGAATAATTAACTATTGTTGTAGGATTCTCAACATCATTATCATTAATAATTCGGTAATTATTCATGGTCACGGCAACTCCTTTTGTTGCGTCAAGCACACCGATACCATTACCATACGTTCCCTTTAAGACGGGGGCGAAGGGATCGAAAACATCAATAATGTTGAGTTCATCACCACTGGCATAGATATAATAATCAACGATATTAACGTGTCTGACTTGTCGATTTCCCGATACTTCCAAATCAAGTCTGGCAACTTCTACGGGATGAAGCGGATTTGAGATATCTATAATACCAAGACCGCTGACGGTGGCAACATAGATATAATGCCCATCAATAGCTAAATCCCAGTAATTGGAGTAGGGATTTATCTTGGAAATCAATACTGGATTTGAAGGATTTGAGATATCCAACACATACAGTCCTAAAAAAGAAACTCCTATATATGCGTATGAACCTTGAACTTCTACTGATCTTACTGGCTGACCAGGATCGTAGACAGCAATTTCTTTAATCTTGGTGGGGTCAGATACATCAACTATATGTAGACCGTCGGATAGTGCCGCCAGATAGACCAAGTTGTCTTGTTTAGCCAAATCCCAGACCATGCCTCGGGTATCATAGGAACCGCTCAAATTAGCTGCTCCGTCAGCTAATTCCTGTCCGTGAGCCAAGCTCGGACTTAGAAATACAACTAAAATAAATATGATGACAATTTTCTTCATAGTGTAATTATAACAAAAAAACAGCGTTCTAAGAACCTGCGTTTTTTTGGGTGACTTTGACCCACATGGGTCGCGTAGTGTGTGGCGGACCGGACGAGACTCGAACTCGCGACCTCCGCCGTGACAGGGCGGCATTCTAACCAACTGAACTACCGGTCCGTATATATTATACGTTAATTTAAATTGTTACTATTGTCACCTTACCTCGGACCAGCTATAAGTCCGTAATTCAATGCTTCATTTTAACAAATGGAACTATATAATATAATGCAGTTTTTGGCAAGGCTCAAAATTGGCTGATTTTTATGTAAATCTGGTTGAGATACCGAATTGTGATATAATCTATACATGAATGAACAATATAAACCTTCTTCAGAAAAAGAAAAGCGAGACAAAGAAATAGCAACTGATGATAAGCAGCAGACGAGTGAAACAAGACGACAACTTCTGCGTGGTCTTATGGATAAAGACGTGGCTTCTAAGGAACTACTTGATATGTATGCAAATCATAATTAAGTACTTAATGAGCTTTGGATTAAGTTTGATAAACTTGATGAGACGACAAGGAGATTATTTATAGAAAGGTTATGGGCAAAAGAGAAGGAATCATTTGCTTCGGTAAATAATCCGCTTAAATATATCATTTGTCATATGCATGTAGGCGGCACCGCATTAGTCAAAGATTCTCCATTTTTTGATTTTGATGGTGAACATTCTTTACAAAATTTTTGTAAGAAGTTGTTGGATGAGGTTAGAAGTTTAGATAAGTAGTAACTAATAATCACCCAAGTTTGTCATCATTTTAGCTCTGACTTCGTCTATAGTGGCCCGCCAGATTTAAAAATTATCGAATAATTATAGGATGCTTTCGTCTAAAGTAGGAAGTGTTCGAAATTCGCTATTGACATATTCTCATATATAACATATTCTTTAAATGGCGCTTGTGAGGGTTTTGGCTCTCCCACGGTTAATTCATAAACCGTAGCCAAGTGCCACAAAAGAACACCACATACATTAGTGGTGCTTTTTTGTTAGTCAATTTCTGGATCCCCATCATATAATCGTTTACCATAATCTGCTTGTTTCCAAAATGGGATGATGCTCCAAAAAAATGGCTCGCCCCCTTCAATTTTTTTTACAATAACTTTGATACGAGCATTTTTTATTACAGAAACAAACTCAAAGTACTCTACTTGTTTCATCCAACAATTTCATTTGCTATTTAAATTTTGACGCTCGAAGTTCTTTGTCTTAAAATACCCCTGCAATGTATGTGAGGAATTAAGGGTGGTCGAGGCTAAGTTTAATAGTCTCAAACGTACGTACTGATCAGCTCTTAGTCTGGCATGCCCAAATTTTTTAAACTTGAGATGATCTAGCCCCTTGGCGTTAAAATTAACATGGAACTTTAAGTAGGGACAATATATTTTATCAATATTTTTGTAGTTGACCTCGGCTTCATTTTTTATTTTTTCAAATTTTTCATCTGAAATTTCTAATTTAGTCATGAATTTAAGTTAATTGAATGGGTGCGAGCATGGGCAGCATAGAAAGCTATTATTATTTAGGACTTAGACAATATATCACATTATTTATGATATTAATATTTTACCATATTTTATGCCCGGACCCCCATCTGGCTCAAATCTCTTTATAAAACTAGCTCATAATCACCTATATTATAGCCCAAAAAGCCCCTATAACCTAGGGGCTTTTTTAAGTTGTCTTAACTACTATTATTCAATTCTAGTAGTCTGAACCGCTGGTATACATAGACAAATCACTTACATTCAGGACAAAAGCATTATCAAAGTCTTTGGCTGTAAAAACTGCAGTAGAGACCTTTCTCTTAGTGCCATTCTCAATGTAGTAGATATCAGTACCACTCTTAACAAGAGTTCCTGACGGGTATTTATCTGTCAACGGCTCTCCTAGGGTATAAGTTGATGAGAAGAACCCCGGGATAACATCATTTACTCTTAAAGCCCAGTTCGGGCCATAAAGAGTCGCCGCTACCGCCTCTGAAGGTATATGTCGCAGTACTCCACCTGGTTCAACCGCGTATGTTTTATTGGAATTAACGGTTTTAACCAGTCTGGTACCAGCTCGGTTGGTCATGGCTCCTCCATCGGGATACGAATCCAACACGTCTACGCTAACTCGGACAACATCATCAAAATTGGTATACCAAGTAAAGTAGGTTTTGGAATCCGGGAAGACGTATTTCTTCCCGTCCGCGCCGATTGAGTAAACCGCGGCATCTTGAGTATTCGCTTTGGCTATCAATTTGACGCCTTGGGACTCAACCGCGGCCTTTGGAGCAGGCTCAATGGTTAGATCAATTTTATTCACAGTCAGAGCATTAAAGGTAACTTTAACGTCCTTAACTCCATCACCGTTCAGATCATACAAAGCCGATTGGCCAAGTGATAATGAACCGGTTACCGGAGTTGACTGCAGAGTAAAAGTGATAATCTTGGTGGCCGTGTCTAAACCAGTAATAGTCAAGCTGTGGCCACCAGTCATCCCAGCTACTGAAAAGCTGGCTACAGAGTTTACATACATAAACAGGTCTTCACCAGCGGTCGGTAATTGGCCGACATCTTTGGTTTCACCGCCATTAATGGTGGTATTCCCGGAAGTTGCCGGGGGTGTACTACCCCCGCCACCGCCTCCTCCCCCACCGCCACCACCAGTATCACCACTACCACTACTACCACCGCAAGAAGCATTGTTGGAGGATGATGGCTTAATGGTATAGGTACCGCTGGCAGTTGGCACAGTAACAGTAGAGGTTCCTGGTGTGGTATTTCTGCCGCAGGCTACTTGAGCACCGGCAAGGAAAACTACCAGGACTTGCGCGTCTGCATCAGCGGATGAGACTGAAAATGGTCCGGGATTAGTAACAGTAAAAACTCCGCTACTAATAGTCCAACTTTCAGCCGTTGAACCGCTGATAATAGTCATATCAGCAGTACTAGGGTCGTTATGCATGTCAACAGCTTCTACTGTTATATTGCCATTGGCTACGAAATCATCTACAGCAGCCGAAACAGGAGTGGCTACAGCAAAAACCATCATGACAGCGATCATCCCGCTATTAACCATAGTTGCTATGGTCTTTTTTTTCATATTCTTAACCTTATTAATGAGTAATTTCCCCTTTTGCGACCTTTTATCCGATTAGGATAGAGAACGATTATTGTAAGGGAAAATAAGAACTTAATTACCTTAATTAGTAGCTGTGACTGTTAGCGGGATGTAGAAGGTTGAGCTACCAACTTTGACTCTTAGACCTTTGGTAAAGGTCGGACTAGAGGCATAAGTCGTAACAAATCCAGCACCACCACCGGCATTGGCAAATCCCTGTAAAGAGAACAGGAAGGCCTTAGCATCAACAGCGGCAATACCTTCGGTAGAGCCATCGTTGACGACTCTGATAAATGATAGCTCGGTGACAGCGGCCGGAGTGCTATTGGCACCAAAGGAATAGATTTCCGGTTGCAGTGCGGCATAGGTTCCGCCGGCTGCTACCGCGCCATCCGGTAGAATAAGCTGACTTCTAACGCCAACTCCTAAACCTGTGACAGATCCTTTGGTTGTGCTTTCGCCTAATCCCAAAGTGATGTGAGCGCCATGAGCAGTACCAACAGCGACGCCGTCAATTTCAGTATATGATCTTAGTGATTCTCCGCCGCCAGTTGTGGCGCCTGATAGTTCTAATCTATTGTAGATACTTCTGGTTTCACTACCGGCAGTTGTAGCGGTAGTCTTGGTATAAATTTGGATGAATTTGGTGCTAGCCACTGCTGAAGCCAACGGTGTGGCTGCAGTTCCGGCCAACACTAACGGTCCGGCTGCTGCTGTAATTACTGTATCTGTGAAGTCTATGCCTTTGTTGGCGTTAATAACTCTGGTTGATGTCAGGTCACCAGTTGAAGTACCACCTAAAGTTATGGTACCTGAACCAGCGGCATCAATGGTCAAATTCTCATTTGTGCCAGAGGTAATAACTGACAGAGCTAAACCGCCGGCGGCGGCCGCAGATTTGATCTTCAAACCAGTGGCCGATGTAGCAGTTGAAGCATCAACTTTCAAAGCCGGGTTGGTAGCGCCTGCTAATCCTACAGTCAGAGCGCTAGCGCTGGCCGAGGTAATGGTAACTGTGCCCGATGTTGTTACATTAGTACCAATAGTAGTGGCACTAACAGCTGTCGCTCCCCCTACCAAGGCTACTAAGGCAACGATCGTGACTGCTATCTTTATGTTGCTTTTTTCTTTCATAGTTTTATTAATTGTCATTTAAATAGTTACTATAATTATTTAACATGCATCATCAAACAATCATAATAAATATCTTTTGTCCCTCCATCTAGGTTCTATAAATACCTGCTTATTTTACCCAACGACCTTTAAATGGGAATAAAGGCTTTTTTGGAACCCAAAATGAAGACTATTTGAACTGCTATAATTATAACATAAAACTGTCAAAAGATTGACAATCTTCAAGCCCGATTTATCTTAAATTATTGAGTTAAATGTTAACCAAATTCCGTTAACCGTCCAAAAGCGATAAAAATTAGATTTATTGAGTATTATTCTATTTTACAAATGCCTGAAGGGCTTTAATTTTATCGCTAATAGCCTGATTATTAGGCTCAAGCTGTAATACTATCTGATAGTTAGCCACAGCTAAATCGTTTTGACCGGAAAATTCATAAATCATAGCCTTAAGGTAATAGGCCTGGGTATAATTATTTTTTAACTTAAGGGCGGCGTCGACATTTTCTAAGGCGCTCTTTATATTTTCATCATACATGGACTGGAGTTGCGTTTTGTCGGCTGATTTGGTGCCTGCCTGACCGGCTTGTATTTTAGCGTTTTTCGCTAGCTCAAAATTCAGGCTGGCAATATTATACGGAATAGACGGATTGTTCGGATTTATCTCCCCGACTTTTTTGTAATTATCTATTGCCAATTGATAGGCGCCAGCATCCATAGCCATAAAATTAACGTAAATCTTGGCCACCTGCTCTTGATTCTGGCTATTAGCCGGACTAACTTCCAAAAGCTTCTCTGTCAGGGCTTCCAATTGGCTAAAAACCGGTTGAAGATTTTGCTCTTTTTGTGCCGGAGTTAAGGCTTGATCGGCTAATATTTGCTCTAATTTTATCAAATAAACCTCTGATAATTCTCGCCAATATAGATCATTAGTGCTATCTAAATCTGTGGCCTTAGTAATCAAACCAACAACCGAATTAATATCAGAATTTTTCACTGACGCTGTTGCTAAGGCTTGTTCATAGCTCATAGCCGCCACATATTTCTTGCCCGAATAATACAGACCAATAACAGAGCCAGCTATCAGAATAATGCTTAGCAACATTATGAAAAATGCCTGCTGTGGAGCCTTGATAAATACAATCTGCTTCCTCTTAGTGTTGCTGGCCGCTAACCACAGACCAAAAATGAAGAAAGTAATGAATAACAGAAAAAAATCAGCCGAATATAAAAACCAAAACAGTAAGTAATATAAACCTAAGACAGTCAAAACCGACTGGACGAAAGTGCGATTAGCCGACTGGTCTGGTTTCTTAGTTGAAATAAGCATCTTCAGGCCGCGGTAAGAAAAAGCCAGCAATATCAATAAAAATGCCATTAACCCCACGACACCAAATTCCAGCGCCCAAGTGGTTAAAGCAAAACTGCCTTGAGGAAATCTGGTCTGCCAATAAGGACCTTGAACGATATTGACCGGCTGATGGCGGACATATTGATATTCCCAAGTCGCCGGACCGGAACCGATAATCATATTCTTTACAGAATCCCCAAAACTGCTACCAATAATCTGGTAGGAACTTTGGTTATTTAAAGAAATCAGACCGGGTAAAATAAAACGTTTCGGTAAGGGTATTATTATGACTATCAAAATAACCGCGATGACAAAAATCACGGCTGGCAGATAAACCTGCCGTAGATCCACTTTTTTTGCTTCCGAGTCGTTCTTGCCGGACGAAAACTCTTTCATTTTTTGCCAAATAACCATAATCATAGCCAAAGCAATACCAATCCAAACCACCTTAAGATCTATGACTATTAAACTGACAAAAAACAAAACCAAGGCTAAATAGCCCAACGCCTGATAAAGCTTATTCTTAAATAAACTGGAATTGCCCAAAAAAGAAATTAAAACTACGGTTAAGCCTCCAAAAAAGACAGCCATTCCCCAAATAGTACTTATTAAATTAAAGCCGGCTGTGTGGGTAAAATCCCAAGGTAAAATAGCACCAAAAAATAATTGACTAAGGAACAATATGTTGACAATAGTGTCACTGATTAATAATAGAACCAGAATTTTTATAAAATCTCGGCTTTTGTCAAAAATATTGCTGACCAGAAAAAAGATGACTGCGTACAGGATAAAGTTAAGATAAGAGTCATCATTTAACGCCGACCAGAAACTATGCGCTTGGCTAGACGAAAAGGCTGTAGATAACCCTAGAACTGCCAATAAAACTACCATGGCCGTGGAGAGCTTGGTCCAATTCAACCTTAACTCCCCGGTTTTCATAATATTTATCAGCCAAAGAATCAAAACTACCGATGTTATGACAAGCAATAAGATGTGTTTATTCCACATTAAAGGCGCTGTGGTCAGCGGTAAAACAAAAAGTGGTAAAACAAAAATTGCCAAATAAAGAAGAAATTTGCTTATTTTGTTCAACATACCTTAATCCTCTAATTAAACCTCTAAAAAGCGGGTTATATTTAGTCGGTATCATTATATACATAGTTATACCGGCACGCAAGGCAAGGGTTTGGCTGTATCCGTGGAAGCGAAATATGATGTTTATTTATATCACAGATGCTATAATCTAGTTATGAAAAAATATATATTATACGCCTTTGTCCTGTTGTTTATAGCTAGTCTTGGCTTAAAAGTTCAGGCGCAGGAAATAATCTCTTCTTTTGATACCCAGATTTTTGTTAATCAGGATGCCAGTTTTTTGGTCCAAGAAACCATTGTTTATGATTTTAGCAATCTTCAGCGACATGGCATTTACCGGGATATACCGGTTAAATATCAATCTAAATTAGGCAACTATAGTATTAGCCTTGATGATATTTCTGTAACGGATCAGACCGGCAAAAAGTATCCATTTGAAGTACAAAATCTGGGTAATAATAAAAGAATTAAAATTGGCGATTCTAATCTTACTGTCACTGGCCAGCATACTTATATAATTAATTACACAGTTAAGCGAGCCATTGTTTATAGCCAGGATTATGATGAGATATATTGGAATGTTACCGGTAATGACTGGCCGGTCGCTATTACTGACGCTCAAACTACTATTATCCTACCTACAAATAACGCTGTTGAAGCTTCTGACATAATAGCTAGATGTTATGCTGGATATTTTGGCAGCACTTATGCCTGTTCGCAATTAAGCCAGCCGCAATTTAAGCAACTAGCCGGGAGTGATTCCATCATCTTAACAGCCCATCATTATAATTTACAGATAGAGCAGGGCATGACTATGGTGGTGGAGTTGCCAAAGGGCCTTCTTTGGGAACCTAGCCGGGTAGACAGAGTTAGGCAGTTTATTTGGGATAATATTATTTTGGTTTTACCATTGCTCGTCCTGATCGGCATGGCTATTATATGGTATCGCCGCGGTCGAGATCCGCGCGGCCGCGGGACTATTATAGCGATGTACGAGCCGCCGCAGGATTTATCGCCGGCAGAAGTCGGGACGATTATTGATGAGCAGGCGGATTTTAAAGATATTGTGGCTGAAATGATACAGTTGGCAATTAACGGCTATTTAAAAATTGAAAGAGTTGAGGAAAAGAAATTTTTAGGCAAAAGTGTTGATTATATTATTAAGCAGTTAAAAGAAGCAGACGCTGGATTAAAAAATTTTGAAGAGCAACTGCTATTTGATTTATTCAGGATTAAAGCCACATCTTCCACTGAAGTTGGGGTTTTAAAACAGGTAAAGCTGTCTGATTTGCAGAATAAGTTTCAACTGTCATTAGAACAGATTAGACAGAAGATTTATGCTACAATAGTGAAACGTGGATATTTCGCCGCCAACCCCCGTACCACTAAAGCTATGTACCTGACTATCGGTCTGTTCGTATTCCTAGCTGGAGAATTGTTAGCTAAGAATCATTTTAATAGCCCGGCGTTAATTTTTAGTACAATAGCCTCTGGGTTGATCATTGCTTTAATAGGCTGGTTTATGCCGCGTCGAACCCAGGCCGGAGTTTTGGCCAGGGAGCATATCCTAGGCTTTAAAGAATTTTTAACAGTGACCGAAAAAGATCGCTTGAAATTTCATAATGCTCCAGAAAAAAATCCTCAAATGTTTGAAAAATTTTTATCCTTTGCGATTGCTCTAGGCGTAGAAAAGCAGTGGGCTAAACAATTTGAAGGAATGGATATGCCGCCACCCAACTGGTATGGCGGTTCAGTCGGGTCTTTTAACACAGTTCTTCTTGTTCATAACTTAAATAATTTTAGTAGTGCCGCTAAAACAAATTTGGGCGCTAATCCTTCTTCTGGCAGCCATGGAGGTGGTATGTCCGGCGGAGGCTTTGGCGGTGGCGGTGGCGGAAGTTGGTAATATAAAGCTGACTAAATAGTAATATTTTTTAAAATATAATTTATAACGTTATGAAAAAAACCTATTTAATAATACCCCTTCTGCTTCTATTTACATCCGGCTGTTCGCTTTTTTTGCAGCAGCCGACGGATAGAGCCAATGTTAA
>CAYTUI010000011.1:27218-37914 GCA_964441335.1 uncultured Gammaproteobacteria bacterium
GTTGCCTCCACTACTCCGGCGGAAGATCAGCCTGTCAGTGGTAGTTTCAATTTCACCGGCACCCAAGAAATGGAAATCTGCAATACTCGAGCAATCTGCCATCGCGGCAACGTTGTCTTTGAAAGTGGCGATATTATAACAATTACCGATCAAGACGGGCAGGAGCTGGAAATAGCAGACTCTACTTGCGATGAGCTGTCTTGTTATATTGAGGATATCAATGGCAAGGAATGGGATCTTGTGCCCGCAACACAGCTGTAGTTTTTAATCAATAACCAACGAGTCAATATCAAAACTCTTGTCTCATTGCTCGGATTATTCCAGAGGTTAAAATAATGGCCAGAAAAATAAAAAAATTACATTTGCTGTCATCTCTAATAGCTATGATTGCTTTATTGGTTACCTGGTTTGCGTTTGAGTTAACCGTTAATGACGTTAAAGGTAAAGAAAATTTCTTCAAAAAAATATATTTCCGGACTGTGCGCATTCTGCCGGTCAAACCGGCTGTTAAGCTGGCCATCCCCTTTCACCATCAGGAACATACACTGTCTTGCGAAGTTGCTTCATTATTAATGGCCTTAAAATATAAAGGGGCAAATGTTACTGAAAGCGAATTAATCCAACAATTACCTGTCTCCGACCCTGGACCACGACATCCTGATAACACTTGGGGCGATCCCAATGTGGGTTTTGTCGGGGATATCAACGGTAAAATGCCCAACACCGGTTATGGCGTTTATGAACAACCAATTTATGATTTAGCTTCAAAATACCGAACGGCAAAAATTCTTAAAAACCCGTCAGTGACGGACTTGATTACCGAATTAACCAATGGCAATCCGATTGTGGTTTGGGGCGTGGTGGTTGGCCGAAGCCGAGATATCTCTTGGAAAACACCGGAAGGAAAAGTTATCAAAGCTAAGTTGGATGAACATGCCCGAACTTTAATCGGTTTTACCGGCACCTCGGATAATCCGCAGTTGATGATCCTACAAGACCCAATCTACGGTGAGATCAGGTTAAAGGTTGCTGATTTTATGAAAAATTGGGAACTGCTTGAAAAAAAAGCAGTAGTTATATATTAATTTACTCAACCGAGAAGTAATTACCGATTCAACACTTTTGTCAAAGAGGTGTTTTTATAATATCTATAACGCTCAATTTCTCCACCGACTATATTATATGACACACTAAGACAGTAGATTCAATGCGTCAACTATTTTTTTTCAGACCCCTCCTTAGTCCTCCCCTTGTCAGGGGAGGCTCCTTTAGTTAGAGCCCCTCCTTACCAAGGAGGGGCAAGGGGAGGTCACGGTATATAGTTAAAAATTTGCTCAAAATAAATAATTTTAAAACCCCAAAATATTTTACGACAAAATTTTAAAATCAATCCACCGGCTCAAGTCTGCTTGATTTTGAACATAGCCTTTTAATTCAATGGCTGAGCCTCTGTGAATCCCCAAATGCAAATGTTTGCGCTCGCCGTCAGTATCGTAACTATATCCTTGACCCAAGTTACCGATAGACTCCCCTGCTTTTAGCTCATCACCCACTTTTAAACTAATACTACTTAAAGCCAGATGGCCATATATAACCGTAATCGGCTGATTTTGATATTGACACGATTGAATTAAGACGCCGCCATAGCCGTTGACCCTTTGTTTATATACTACCCGGCCATCACAAATGGCTTTAATTGCGACTACGATGTCTACCTCTTCAGGGAAAGTTTCAAAATCCGTGCCGGTATGATAACCGGAAAATTTCTCCGGTTGTACAGGCGAATCGGTCGGCGATATTTTAATGCCAAAAGGCTTTTTAGTAATTCTCTCATTAGCACGACTAAGGGGCGCGGCAAAAACCACTACCGGTGACGGAACATCGTTAACTGGCGCCACTTCATTTACAGCCGGCTGATTATTATTAACTTGATTTGTATTAGTTTCGGCAGGCGTCGTCCAAACACTTTTGCTAACAGCAACGACCAAACCAATCACCACTAGTACTATTACGATTATTATATATTTCGCTTTCATAAAACAGTTTGCTTATTTCTTTTATACGACCACCAAACAAGGACTACGCCAGACACAATAAACACCATAGCCAAATACTGCGCCAAGCGAATGCCTAAAAATACCGGCTGTGGATCAATTTTAAAACTTTCGGTGACAATTCTAATTATGCCATAGCCGATTAAATAAATACCACTTAGCTGGCCAATTTTCAGTTTCTTTCGTAAATATAATAGCAGACCGAAAAGTATCAAAGACAGTAATGACTCATAAAGAAATACAGGATGAAATAGTTCAAAGGATTCGCCACCGCCTACGGGCGGGGTCCCGCCTTCATTAAGATTAAAAATTGTGGCGGGATAATTAGTAATTCGTAATTGGGGCCTAATATAAATTGCCCAAGGTAGATTTGTCGGCAAGCCATATAACTCTTGATTAAAATAATTGCCCCAGCGACCGATGGCCTGTGCTAAAACCAGGCCGGGAGCAATCATGTCGGTCCACTGCCAAAGATTAAACTGCTGTTTAATACTGAAGAAACAAAGAACTAAAAAACCACAGGTAATTCCGCCCTGAATAGCGATGCCACCCTGCCAAATTTGCATTATCTCATCCAAATGCCAGCTATAATAATCCCACTGAAAAATAAAGACATGAAAAAATCTGGCGCCGATTAAGCCCCAGATGATTACCCAAAATAAAACGTCCACCAATTGCTTATCTGAACTATTATGCTCCAGATAAAATTTACGAATCAAGAGAAAGGCCGCGACAATTGCCAACGTCACAATCAGACCATACCAATAAATAGTCAGCCCGCCTAAATGCAGGGCCACAGCCGGAGGATTTATCTGTTGCCAAAAATTCATTCAGCTTATAGATAATGGATTATAACTTATAGCTGGTACCCCATTACCCCTCTCACATTACCCATTACTCATTACTTTGTGGTAGTAGTTGCGGTCTCCGGAAACTTACTGGCTAAAAGTTGAGGTAGAACCGACCAGTCCTGCAACTTCTCACCGTCAAAAAAGAAAGTGGGAGTAGAATTTAATCCTAACTTATCAGCTTCAGCCATATCACTCTTCACAATGTCAGCTTTAACTCTAGAATCATAACAGGCTTCAAACTTGGTAACGTCCATATTTAGTTGACCGGCGTAAGCTATTAGATCAGACTTCTTTAGATCCTGCTGATTTTCATACAGCTTGTCATGATACTGCCAGAACATGCTTTGATCAGCCGCGCACTCTGATGCTACTGCAGCGTTAAAAGCAAACGGATGTATACTGGTCAAGGGAAAATGTTTAAAATCAACCTGTATTTTATCTTGATACTTTTCAAAGACAGGCTTTAAAATCTGATACGACTGGCCGCAAGCCGGACACTGGAAATCGCCCCACTCTACGATTTTAACGGCCGCCACATCCGTGCCTTTGGGTGAATGATAAGTAACAACTTGGGTGTAGTCGACTTGTTTACAAGCCACTAACATTAACGGGATGAGTAGTAAAAGTAACTTTTTCATATGTAAATTCATTTATAGCTTCTAGATTCAAGCTTTTAGCTGATAGCTTTTAGCTGTTAGAAGCGTGTAATTTCTTAATTAACGTTATTAGCATTTTTTGAACTTCTTCCAGCAATTCCATAGATCGCTTGAAATCAATCTCAACAAACAAATCCTTTGCAATCATGATCTGAGTCTCTAATTCTGCCGCAGACCCATCGGCAATTCGCAGAAAATGGAGAAAATCATTTTTTGTCTTTCTCTTTTTCCCTTCCGCAATATTAGATGGGATAGAAATAGCCGCTCTACGCATTTGTGCTGTTAAAACATATACTTCTCTATTGGGGAACAAGTCTGTCAACCTATAAATCTCTCTAACCAATTGCATCGACCTTTGCCAAACAATCAATTCTTTAAATGATCTAACGTACATAAGTTTAGTCTTAATAATAAACCATTCCCTGTTTTTGGAATAATCTACAATAAGACAATATCCAACGAACTCACACTAACAGCTGTAAGCTAAAAGCTAACAGCTAGTATCTATAATTGCTGGTCGATGACGGACTTCAGCTGGGCAAAGGACACGGCACCGGCTACAAACTGATCACCAACAAAAGTTCCGGGAGTTCCTGTTACACCGGCGCTAATACCTTCCTGATAATCCTCTCTAACTTTCTGCGCCTTAGAACCATTGTCCAGACAACTGTTAAATTTGGTAGTATCCAAACCTAATTCGGCGGCTTTAGCTTTGTAGTTAGTCAAGCTCATAGTTTGAGCGGTGTTCATGATAAATAAAGCATCATGCATTTCCCAGAACTTTCCCTGATCAGCGGCACATTCCGCGGCTTCAGCTGCTTTTTGCGCTTCAGGATGAAGTGATGATAAGGGGAACTGTTTAAACACCAATCTAACCTGACCATCGTATTCACTTAAAACTTGGTCCAGGGAGGGAGTAAATTTCGCGCAATAAGGACACTGAAAATCACTAAACTCAATTAAAGTCAATTTAGCATTTTTAGCACCTTTGATATTATCATCTTTACCAACCGTAACCTTAGAAACATCGGGCGTAGGCTCGGCCGTCGGGTTAGTCGGCTGATTAACTGCCGCCACCTGATTATTATTGCTCTTTGGCAGTCCGCCGCCGGAAGAAGCCCCTAAATAATAAACGCCACCCAAAATAATGATAGCACCGGCTCCGGCCGCCATCCCCCACAAAAAAGTTGCTTTGCTTGTTTTATGTCCAAACATATTATTCTTATTAATTAGTTGTAAATAAGGAAATTACTTTATCCCAGAAATCCATTTTTAACACACCCGGGAAAATTTGTCCATTGATAAAATAAGTCGGCGTTCCCACTACACCCAAGGTTACCCCGTCGTCATAATCAGCCAACACTTCCGCCTTATATTTACCAGTATTAAAACATATATTAAACTTAGCCATATCCAGACCTAAAGATTCAGCTATCTTTCTGTAAGTAACTGGTGATAATTCCTCTTGCCTAGCAAACAGCTGATCATGATATTCCCAGAAGGCGTCCTGTTCCAGAGCGCAGTTGGCCGCCTCCGCCGCTGACTGACCTTGGGGATGAATGGTGCTCAAAGGAAAATCGCGATAAATAAAATTTATCCGATCGCCATATTTCGCCATTACCTGATCCATAATCGGTTTAGCCTGCAAACAAAACGGGCACTGAAAATCCTCAAAAGCCACAATTACAATCTTAGCTTCAGGATTACCACGACTGGGATCATCGGCAGTTATTAAAGTGTTAAAATTTTTATCCTCCCGAAAACTTTCCAAAGTTTTATTAACGTCAAAATTGCGGATCTCCTGAACATACTGGGCGGTTAAATAAAGATAGTAAGAAAAACCGGCCATGAAGAGCACTATTAAAATCAAAACCAGCCTGCCCCAAGGCCTTCTATACCAGCGCTTATATAAAGTTCGGTCTGTGGACTGCTCTATTTGTTGCTCTAATCGCTCTGCTAATCTTTTGTCCGTCATATAATTATTTTTTTAGCTCTAATAACTGTTGAAGATTATAAGCTAAATTAAGAATAGTACTCTCGGACCAGGCCGGACCTAAAATTTGTAAACCGGCTGGCAAGCCGTCAACCGTTCCGACCGGTAGACTGATGCCCGGCAAACCGGCGATATTAGCCGAGACCGTAAAAATGTCGGCCAGATACATCGTCAAAGGGTCAGCCTTCTCGCCCAGTTTAAAAGCTACTGAAGGAGTGGTCGGAGTAATCACAGCATCCACCTCACCAAAAGCCTTATCAAAATCTTGTTTAATTAAAGTCCTAACTTTTTGCGCCTGTAAATAATAGGCATCATAATAACCGTGCGATAAGGCAAAGGTGCCCAGCAAGATTCGGCGTCTCACTTCATCTCCAAAACCGGCGCTCCTGGTCTTGTTATACTGATCTATTAAATCATCACCCTTAACCTGTAAACCGTAACGCAGTCCGTCAAACCTGCCCATGTTTGAACTTACTTCGGAAGGCATAATTATATAATAGGCCGCTAAAGCATATTCGCTGTAAGGTAAATCAATACTTTTAACTTTAATACCTTGTTTTTTTAATTTCTCCACGGCCTGCTCAATTAATTTAATGATCCGCTCATCAGTGCCGGGAATAAAATACTGTTTTGGTAAACCAACAGTCAGTGGACGCAAAGGACTGGTAGTGGCTTGAAAATAGTCATCAACAGGATGGCCAATCGTTGTATTATCATTATCATCTTGGCCGGCCAGATTTTCCAACAGCAAAGCGCTATCCTCTACTGTATTGGCCAGCACCCCGACAACATCCAAAGAAGAGGCCATGGAAATCAGGCCATAGCGGGAGACGCGTCCGTAAGTCGGTTTTAAGCCCACCACACCGCAAAAAGCCGCCGGCTGGCGCACCGAGCCACCAGTGTCGGTTCCCAGCGCTATTGGCGCCAAATTGGCTGTCACAGCCGCGGCAGAACCGCCGGAAGACCCACCCGGTACCCTACTGGTATCCAACGGATTCAAAACATTGCCATAGGCCGAATTTTCGTTAGAAGCGCCCATAGCAAACTCGTCACAATTAGCCTTACCAAGAATTACGATCTGCTTGGATAATAATTTCTCTACCACAGTAGCATTGTAGGGCGGGATATAGTTTTGCAAAATTTTGGAACCGGCTGTAGTTTTTAGCCCCTTAGTGACCAAGACATCTTTAACAGCCAACGGTAACCCAGTCAAAACATTTTGCTCGCCTCTGGCAATTATTTCATCAGCCACTGCAGCCTGTTGCACGGCCACTTCTTCATTAACTGTAATAAAACAATTAAACTTATCCTGCTTAATAGCCTGTAGATAATTTTTTGTCAGCTCCACCGCGCTGAACTGTTTAGTCTTAAAACCGCTGGCAATTTGCTGAATTGTCAATTTATCTGTCATCAGTTCTATTAAAAACACCCTTAGTATTTAACAGACCGTTCTTCAACCGGCCATCAGGAAACAGCAGGTCATCAGCCGGAAATTTTTTTACAACATCTGGTCTTAATTTGGCGTGTTGTTCTATAGTATCAGAAAAGGGCATTACTTTGGCAGTATCCAGTTCCTGAATCTTATTTAGATAACCTAAGATAGATTCTAAATCAGCCTGAAACTTTTCTGTCTCGGCTTTATTTAGATCTAGTCTGGCCAAACTGGCTAAACCGGTAATCAAATCCTTGGTTATCTTTAACGCCATACACCCTATATTACACTATGCTATTATCTTTTGCCACTGCTTTTCATCTATAACTTGGACGCCCATTTTTTTGGCTTTATCCAGTTTAGAACCGGCATTCTCTCCGGCCAATAAATAATCTGTCTGACTGCTGACACTGCTGGAAGTTTTACCACCATTTTGTCTGATCAACTGTTCGTAATACGCCCGCTCATGCGATAAAGTTCCGGTAATCACAAAGGTCTGACCGGGCAGTTTGCCCACTTGCTTAACCCTCGTCTTATTTATCTCCACTCCAACCTTTTGCAGTTTTTCAATCAGCTGGCGATTCTTTGACTGGGTAAACCAATCCATGATACTGTCAGCTACTACCTGACCGACATCAGAAACCGCTTCCAGCTGATCCAAACCAGCTGTCATAATTTTGTCTAAACTGCCGAAATGTTGGGCTAAATCAATGGCCGTTTGCTCGCCGACATGCCTAATGCCAAGAGCGTAAATAAATTTTTCCAGACTAACAGACTTGGCCGCTGCTACAGCTGACACCAAATTAGCAGCCGACTTAGGCGCAAATCTTTCCAGCTGTTCCAAATCAGAAGTTTTCAGAGTAAAGATATCAGCCGCTGAAGAAATTAAACCGACCGACACCAACTGTTCAATGATCTTGTCTCCCAAACCGTCAATATTAAAAGCTTTCTTACTGACAAAATGGATCAACCCCTGAATCTCTCGGGCGTAACAAGATTTATTACTGCAGTAATGCGCTACTTCACCTTCCGGTCTGACTACCGGCTGATTGCATATCGGACATTTTTTCGGAAAAACAAATTTCTTTTCTTTACCGGTTCGAAGTTTTGGTAAAACCTGAACAATGTCCGGGATAATATCACCGGCTTTTTGTAAAACCACAGTATCGCCAATCCTGACATCCAGCCGTTTAATTTCATCCTCATTATGCAAAGTCGCCCGCGAGACAGTAGAGCCGGCAACCAAGACAGGTTCCAAAACCGCGATCGGAGTTAAAGCGCCGGTCCGTCCGACCTGAACAACAATATCTTTAACCACAGTTGTCGCCTGTTCGGCCGGAAATTTAAAGGCCGCCATCCAGCGCTCACTCTTGCCCACACTACCCAAAATTTTTTCCTGCCGTAGGTCATCAACTACAATTACCGCACCGTCAGTATTAAAATCCAAAGTAGTGCGTTTTTTCTCCCAAGTTTTTAAATATTTTACTACCTCTGATAAATCAGCGGCTATTTTTTCACGGCCACTGGTTTTAAAACCCAGTTGTCGCATCAGCTCATGCGACTGGGAATGTGTCTGCTGTCCCAAATCTGTTATTAACTCAAAAACATAACAATCCAGTTTACGGCTGGCCGCCACTTGTGATTCCAATTGTCTGATACTACCGGCCGCGCAATTACGAGGATTAGCAAACAACGGTAAACCCTGTTTCTGGCGTAAAGCATTAAGTTTGGCAAAATTACTTTTGCTCATTACCACCTCTCCCCTAACTTCAATAATCTCCGGTAAGTTTTTTATTTTATCTAAAGTTAATTTCAAAGGTATAGACTCCATAGTTTTCAGATTCTGTGTCACATCTTCGCCAACAATACCATCGCCTCTGGTCGCACCTCTAAAAAATATTCCATTTTTATAGGTCAAAATCACCGTCAGTCCGTCCATTTTTAGTTCACAATAGTAACCTTCGGCAGACTGACCTAATAATTTTTCATTTCGCTGTTGCCATTCTCCCAATTCTTCCGGACTAAAATAGTCCTGCAAAGAAAGCACCGGCTTACTATGCCGGACTTTGACAAACTTAGCCAGTGCCTTTCCGGCTACTCTCTGACTCGGTGAGTCGGCCGTTAAAAACTCCGGAAATTCCTGTTCCAATCTCACCAATTCATGTTTCAAACTATCCCGCGCCGCTTCCGATATTTCCTCCTGATCCAACACATGATAAAGAAAGCGATGTCTTTCAATCTCTTTCTTCAGTTTTTCAATTCTTTGGTTGGCTTGCTGTTTATCCATAAGAATATGCTTTAATATCCGATCTTACTTCAAAGACAATTATGTGTCCGGCATCGGACAACCATGACACGGGGGTGCGCTACCAGTTACCCTACTACCACAATCAGATTTGCAACAACCAACCCCTGTACAACCATTACACTGATTGGCAGTACAACCAGAATAAAGCGGTCCGTCATCACACGACTCGTGAACACCAAAGCCGTTGGTTGATTGAATTATCTTGTCATTACAAAAAGTAAACTGACAACTATTATTACAGGTATCCTTGTTGGAAGTATTACCATCATCACATTGCTCATCGCCGTTTCCTGTTAATCCACCGACATGTGAGCCATTGGGTGACTGCGCGGGTGGACCATCACCACAAAAAGTATAGCCAGTACATTTTGCGTTACAAGCATGAGTGTTATCCTGATTGATTGAGGATACATTATTACTTTCTGGTGAGGTGTTATCCAAAGGACAAAAAGGTTGAATGGCGTCAGATAACTGATGAGCAGCACAGTTAGTACTACCAGTCACTCCAGCCGCCACGCAATCAGCGGTTTTACTGCACTGCACATCCTGAAGACCGGCCGTTTGGCTGGCACAAACGCCGCATAAGCTATCAAAAGCATCCAACTGCGGAGTCAAAATATCCTTAATTAAACTAGACTCGGTAAAGATAACGTAATCAAAGATATCAGCCACACCCGGATTCCAGGGCGTTTGCGCCGTCACAGTCTGAACTGATTCGCGAAAAATTCCCTGACTGCGGATATTAATCTGAGACGGAATGGAACTGGCGCCTGAAGCGGTAGTGGTTCGAACGGTAATTTGTCTAACATCATTATCAATCGGCCTTAAACTAATATGATAAAAACTGCCGCCTGACAGAGGCACATTTATAGCAGTGCAGTTATTATCGCTACCGCAACCGCAAGTATAGAAGGATTTATAAATGTCCGCAGGATCGATGGACGGATCAATAAGCGTACCAACCTGGAATTCTAACAAACCAACCTCAAGTCTATCACTACCTCCACAACTCTGGACCGCCCAATCAATATTCAAAGTTAAAATACCAGTGTCCGGACTTGCCGCAGTCGGATCGTAAATATCAAACTGCATGGTGGAATTTGCAGGCACATTATTGACAATAAAATCCGGCGAATCCATGCTTATATTTTGATAACCATATAGTCTCTGCTGATCATTAGTCACAGAATCATCAACTTTAAAACTATCAGTATCACCCAAGTTCAAGTCAGGCGCTATTGTGTCGTCAAACAGCATATTAGGAGTTTCATCCAATCCCTTAGACTCTTTCAACAAAAACAAGGCCCGTTCAGCACCACTTTCAGCCGCAAAATGCGCCACTACCGCGTTATCCAAATAGCGGGCTGACCGTATTTCATTAATTAAAATCTGACTTAAACCA
>CAYTUI010000012.1:0-36545 GCA_964441335.1 uncultured Gammaproteobacteria bacterium
ACCGAGAGCGGGCGGGAAGTCAGCAGTATCAACGTGGCGGTTTCTCTAATGTATGTTATTGGCCCAATCATTGCCGGCAGTTTGATAGCTTGGGGCGGATTTGGTTGGCTATTTTCAGTTGTATCCATAATTTTTTTGCTTTCCAATATTCCTTTATTGACTACCAAAGAGAGATATCGCCGTCATAGTTTTTCTTACCGAGAATCTTTCAAAACTTTATTTCAGGGACTTCGTCAGAAAGCTTTGATCTCATACTTGGGTTATGCGGAGGAAGTTGCCCTAATTATAATCTGGCCAATTTTTATTTCAGTTATTGTTAAAGATAATCTGGAAGTCGGTTTAATTATGGGCTTCAGTATTATGGCTTCAATTGTCATCTCAATATTAGCCGGGCGGTTTGTAGATAATTATAGTAAACATAAGATTCTGCGTTTTAGTTCAATTTCTCACGCTTTGATCTGGTTCTTAAGAGTTTTGGTCACAACTGCTTTTGGAGTTTTTGTGGTTAATACATTATCTGCTCTGGCAAAGAATGTAATCGGTATTGCTTTAACGGCCCAGACTTATAAAAAAGTTCATGATGGGCGTATCATGAGTTTGGTGGTGGCTTTTGAATCAACTTTGGTGATTGGTAAATTAGTGATGATGGCTTTTTTTGGCATAGTTTTTTACTTTGTGGCAGATTTGCGCTTATCTTTTGATATCAGCTTTATTGCTTCTGGTCTAAGTTCTCTATTATATATGTTGTGATGAATTTATTTGAAGAGACAAAGTATTTGTTGACAAAATATAAAATAAATCCGGATACTGATCGGGGGCAGAATTTTTTAATTTCTGAAAAATCTTTGGACGCCATTGTGAAAGCCGGCGATTTGTCAGCTGACGATATGGTTATGGAAGTTGGTAGTGGATTAGGAACCATGACAGTTAAAGTGGCTGCTCAAGCTGGGCGAGTAATAAGTTTTGAAAGTGATAGACGGTTAAAGGAGCTTTTAGAAAAACTTAGGCAGACTAACACTAACTTGGAAATATTTTTTGACGATTTTTTGAAGGTAGATTTTGAGTATATTAAACAGCATCTGGCATTGCAAACCGACGGCGCATATAAAGTGGTAGCTAATATACCCTATTATATAACCGGTAAGTTGATTGAACATATTTTAAGTTTTCCTTTGTTGCCTTCGCTCATGATATTACTGGTTCAGAAAGAAGTGGGAGAAAAAATTGTGGCTAAACCCGGCGATTATAGTAAACAATCTTTAGGGGTGCAGTTTTATGGTCGGCCGTCGTTGGTGGGGAAAATTGCGGCTGATAATTTTTGGCCTAAGCCGGCGGTGGAATCGGTTATTTTAAAAATTGAAGACATTCATCACTGGAATTATTCCGAAGATGAACAGACTGTTTGGCGTTTAATCAGAATGGGATTTAGTTCCAAGCGCAAGAAATTGATAAATAATTTGGCGGCCGGTCTGCAATGGGATAAGAAGGTAGTCGCTGATTGCCTGCAACAAGTTAACATTGACCCAAATTTGCGGGCGCAGGATGTGACGCTGGAGCAGTGGCTGATAATGACCGCGAGCACGGAGAAACGTAAGAACGAAAGAACAGAGAGTCGTCCTTCGGTTCTTTAGTTCTTACGTTCTTTAGTTCTTTAGTTTCTCTGTTCTTACGTTCTTCAGTTCTTCAGTCACTATGTGAACAACTCCTTTGGCGGTGGAAGTCAAAATGTGCTATAATATATAAAGTTTTTTATAAACCATGCTCCCCAAAGAACAGCCAAAATATTACTCACAGCCAGTATCACCTAATGAGGCGACTCCTGAAGCTTGGTCGCAGACCGATGAGTCATCAGAGACGGTTTCAGATGACTATCGTTATCCTGTGAAGCAACGTCGAGATGTCACCACCAAGTTAGTAATTGGTTTGATAGTAATTTTTGGCGTGGTCTGTCTAGGTATAGGCGGTTGGATTTTAAAAGCTAACGTTACCGACCCTTTTAAGATAGATTTAACCCAAAGCGGTATCAGTAATGTGCTGGTCAATGATGATAGCCAGCTTAAAGAAGCTCTGAAATTAAAAGATACTGACGCTGACGGACTTAACGATTATCAGGAAGTTTATACTTATAACACTAGCCCATACCTTAGAGATACAGATTCTGACGGCATTCCTGACGGCACCGAGATTAGTCAGGGTAAGGATCCTAATTGCGCCGAAGGCGAGACTTGTCGGGGTGTTAGGTTATTAACGCCGGACACTAAATTATCAGACATTTTTCCGCAATTTTCTCCGACTGACAGCTCCTTAAAGGATAAAACGCTACTGGAATTTCGGCAGATTTTGATAGATAGCGGTCTGGATGCCAATACTGTGGCCAGCTTTACTGATGATTTTCTACTGTTGGTTCTGCAGTCAGTGATTGAAGCCGAAGACACCGGGACGGTTGATCTTCAAAGCTTAGACGAACAAGAAATTAGGCAATTTATGATAGACGTGGGTCTGCAACCGGATGAAGTAAATAAAATTCCGCCCGACCAACTGAAGGAGTTAATTAAAGTACTTCTATAATTATTAAGTATTAAGTATTAATAATTAAGTAAGGTGTCGCTCAAGAAACAATTAATCATTCTTGTTATCGCCAGTGTGACCATAACCGGGTTGGTTTTTGCTTTTGGTAATCGTCAGGCATTAATCGCTGCCTATGAACCTGTAGGCGCACCTATTGATGGGGCAGAGGTGGCAAGTTCTTTAGGCGGTTCCGCAGGCGGGGCGCCGGTTTCAGATATTCAGACTACTTTTCAAACGATTTGGCAGAAAATTACCAAGGCTATTGATTGGGCCAATAAACAGACTAAGGTTAATCTTTTAAATTCAGCTTTAAGAACATATCTTAATAACATTGCCTATCAGTCGGCTACTTATATTGCTTCCGGCGGACCGGGCGGTAAAAAATTACTGGAACTAAGGGTTCCTAATAAAGTTTTTAAAGATGCCGGCAATGCCGCTTTGGGTGATGTTATCGGTCGGCTATCAGACGCTAACTTTAGTCAGTTAGGAATTGATCTTTGCGATCCGTCGGTGGAATTTAAAGCCAGATTAACACTGGGCATTATTGATACCGAGGCTCCGGCTCCGCCACGTTGCGATATTAGGAATGTTCAAGAGCAGTGGAAACAATTTGGTAATTCATTGTCTACCGGCCAGTGGCTTAGTCAAGCGACTATCGGTCTTGACGCCAGTCAAAAAGCCAACTTTATCAGCGGCATTTTTTCACCGGCGCAAAATGATATTGGCGCTTGGCTAAAATTGAAAAATTTTACGACCCAGAAACAGCAAGAAGCAGTCACTTCGGCCCAGTATGATTTATTAAGATGTCAGGGTTTCCTTAATTCTACGAAGATAATTTCCCAGGATATTGTTGCCAGTTGTCAGCAGAATCATCAGATTGATTTGGATGCTCATAATTTAATGTTGCAGGAACAGGAGTTATTAGTCAGTAGCGACGCGGTTTTTCTTACTGCCGCCAGATTATTTAGAGACACTTTGTACTCAAAATTTTTAAAGAAATTTATTGCCGGCGGGCAATCATTATCCAGTGTTTATGGCTTGTTTACCAATGAGGGCGATAATGTCGGTACTTTAAGACAAACGTTGCTGGATAAGTTGCGTGGTAATGTTGATTTGCGCCGCGGCAATGCTACTGATTTTCAAGCGCAGTTTCAAACCACCGAACTTAAGAGTCTTGATGATTATGGTTATTTAGATGAATTGGGTACCTGCCCTCAAGATAGAGCTTTGGCCAGTCAAAATAATTGTACTATTGATCAGGGCATGTTGGCGGCTATTACCAATAATGAAACAGTGGCCGAGGCCATTGATAATGGTCATCTAAATCCCAACGGTACATTGATTTCCTATTTGAATATGGCGCAAAACGGCAGTAAAGATTGTTATTTGACCGGTTATTGTTATAGCAATTTGGCAAAGCTCCGAAGTTATAGAATCCTGCCTTTGGGCTGGGAGATTGCCGCTTCTTTAAGTCCGGTTGGTAATCCGCGGACTTTGAAAGAAGTTATTGATTGCTATGATAATGGTCCCGGCTGTGTCATAACAAATCCGGCTGATAATATCTTCTATAAATTAATTGATCCGAATTGGGTTTTGACGGCGCCGATTGCGCAATGTAAAGCTTTGGTTAACGGTCCGCAGTTGCAGGATGTTATTACTAACCAAAGACAGCAGGTGTGTACTGATCACCCGCAATGTTTATCCGAAGACGGGCAGGGCAATTGTATCGGTGGTTATGGCTATTGCACTAAGGAGTCTAATATTTGGCGGTTCTCCGGCACGCAATGCCAAGAAGAGTTCGCGTCCTGTAAAGTTTTTGACGACTCTGATACCGGCGCCAGATATACTTTTCTGTCAGACACAGTCCAAAAATGCAGTCCTGATCAGGCCGGCTGTCAGTGGTATAGTTTGTCTAAAACAAATTTTGGCACAGATGATTTACCGGCAATTGATTGGAATCCTAATGACCGAATTTATTTAAATAATAACGCTCTGGAATGTCCGACCGAGGCCGCCGGCTGTAGCGAATTTATTGACCCGGAAACGACTGGGGTCAATTTACTGACTAACGGTAATTTTAACGACTATACTTTAAATAGCGCGACTGATTTTAGCGTGCCTGATTGGCTTGATGATGATAAGCCAGATGAGTTTGCCGGTTGGACAGCTAATGGCGTAAGTTTTGATCTTTTTACCACCAGGGATGAGTCCTATTTTGGCCTTAACGGCTTGCGCATGGTTAATGACGGTCAGCTGACCGCTACAGCCATGACCGGAATACTGCATGATCAGACAGTCACTTTGTCCTGGTATGCCAAAGCGGCTAACACTTGTCAGACCCGAGCTTCTATCGGCTCTTTGTCTACGTCTGCGGTGTCAGCCGATGTTAATCTGACGGATAATTGGCAAAGGTTCCAGATGAGCTTAACTTATGGGCCGGATAACGGTGATCAAATAGCCACAGTCTTCTTAGAATCGCGGGCGGCCTGTGGCAATATTTATGTTGATGGCGTTAAATTGGAAAAAGGCTCCTCGGCCTCTTCTTATAGCGAGTACGGTGAAAATGGTCAGATATATTTGAACGGTACTCGCGTCAGTTGCAGTCAGGAAGAAGTTGGTTGCGCTCTATACACGCCGGTTAACGGCGACCCGGTAGTACCCGGAGTGATAACAGAAAATGATATCTGCCCTAGCGAGTGTTTGGGCTATGAATCTTTCTTACAGCTGGCCAATTCTTTTGACTTAATGGAAAATGCCTCAACGCCCAATGAGTCTGTAAATTTAATTCCGGCGACTGCCGCCAATTGTCCGGCCGTTGATGTTAATTGCCAAGAGTTTACTAACTTGGATGAAGTGGCGGCTGGTGGCGAAGGCAGACATTATTACAGCTTTGTCAGGCAGTGTGTTAAGGATGAAGGTTTGGGAGTGACTTATTATACTTTAGAAGGTAGTGATACCGCAGGCTTCCAGGTGCGAACTTGGCAAGTATTGCCAAGTAATTTAGAGATAACTAATGGCACCGTTTTTAATCAACCTAATAATTCCACCTTACCTGATGGAACAGTGATTGCAGATAACGGCATAGCTGGGGATGTTGGTCCTTGTACCAACATTGACGTCGGCGGTACAGTCTGCACTGATACCCCAGCAACTGCTGCCGCCTGTTTGGCCAGTGAGGTGGGTATTAATCCAAATTGTCGAGAGTTTTTCGATCTGGACGGCAACCCGCATTATCGATTGCAGGATAAGGTTATTTTTGCCAGCGCTGATTGTCATCCTTTACGCCGCACAGAATCAGGGACAATTTATAGCGGTATAGATAAAGACAGTCATCTTTGCGGTTTGGCCAGTGTTGGTTGTTCCGAGTATCGGGGTAATCAGGGTAATAATTTAAGAACAGTTTTTGCCGATACTTTTGAGCGGACGCCGGTAACTTATGATCCTTGGACTGGCAATATTACTTTATCTAATGAAGCTGTCAGCCAGGGCGGTCATTCACTACAATTTTCCGGCGACTCGGCCACCAGACCTGTTGGCGGACAAATCGTGGCTGAACGTGAATACTATCTAAGTTTCTGGGCAAAGAATAATGACGCTGACACTAATATTTCCTTTAGACTGGGTCAGGCGACAGAAACAAAATGTAATAGCAGTACCTGTGATTTTGCCGGCATTAATATTCCGGTAGCCACCGATTGGCAACTTTATAAGACCGGACCTTTATATATTGATGAGGTCTTAACGCCGGATAATATAAATTTGGTTTTGACAGCCAATAAGTCTTTCATTTTTGACAATGTGATTTTGAAGGAAGCTGTTAGCAATTTGTATTTAATAAAGAATACTTGGAACACGCCCAACTCTTGTGATCAGCCCTATGTCGGAGCGATGCTCGGTTGCCAGGCCTATCAATCTTCAGAAGGTTCAGTGGTGAATCTAAAATCTTTCTCACAAATTTGCCGTCAGGAAGCAGTTGGTTGTCAGGCCGTTATTAATACCCATAACTCCAATAGTCCTTATCAGCAAACCTGGCATCAGGGCGATCCTTCGCAGATAACTGTGTCAGCCGACAACCTTGATTATATTGTTGTTGATCAGGATAAATTTTGTTCAACCACTTACCAGGGTTGTAGCCTATTAGGTAAACCGCAAATTGATCGTAGCGTGCCTGATTTTGATCCCGGTTACGCATCCCAATATAGTAACGTTTATTTGATCAATGATCCGGACACTTATGATCAGGTTCTTTGTTCAGCTGAAGGCTTATTCTGTCGTGAATATGTTGATTCGCAGGGACGCTCCAGCTTCTTTAAAGATCCTGGGGACAGAACTTGTACTTACCGTGAGGCAGTGAATATTGCCGGCACCTTATATACAGGTTGGTTTAAGACTAACACTTTGGAAATGGGGCAGATCGCCGAGGGTTGTTCATCTGACGGCATTCCGCCTTTTGGACAATCTGATTTTCAAATTACCGAATATGTTGACAACGCTTATGACGGCTGGGTTGGCACTTGTCCGGCCGGTCAGAATATGTGTACTGAATATGTTGATGGCAAAAAATCACAGGGGACTAGCCATTTAAGTAATGCTAATTTTGTTTCCGGGCTTGATGGCTGGAATAGTTATATTGATTTTGGCAATACCGCTCCCATTCCGATTATTCTCAATGCTTTAGAAGGTCAGGCTACCCTAATAACCAACCCTTATGGCTTGACCCAAATATTTCAGAGCTCTAATTATTTTAGTCCGGCTATTAGTAACTCCGATACCTACACTTTATCGGCTAGTGTTAAGATTAATGATTTTCAGGTAGATGCCGCTAAACAGAGTTACGCCGGTATTCAGTTGCGTTGTTTTTGGGATAGTCCAGATGATATTGATTATTGCGGTACGATTGATTATTCCGTTGGTTTCGGATCTGTTAATTTGGATTTGAGTTCACCGTGTCAAACGGACGATGATTGTAGCGGTCCCCAAGTTTGTTATAAGCGCTCAATTGGCTATTGTGAAAACAGTACCACCGGAGATTTAACAATGGATGTTTGCAAAACTGATGCCGATTGTGACGGCGGTTATAGCTGTCACGCGGAACCATATAATGGCGCTGTTTCATTTACCTCCGCTGGGCAAAGACGCGATCACGATGGAAATTTCCAAGTTAATGCCGACCTTGATGCCAGTCTGCGTAATCAATGGCAATCGTTGCATGTTTCCGCTGATTTAGGTGGAGTTTCAGAGGGTGACGAACTGATTATGTGTTACGCCGCTTTAACCGTAAAGAATAATGGCCCGGAGTTTACTGCTCCTCCGGACCCCGGCGGTAATTCCGAGGTTGACTTTAAGGATATTAATTTAAGAAAGTCGCAATCATACTTCTATATTAACGACCAACAATTGGATGTCGGTTCTTGTAATGGTTTGGTCAGTGAAAAAGCTGGTTGCGTACTCTTTAATGATGTTTCTAACACGATAAAAAATTACAATACTTATTTAACCTATCGGGCCAGCGATAGAGTAAGCGGTCAACCGGTGTCGCCTGTTGTCTGCGATCCTAATTCTTCCGATCCAACTCTACAAACCTGCACTAATGACGCCAATGCTATTATTAAAGTTCAGCGCGATAGAGATTGCAGTGAATGGTTGTCCTGTCGTAGTAGTATGGAAATTTTTGATTCGCAAACCAATAGTACCAGACAGGTTTGTAACCAGTTGGGTTTATGCAACGAATACAGCAGTAGCGCCGATCTTCTGCATTGCGCTAATTGGATAGACGGCAGTGTCAGAAAATTAAGTTATGGAGAATATGTAACTAGGGACACTTCTTTTGAAGGTATAGACTATTCCGGTTATTCGCTTTATAACAGCTATCCGGTAGACGGTTTGCAGATAATTGATGTCAGTATAAATGCTGACGGCACCGGTCCTCGTGAGGGTAGCCCAGATTATAGGTTGGTTAAGACCATTACTTGTGACTCTACTTCGTACCCGGCTTGTGGTAGTCCGGCCAGTAATTATGGCGATCTAGCATGTGGACCTAAAGATTTAAGTGGCAGCTTTACCGGCGCAGTCTTTTTGGCGCCGAACCCGACTTGTGTTTTGGGCGTTGATGGTAGCCGCTTTGATCTGAAGTCGCCCTATGTAATTGATCAGACGGCTAGAGGTTATGCCGAAGAAGATGGCCCCTTCCCCAGCTCGGTTGTCAGCGGTGGCTCCGGTGGCGTGCGCAAATTGAAATTCGGTTTCCAAAGTGCTAATGTCTGTAACAATTCAGTAGCCTCCTGCGAATTGGGTTATTATAAGATGCAGTATGGAGCCAGCGGTTCGGCTGTTAAATATTTCTCTATAGATGGGCAGTTGGATGCCGCCGTAGTGCCAACTTGTATTTGTGGTGGCGGTGCTTTGGATGGGTTTAGTTGTAAGAATGAAGACTCTAATGGTAACGGGACTGTGGAAGCCGAAGAAAGATGTCCACAAGATGGCAGTCCGACACTACTTCGTCGTAGTGAAAGTTATCTTAATTGGCCGGGTTATTGTCTGGAAAAAGATTTTGGCACGCCGATTAACGGTTCCGGTAATGAGTACGCCTGTCTGACTTGGTTGCCGGTTGATGCCGCTCCGGGCGGAACTGATTTCTTTAATCAAAATCGGGAAGCCGGTTATTCAATGAAGGCACCGGTTTATACTTGTTTAGAAATGAGTCTGAAAGAGATTAGGACAGCCGCGAAGACTTATTGTATTGATTCGTCTACGGATTTGAATCGCTATGAGGCTTATAATTCTAACGGTGATAAATTAGGCAACCTAAGAACTGTCAAAGCCAGAACTTATGTCGGGGACGCGAGTTTCGCTGGGTCTACGAGTGGCTGTGATTCTGGTTTGGGAGGTAGGGATTCTAGAGTTATGGTGGCGCCCAAATTAGGAGTAGACGGCTGTCAGGGTGAAGATATTGGTATTGACGCTAAAGGCGATCATTATACGGATTATTGCGTAGCTAGCTATGACGGTGTGACTATTTTCTATGCCGACACGACGGATTTTAATGACCATTCGTACGATAGAATAGAGTTGGAGTCTAAACCATTTGCTGTTTGCGACGTTATCGCGCAAGCAGTTACTCCGGCCGGAGAAAATGCCGCGATTACTAATAGATTTTGGAATAATTATTCCATCAGCCAGTTAAACTTTACAATTAATCAGGATGACGCGCCTTTTGGATCAGCTATACCGGGCAGTGGCTTTAATCCGCAGGATTTTGAACTGTGGAAGGTTGAAACCACTGGTAAAACGCCGCGTGCCGGCAGTCCTTACGCCTGTAGTAGTTTAAATGGTTTGTGTGATTTTATCGGCGACACTAAATCAGAAGCTTATATTGAAGGTTGGAAAAACCCCGGTTACCGGGCTGGTGAAACTTATTGGGGACCGGCACCTGATGATATGGTTGCTAAAGGAGGCATCTGGAAACTGAAAGAAATTTTTCAGAAAATATTCGGAGTTTATAAATATCAGCCGGGTAACTCCTGCGGGTATGTCTGTGATGATGGCGCTCATGTCGGTCAATCCTGTGCCAGTGGCGATGATACAGTCTGTGAATTGAGCAGTGAAAATACTTGCGCAGATTATGGTAGTAAATGTATAAATTCGGTGTTGGCCGGTCAGAGCTGTAAACCTTGTCCAATCGATTATTCCGGAATAATTATGATGACTCAGAGTCTTTTAGATACCGGCAGATGTGTCAGCCAGACTTGGTATGATGGCGCGTTGGGTTGTTTAACGGCTACTGTTGGTATAGTCAGGGATCCGCGCAATGCAGCTTATTTTAATGTTGGCGATCCTGATAGCTACTGCCCGGAGAATTATATTTGTAAGCTTAGTGGAGCGCGCTGTGATGAAGATTCGGATTGCACGGGAACTGGTGATACTTGCGTTTCTAAATTGCGAACCAAAGATCTTGCCCTTGCGGATTGTGCGGTGCCATTGAATGAAGTGGTTTGCAATACGGGCCTTCGTAAATGTACTTGGGGAGCCAAAGTGTTGCCAGTTTATTGTACGACTAATTCTAATTGCCAGGGTATTAGCAGTGATACCACCACCTACACAAAAATAACTTATAGAGGCGAAGTACTGTATCAGGGAGATAGCGCTGTTGATGCTTTAAATGCTAAGGCCTCTTGTGAGCCGGCAGGGGTTGCTTATTGTCAGGGCATTGATTTTAATGACAGCTTGGACGACGAGTTTATTCCAGGAATGTATATTTCTGATCCTGTTACTTGTCCGGCTGGCGATGATGAATATTGTCGAGCTTCTGGTGTCTGTAAACCGGCCGGAGAGGTAGAGTATACAGGCGGTATTTGCGATAGAACTGGCTATTTCTGTCAGCAAGATACTGAGTGCCCGGAATATGATGTTGATGATCACCCAACTCCGTGTCAGCCGCAACCAGGGCCATCTTATGTTAATTACTGCGAATTTAAGCCGGATTCTTACGTTACATTATGCGATCCGGATACTGATATTTTCTGCGCCCCAAATTGCAGTACCAATCTGGACGCGGATAATTATAATGCCAGATGTCGTGATAATAGTATCAGGCCGGAAGCCCTGCCTTTGGATGCTACTATGACAGGAGATATGGCCGCCTCTAGAGCCAGGGCTGTTCCGGGCGTCTGTAAAGAAGACGAGAGAATAACTTGTCTGCAGGATATTGACTGTTCATCAGTTGGGGGAATGTGTATAGATATCGTGGATAGCCAAATTACTCAAATTTCGGATAGGGACAGTTCAAAATATTCGGACGCCGCGCATGGACCGTTTATTGCCGCTACAGAATGCGATCCGCAGACGACTATTTGCAGTCAGGGCGCTTTCCAGACTTTTAGCATAAATAATGTCACCTCCAGCGATATAGTTGTTGAGAATGAAAACTCTTTCTTAGCTAACCTGACTTTTTACGCCGCGGCTTTTAAGGACCACATGCCACTGCGCTACTTTAAGATAGATTGGGGCGATGGCTCGCCAATCAGTTCCCTCGGTTATTATAAGAATGCCTTACCGATGTGTACCACACAGGATAAAGTAAATGTTCTTTGGAATACCCCGACTGTTCCGGCCGAACAGGATAAAATTTTAGGCTTTGCCGGAACTACCCAAGCTTGTAGTGAGAACTATAAATCATATTTCCATGTTTACCGCTATGATGCCCGATATGATACCGGCACAGCTGGTTGTATTGACGGCAGTGCTTGTTATAAACCGCGGGTTATGGTTCAGGATAACTGGGGTTGGTGTACCTCTCCAATAGTAAGCTCATATGATTGGGGAGAAGTTGGTTTAGGCTGTGACAACGGCTTTATCTCTTTCCCGAAGTTAATTATGATTGAAAAACCTAGTTAAAGATTATGATGAACTTTAGAAAACTTAAGAAGTGGATACTGCCATTATTTTTGATAATGGTGGGGGGTTTAACGCCGTTTATTGTGTTGGGGCAAGCCCCTGGTATTGAAGGTAAGTTATTGAATTTCTTAGGCCAGATACTTTATTTCTTGATGGTGGTGGTACCGGGCGGGATAATGACCTTGATACTGCTGATGTTGACCAAGATCTTGAGCTATAGTGATTTTGCTAACGAGCCTGTAATCAACATTGGTTGGAGTGTTTTAAGGGATCTCGGCAACATGTTTTTTATCGCTATTTTACTGACTATTGCTATTGGTACAATTTTGAAAAGCAGTCGCTATGGTTATCAGCAGAATTTGCGCCGCTTGATAGTCATGGCTATCCTGATAAATTTCAGTAAGACCATTGTTCTATTTTTTATTGATTTATCGCAAGCTGTCACTATTGCCTTCGTTAATGCCTTTATTGATTCTTTGCAGGCCGGTTATTTACGGTTGTTAGGCTTAACTTCGGTGATAAATTTTGGTAATGATCCGACGGGCACTATTTTTGGGCCTGCAATTGACGATTTGACCGTGCTGACCAGAATCGTGTTGGCCGGTATTATGATAATTATTGCCACTTTGGTAATCGCTGTTATTACTTTTATTTTCGCTCTGCGAATAATTTATTTTGCTTTTATAATTGTCTTGGCGCCCCTAGCTTTCGTGGCCAGTACTATGCCAACAGCCAAGAAATATTATGATGAGTGGTGGGATACTTTTGGTAAATATCTGGTGGTTGGTCCTGTTCTGGCTTTTTTCCTCTGGTTTGCTTTTACTATGGTGTCGCAAAATAACTTTGTTGGATTTAAGGATGGAGAAGGTGAAGTTAAAGGAGAGGATGAAATTGTAGCCAAAGGAAAGGATGTTAGTGGTGATTCATTGGCCGACACTTTAAAACGCTATTTTATTGGTATCGCTTTACTGATGGGAGCTTTGACCATGGCTGATAAATTGGGCGTGGCCGGAGCCTCTATGGGACGGGCTGTTTCCGGTAAGATTACGGGTGCCGGTAAAAGAGTTTTGGTCGGAAAATCCGGAGCCGGCGGAGTACTTGGTTTAGGTCGGGCTGGAGCAGGGTTTACAGTTGGGAAGATTACGTCTGGTGTAAGCACCTTGGATAGGGGAATTTCTTCAAGAATGGGTGCTACAACCCAAAGAGCATTTGATAGTAAGATTGGACAAAAGCTTGGCGGCCAAAGAACTGCAGGAGTGCTTATGGGAGCTACCAGAGCCGCTAAAGGAGCTGTGGGTTACGCTTCTGGTGTTAAAGCTTATACAGCGGCCGGTAGAGCATTCGCTGGGGTTGATAAAGCTCAACAGCAAAAGAATCTTAGCGCTAATTTGGCGGAAGCCAGAACTTCCGAGGTGCCTCGGTTACAACAAGATTTACATGGGTTTGATCAGAGTAAGGCTAGGGCAGCTGCAGCGGAGTTGACGGATAGAGGAGTCTATAAGTTAGGCGCGCCAGAGTATAAAGATAAGAAAACACAGGATGAAGATATTAGGAAGTCTATGAAACTATTAGGGGGTGGCGGACCTGCTACGCGCGATAAATCTACTGAAATAAACAGGTCTCATGTCGATCTCATAACAGATGATGTACAAAGACAACAAGTAATGAATGATATCGTTAGAGAAGGGCAGGAGAGAAGATATCTTGGTGGTATAGGATTGACAGAGGATGTTGTAGATAAGGGAACAAAAGCCGGTATAGTTGGTGGCAAAAGATGGGGCGAAATTATTCAATCTAGTAGTGAACCAGCTAAAAAGATTTCAGCTGAAACTTTTAAGGTGTTAAGGGGTAAGGCTATGGGGGATCTCGCCACAATCACTCCGGAGCAAGCCGAGGCTGATGAGGGGCAAAGAAAACAAAGAGCCGAATATAAGGAGGAGGTCACCAAATGGAGTAAATTAGGAGTGCAAGCCG
The DNA here is from genome assembly GCA_964441335.1 of uncultured Gammaproteobacteria bacterium. Lineage (GTDB taxonomy): Bacteria > Patescibacteriota > Patescibacteriia > UBA1558 > 2-01-FULL-52-15 > CAYTUI01. Next base: position 13,936 of record CAYTUI010000012.1, read on the forward strand.
ATCCTAAACAGGCCGATCAATTTATTCCTGATGCTGGAGCGGCAGGAGCTACAGCTACAGATATAGAGGTTACTCAAAATATAGCTATGAATATTTCGGGAGACAACTTAAAAGATATGAACCATGAGTCTATTGCTAGAGTGGCTCCGTATTTGCCTGATTCAGTCATTACTAACGCCGTTAGATTGGGTATAGAGGGCGCTAAACTGACGACAATCGCAGATTCTGTTCATCGCGCTTTGAAGAAGGTTGAGACAGAAGGCCGGACAGATCCAGAGTCTCTAGAGATTAAGCGAAGATTGGAGGAGACAATCCAATGGATCCATAATAGCGGACATTTTAAAGGTACTCTACCAAAAGGTTTTCCTGAAAGGAAAGAGAAGAAGAAAAAAAAGGAAGATGAGTTTGAAAATGGAGGAGGAATTTAATTAGTTTAGTAAGTTTTTGAATTAGAGAAAAGAATAATCTTTGAGGAGAGCAATGACTTTTGATCAAATACCAGAGGAAGCTAAGGATATTATTTTTGATGAAAAAAATCCGCAAATAAATGGACAGATTGCGGATGCTTTTAACTTAACCTCCAATGATTTGGATAACGTTCTGGATTTGTTAATGCAAGTCATGACCAAGGAAATACCTGTTCTGGAATTTCCTGTGGCCTTGGCCAGACTTAATATGAAAGATGTAAATAGCGGGCAGTTGGCTTTGGAATTTGCTTTAAAAAGATTATGGCCGTTACAGAATTTTTTAGGCAGTGTGGATATTTTAATTAGAAGGTTGGGTGGAGAAGTGCCACAGTTTGCGCCGAAAATTGTTAAAGCAGCAACTAGCCCTGAAAATGTCAGTGTCCTGACTGACGCTAGAAAGTTTATGGAAGGTGCCAGTAAACTGCGGTATTTATTGTTAACGCGGACAACTTTAAGAAATGAACAGGATAAAATAATTGACCCGACGATTGAAAATTGGCTGAAAGATTATTTGCGTTATGCAGGCGAAGCTCCTAACGACAGTCTGACCCGCAGTGAATATTTAGTTAAAAGTAGAAACGCCGCTAGCCTGGCAAATGACGACAAGCAGAATTTATTGAATTTCCTAATTTCTTACGGCGATCAGGCAAGTATGGAATTTTCTATCAGTGACGGATTTTTAACTGTCGCGTCGGAGACAGAATCAAAGTCCGAAGCCCGACCGGAAATTGATCTGCAGGAATCGTTGCAGAAATATAAAGAGGAGGCTGCCAATTTCCAATCTTTGGTCAGTCATAATCTGGAGTCTATTAAATTGGAGACTGACGGGCAGACTAGCCAGTTGGCGGATATTTTATGGCGTTGCCTGGGTTTAGGCGAGCAAGACAGAGCTTTAACAACCCTATATTTATTGGTTGATAAACAGATGCTGGCTAATTTGCTGAAAGAGGACCAACGGTTTATCGGGATTGTCAGACGGTATATTAATGTGCGATTCGGCAGTGAAGCTAAAACGTTCTGGGAACCACAACAAGTTACGGCTATTTATTGGGGGATATTTTTCAGCTTGGTCTTTGAAGAGAAATTGAAGTTTAGCGCCAGTCAGTCGGCAGTGATGGCGCATTATTTGTGCCAGAAAATGGGTATGAAAAACAAGCCTGTCTATTTAGACAAGGCTTCTGGTGTTTTTCGTTTTAGAGAAATAGATTTTAGTGACAAAAAATTCAAGTTTGCGGACTAAGCGCGCTCTATCCCTCGACTCGCCAAGCTGAGCTTGGCTTCGCTCGGGACAAGCTACTTCGAGCGCTAAGCGCGCTCTACGTATTCGCTGGTTTCAGTATTGATGATAATTTTATCGCCCTGTTTAATAAACAAGGGTGTTTTTATTTCCGCGCCGGTTTCTAAGGTTACAACTTTGGTAGCTGTGCCGCCGGTATCGCCTTTAACTCCGGGCGGAGCCGAGACCACCTCTAAAGTTATTTTTTTCGGTAGAGCAACAGTTACCGGTTTACCGTTATATAACATGACGTCAACAATCTGACCGTCCTTTAAAAACTTAGCGCCGTCGCCAATGCTGTCGCTGGAAAATTCAAACTGTTCAAAAGATTCATTGTCCATGAAAAAATGGTTGGCGCCCTCTTTGTAAAGAAAGTTGGCCGAGCCTCTGCCCAGATCAGCTTCTTCGGCTTTATCACCACCGGAAAATGATTTTTCCAAAGTGGCTCCGGTAATTAAATTCTTTAATTTAGTTTTCAAAGTCGCACCGCCCCGAGCCACCTTGATGTGCTGGGTGAAAACGACTTGGTAGGGCTCATCGTTAATACTAATGACGGTCCCGAGTTTAATATCGCTGATTGTTAGCATAGAGAGTAGATTAGTAGGTAAGTAGGAGAGTAGGTTAGTAGATAATAGCTTTTAGCTTATAGCTGATAGCTTTTAGTATGTTGAACGGCTGCCTAACAGCTATCAGCTAACCAACTAACAGCTACTTAGAGACGTATGGGAGCAAAGCCATGAAGCGGGAGTGCTTAATAGCTTGGGCTACCTTTCGTTGGTGCTTAGCGCAAACTCCGCTTCTGCGACGCGGCACGATTTTGCCGTAGGAAGAAGTGAAACGCTGGAGAACCTGACTATTTTTATAATCAATTTCATCCATAGAGTTGACGCAAAAGTGACAATATTTTTTATCTTTTTCCATTGCTTTCATATTAATTTAGAATGGTATATCTTCAACGCTGATTTCCTGATCACCGCCATCGTTAGCTGGTGCTGGTTGTTCAGCTTCGGCCGAAGTAGTGGTGCTGGCTGTTGGGCCACCAAAACCGCCCTCGCCTTTTCTGTCCAACATAATCATGTTGTCGGCGATAATTTCTGTGCGATATCTTTTGACGGCGTTCTGATCATCCCAGCTGCGGGTTTCAATCCGGCCTTCAATGTATATCTTGCTACCCTTTTTAACATACTGACCGATTATTTCCGCCAGTTTTCTCCAAGCGACAATATTATGAAACTCGGCCTTCTTTTGTTTTTGGCCAGTGGCGTCGGTCCAGACCAAATTGGTAGCAATACTGAAAGAAGCTACGCTTTGGCCGCTGGGAGTCGTTCTTATTTCGGGATCGCGCACAACATTGCCGATAATCATTGCTTTGTTGAGATCCATAAGAGTAATTTACTTATTTAATTTCTTGCCCGAGCAGTTCGTCGAGCTTTTCGTCCAGCTTGTCCAGACTAATTTTAGGAGCTTTTTTCTCAGCCGGTTTGCTGACAGGCTTAAGTTTCTCCTGCTTCAGCTGTTTTCTGGCTTTAATTTTGGCCAGTTTGCCAGCTTTAACTTCTTCTTGCTCCGGAGTCAGCACTTTTTTGGTGACTATCAGATGTCGGAGCAGGGAGTTATTAAGCATCAAGAGTCTGTCCAACTCTTTAACGCTAGCCGGATCCAAATCAAATTCCACGGTGACATAGTAACCGTGTTTTTCTTTTTTGATTGGATAGGCTAATTTTTTGCGGCCCAATATTGATTCGCGACTGACGGCTCCTTTCAGTTTGCCTGAAATGAGTTCGTTGACCTGCTTCTGAATATTGGGATATTCAGTTTCCGCCAGCGCGGCAGAAATGATATATGTCAATTCATAATGAGACATACTTAACCTTAATTCAGTTAATGATTAAGGATTCCGCCAATAATTAAAACCCCAAAGGGGTGGCGGAATACGGCTTATGTAGGTCGTCCGCCTTCGCTGAGCTATAGCGTGGTTATACGCGCTTGATACTCAGCTTCGGCGGATATTCGCCCTGTTGATTGGATATTAGTGATTTTACTAAATTTATCTTAGGGCTCTATAAGGGACGAACTAAGCGGTTTCCAATATATCATTTGACCCTTAAAATGTCAAGAATAATCGGAATATTAGATATTCAGCATCAAAATTTGTCTCTTAATAATAGTCAAACAAATCTGAGTCCCGCAGATCGAAGCCCCGATACGATAAGTCTTTAGTTTTGCTCAATATTATGGGTTTTAGGGGCGAAGGTCTGTCAAGGAATTGCCCCTTTTTCAATAAATGACAGTCTCTCTCTCTGATGCTATAATACCAGCACTATGTCTAAATACATTTTTATTTTAGGTCACAATCCGGCTCTGTCAGCCGAGGAATTATCTACCGTGTTAGTCGGTCAAGGCGAGATGGCCGAGGTAAATGATAAGTTTTTGGTGTTTTCTGGAGCAGTGGACGCCGATCAGTTGATCAAGAGACTGGGAGGTACTATTAAAGTAATCAGATTATTGACAGAGTTGACTGATTTACAGCAATTGAAAGCTGAAGATATTTTAAGTTGGTTACAGCCAAGCCGTGAAATTACCGAAGGCAAGTTTGTTTTCGGCATCAGCCAGTATGGTCTGGAGAAGCAAGTTAGACGGCTTAAGGCCTTGGGCTTGGAAGTTAAAAAGGAATTAAAAAATTCCGGTGTGCCTGCCAGACTGATGATTAATGATTTGGGAGTGTTATCCTCGGTAGCTGTGACTAAAAATAAATTAGCCGGCCGCGAACTGGTAATCGCTAAGGGTAAGCAAGTTTATTATGTCGGTCTGACAGAAGCGGTGCAGGATTTTGCCAATTATAGTCGTCGTGATTATGGAAGACCGGAGCGCGACAGCGAGCGTGGTATGTTGCCGCCCAAGCTGGCACAAATAATGATAAATTTATCCGGGGCGAAAAAAGATCAGGCCATCTTAGATCCTTTTTGCGGTTTGGGTACAGTGTTGCAAGAAGCTTATCTGATGGGTTTTAAAAATGTCGTTGGGAGTGATAAAGATCAAAAAGTTATTGATCAGGCAGCTGCCAATTTAAAGTGGCTGACCGGTCAGGAGGGGAGTAAACCGGAATTAAAGAAGTCGCCGTCGGCAAATTTAAGTCAATATTTTCCGGCCGCCAGTCTGCAGGCGATTATTACCGAACCTTATATGGGCCCCAGTAGACCGGCTTATGGTAAGCAAGGAGATCACTTAGCCACGATAGTTGATCAGTTAGTTAAACTATATCTGGAGGCTTTTTTGCAGTTTAGAAAAATTCTTAAAACGCAGGGAACTGTGGTCATGATTTGGCCGATATTTATAAAAAATGGTCGCCCCACTTTATTGCCGATTGTTAATAAGGTATGTGAGCAGGGCTTTGTTCAAATTTTGCCACAGGTCAAGGGAACGCCTTTGTCAGGTTTGCTATCCGAGAGAAATACTTTGATTTATCGCCGTGAAGGCCAGCGGATAGAACGTGAGGTTTTGGTGTTTAGAAAGAAGTGAGGTGAGTGATGAGGAATGTCGCCCGAAGGGTGACCGCCCTCTGGGCGGAGGATTGAGAGGACAGGGGACGAGGGTCTCCTGTTTTTTTGCTGTCATTTTAAATAACAAAATACAAGAACCAATATGATTCAAATATCAAATTCCAAGTTCCAAGTCCAAACGTCATTGCGAGCCAGCAGGCGAAGCAATCTCTAGAGAGGGGAATTATAATTGAGATTGCTTCGCTCCGCTCGCAAATTATTAACGTCCATTAATTCGCGAGGAGCAGAGGGTATTTAGTATTCATAAGGCAACCAGCAGAAAGGTTGTAATTTAAAAGAATATTGCGACGATGCGATCTCTCATAGCCGAGACTGCGTCCCCCGCGCTGCCGGATCGCAGATGTGTGATATTTTTCACCCACTCTTCTGTTACCATCGGATGTTAACAGTCCAACTATTACCATTTTTTGATATTTTGTGTTATAATTTACTGGAAATTTGATTTCAATTGAAGTCTAAGATTAGCAAAATAAACATGTCATCAGCAACCAATCAGATTGATCTAGAATCGGATATTCTTGTCAAAGATACCGACGGAAAATTTAAGGTTTTTGATCATGGTCAGCTTAAAGATTTGACCGCTGGAGTCTCCCAGAAGCCCTTAAATGGCCTTAATTCAGGCGCAGGGGTTTTTTTATTGCCATCTGCTTCAAAACCCGCTGTAGTGCCTGCGGATGAGCATTTTTTGCATCTCCCGAAGGCCCAGTTGAGTAAAGGCGCGCGCTCTGCATTTCATTTCCATCCTGACGATGAAGCTGAAATTGAAGTGGAATTAAATAAAATTAATGATTTACTGGCCGGTCAGCAACAGCGCAAATATAGTGTGGAAAAGATTGCCAGAAAATTGGTTGAGAAACATGGTATTTCTTTAGCACCGGCTCAATTCGTCAAATTTGTCAAAATATTATTATCTTTTTTTCGTCAGGCCAGAAATTTTGTTCAGACTAAAGAACTGCTGAAAGCTTCTGAAGATTTGGGAGGATTAGGTTTAAAGATTCAGGATGTTGATGATATCGGTATTGTTATTCGTAACTTGAAGGATAAAATTGAAGGTGTGGATGGAGTGGTGGTGGAAGCGGCGCAAGAGGGAGGAAGTGAGACTGATTTGGATGCTACCGCGGTCAATAGAAACGCAGTTAAGCCAGACACCCTTGATCCTTTTCGGTCAGCTAAACTGGAAAAGGAAAGGTTGGTAAAAGTCCAGCCGGAAGTAAAAAAAATTGAGCCGTCTGCCGAAGCCATAAAAACGCCGGCTCCTGTGCAAATTTTAAAATCTGTGCCTCCGGAAGTCATAAAACCTTTAGCACCTGTGGAGCCTGCTATCAAGGCGGATAAGCAAAAGTCAGAAACCGGTGGCGGGCCGTATGATTTGCCTAAGGTTAAAAGATTTAACTCCTTGTTAAATACCAAGCCAACAGACACAGTTGTCCCGCGGTCAAAATATAAATCCGGCTTTAAGGTTTCCGCCAAGCTAATGGGCAAGGTAGACGAGCTGGCTAATATGACTTTAGAGGAGTTTAGGTTGTTAGATAGTGATCCACGCGTTAGAGTTGCGAAAATTTTACAGCGGATTGAAAATCTGCAAGCTGATTCAGTCACCCGTAAAGCGCAGGGTATTGAAGCTTGGCGGAGCAGTCAGGTTTATCAGATTTATTTAAGTTTAGGCCAGAGAAGTTTGGAACAGGCCAAGGAAATTAGTGTTATTGTCGCTGATATGCAAGGTTCCGGACAGCCGATTTTATCGGTTGAAGAGTTTGAAGCCATCTCTGATTTAAATAAAAAATTAAGGTTCTAAAATGAGAAAGTTCGTGGTGCCACAATTTATAGATATTGAAGACAAAATTATCGGGCCGATAACGACCAGACAGTTTATAATTATTATTGTCAGCAGTATTCTGATTTTTTTGGCTTATCGACTGTCCAGTTTTAATTTGTTTCTGGTGCAGGCCATCGGTATTGGTTTGATTGGCGGCAGTTTGGCTTTTCTAAAAATTAATGGAACTAATTTTCACATTTTTCTGCTGAATTTGATTTCCAGTTTAGCTAAACCGTCACTTCGGGTCTGGGGTAAAGAGATGCTTAAAGAAGTCGTGCCTAAGGATGTTAAAAAAGGAGATTTGGATAGTGATATGTTTGTGCCTAAAAAAAGTATTGCCCCCGGCAAATTATCTGAACTGGCATTGATAGTAGATACCGGCGGCATGTATAAAGGCGAAGAAGAAGCGAATTTTATTAATCAAGCAGTTTATGGCAAATAATAAATCAGCCAAAGTAAAGTCAAAAAAAAGTTTACCGTCTCTGCAAAAATATCTGGACATCGCCGAGATTAAGGACGATTTGGTATTGATGAGAGACGGTACGGTCAGAGCAGTGCTGATTGTTTCTTCTGTTAATTTTGATTTGAAGTCAGAAGAGGAGCAGGACGCTATGGTCGGCTCCTATGTGAATTTTTTAAACTCACTTAATTTTCCGATTCAGGTTGTGATTCAATCCCGACCACTAAATATTGATAACTATTTGGATCGCTTAAAAGATGCTGAAAGGCAACAGACTAATGAGCTATTGAGAATGCAAATTGCTGATTACCGTAACTTTGTTTCCGAGTTACTGGAGCTGGAAAGTATTATGAGTAAAAAGTTTTTTGTCGTTGTTTCCTATAATCCAGCGCATGATCATAAACAGGGATTTTTAGACCGTTTTTTTAGTATTTTCGGAGCGGCTAAAAGGGTGTTGGTCAGTCGGGATAAATTTGAGCGTTATGGCCGCGAGCTGACTAAGAGAACGATTTTTATCGCCTCCGGTTTATCCAGCATGGGACTGCAGGTTCAAAGACTCAACACCCAGGCTTTAATTGAACTCTATTATAATTCTTACAATCCGGTTTTATCCCAGAGTCAGCCGTTGGAGGATATTAATAAATTGGCGATTAATTAGAGAGAGTAATGAGTAATGGGGGACATACGTAGGTCCATATCTCATCACTCATTACCCATTACCCATTACCTATTACCCATAATCACAATGTTTGAACCAAAACAAGCTACAAAAAAAGCGCTACCGGAAGCAAAACCCCAGATAAGTCTGGAGCAACAGGAGTTATTGACTCATGAACAGGCTGAAGAAGAAGTAAAGGTTCTGGAAGCTGAAAAAGTTTTTCGTGAAGGCGTGGTCAGTATTCGCGATATCATTGCGCCGTCGGTTTTTAAAGTGGATGTTAATTATGTCCGTTTGGAGCAGTTGTTCGCCCGAACGATTTTTGTCATTGCCTATCCTAGATATGTGAATGTTGGCTGGTTCGCTCCGATTATTAATTACAGTTTGCCCTTGGATATCGCCATGTTTTTCTATCCGATGGACAGCACCATGATTTTGAAACAGCTGAAGAAAAAAGTCGGTGTAATTGAAGCCCAAGTGTTATCTGATCGGGAAAAAGGAGCACCACGCGACCCGATTCGTGAGACCGCTTTGGCGGATATTGAAGCCCTGCGGGATAGCCTTAGTCAGGGGACAGAGAAATTTTTTCAGTACGCTTTATACATTACTGTTTATTCCGACTCTAAGGAAAATCTTAATGTGGCTTCGGATAAGATTGAGAATCTTTTAGGCGCGCATTTAGTTTTGTCACGTCGGACTTTGTATCAGGCCGAGCAAGGGTTTAATTCCACCTTGCCTCTGGGTAATGATGAATTGGGAGTGACAGCAAACATGAGTAGTTCACCGGCCGCCGCTTCTTTTCCGTTTGTTTCGTCTGAATTGACTTCGGATAATGGCATTATGTATGGCATTAACCGGCACAATAACAGTTTGATAATTTTTGACCGCTTTAGTCTGCAGAATGCCAATTCTGTGGTTTTCGCCACTTCCGGTGCCGGTAAAAGTTACGCGGTTAAGCTGGAAGTTTTGCGTAGTTTAATGCTAGGCACAGACGTTATGATTATTGATCCGGAAAGGGAATATGAACATTTGGGCGAGGCTGTCGGCGGAACTTATATAAATTTGTCACTTAATTCCAAGAGTAAATTAAATCCTTTTGATTTGCCGCTTAATATCGGGGATTCACGGCCGGAGGATGTTTTACGTAGTGCTGTCATTACTCTGAAAGGTTTAATTAGACTGATGGTTGGTGATTTAACCACCGAAGAGGATTCTATTATTGATAGGGCGTTGCTGGAGACTTACGCTAAAAAAGATATTGCCCCGGGAGCTGATTGGAGTAAATTGAGCATGCCTTTGATGTCGGATTTTGAAGAAGTTTTGGAGGGCATGGTCGGTGGTGAAGATATTGCTTTAAGAATTAAGAAGTATACTCAAGGAACTTTCGCCGGGCTGTTTAATAGTCCGACCAATGTGGATATAGACAACCAGTTGGTAATATTCAGTGTTCGTGATTTGGAGGATGAATTAAGACCATTAGCTATCTATGTCATTGTGAATTACATTTGGAATATTGTCCGGTCGTCAGTTAAGAAGCGCTTGCTGATAATTGATGAAGCTTGGTGGCTAATGCAACATGAGGATAGCGCCAAGTTTATTTACGCTTTGGTTAAACGTTGTCGTAAATATTATTTGGGCATCACTACTATTACGCAAGATGTTAATGATTTTCTGCGCTCGCCTTATGGTCAGGCTATTGTTACTAACTCTTCTATGCAAATGCTCTTGAAGCAGTCGCCGGCGGCTGTTAATGTCATACAAAAGACGTTCATGCTGACTGAAGGTGAAAAATATTTGTTGCTAGAAAGCGCTGTCGGAGAAGGAATTTTCTTTGCCGGATCCAAGCACGCGGCCATTAAGATTATGGCTTCCTATACCGAGGATCAATTAATAACTTCCGACCCGCAACAGCTATTGGAGATAGAGCAGGCTAAGCGGGAATTTGACGAAAGTTTAAAAGCCTAAAATGAGGGACTGGTGGTTAAATAATAAAAAAAGGATTCTGCTGATTTTAGGAGTGCTGATAGTGCTGTTAATTATTGCCATTATAATTTGGTGGATATTTTTTCGGGTTAAAGAACCTCCATTAGTTAACATAACTCCTCAACCTGATAATACTAATAAGGTGGTTTTACCGGTTACACAGGATACTTCCACGGCGCCAGTAGTGCCGCAGAATAATGATTTGATTGTCATAGCCAGGAATTTTACCGAACGTTTTGGTAGCTATTCCAATCAGGTGGACTTTCAGAATATCAAAGATCTCTATCCATTGATGACGGCGTCTTTTAAACAAAGCTTGAATTTGGACGCTGGGAATTTTGCCGATTTGAATTATATTGGAGTAGATACTAAGGTTTTGAAAGTAGCTGTGGTGGAGGAGAATTCCAATTCAGCCAGTTTACTTGTGCATACTCAAAGATCCCAGCGCGGCAGTAATTTACAGACGGAGATTACTTATCAGAGACTGGCTTTGGAGTTGGTGAAAAGCGGCGACAGCTGGCTGATTAATAAAGCTGATTGGCAATAATGGCCATTGATACAACATTTGAAGATGCTGTTGCTCTGAAAAAGGACCAACACGCGGCGCGAATGGAGCGAGCCCAAGCTTTGCGCGAAGCCAGAAGGCTGGATGCTCTAAAGAAGCAGATTAAAAAGAACGCCACGAAGTGGGTTATGAAAGTTCTTAATATAACTGCCGGGGCAACAATTATTTTCGCTGTAGTCAGCTTTGTGCTTATGAATGCGCAGCTGGTTCTTGGTAATATGTTGGGTGGTTATTTAGGTCCTTTTTGGAAAGATTTGGAGCTTGATAAGTATGAAATGATTTTTTTGGGTTTTATGTGGTTTCTATTTATAATTGGTGTAGTTATAGTTATAGGCATTTTAACTGTCTTGTCAGATCCTGCTGGTTTTATTATAGAATTATTAACCGACGCTATCAAAACTTTCTTTGGCAATGTCTGGGATGCGCTAGTTAATTTAGGTAAATAAATATGAATATAAAAAGAATATTAGTTGTTGTGGGATTTATCTTGGCTATTATTATTTTAGCCTGGGCTTTATATTATTTTATTTTCCGTTCCTTAATCAGTCCCACGCCGCCGATTAACAGTAATACCAATACCGGAACTTTACCTAATATCAACCAAGGCGGTCCGACTGTTGGCAATGTTAATACCAATACCAATACAAATCTGCCGGATATCTTGGGTACCGGTAAACAGCCTGATAAGGTAGCCATCGGTGGTCCGACAGAAGTACAGGATTATGGCGTGGTCAATGTTGCTGATCCTGGCACTGCCGGCAAAGATATTTTCTTTTATAATGATTTGGCCTCAACTTTTATGACTCTTAATAATGACGGCACAGCCACGCCTATTAACAGCCAACTTTTCTATAATGTTGATAAAGTGACTTGGTCGTCGGGTATGGACAAGGCCATTATTGAATATCCTGACGGTTCTAATATTTTGTACGATTTTAAAACCAGCAAGCAGATTACTTTACCGAGAGAGCTGGAAAAATTCGCCATTAACTCTACCGGCACTATGCTGTCAGCTATATGGGAAAGCGGTAATCCGGATAATAATTGGCTGATGGTCGGCAATATTGATGGCTCAAATTTAAAGATTGTGGAACCAGTAGCTGACAAAAAGAACGATGTTCAGGTAGCTGTCTCCCCTGATAATCAGGTAGTGGCTTTATATCGACAAGCGGTTGATACCGGCAAGCAGGAGGTTTTTCCGGTCGGTCAGAACAATGAGAATTTTAACTCATTTATAGTGGATGGGTTGAAGTTTGAAAGTAAATGGTCGCCGGGAGGTAAGAATTTACTTTATAACGTCAGCAGTCCTAAAGATAGATATCAGCCGAGGTTATGGCTGACGGAAGGACAGACAGATAGCCTGGGCTATAGTCAGACCAATTTGGAATTAAATACCTGGGCTGATAAATGCACTTTTAATAGTAACGGTTCTTCGCTTTATTGCGCCGTACCGACTTCATTGCCGGAAGGTGCCGGTTTATTCCCAGAACTGGCTAAAGGCGTGCCGGATGTATTTTATCGGATTGATTTAGTATCCGGTTTGAAGATTCCTTTGGCTATACCGGTCGGTCAAAAGACAGAGTATTCGGCCGGCTCGCTGTTCTTATCCGCCGACCAGTCTTTATTATATTTTGTGGATAATGATACTAATCGGCTTCATAGTATAAGATTGAAGTAATGCGGAAATCTTTATTTGTTTTAATCGCTTTAATTTTATTGGCGGCTTTATGGCTGTTGCTGGCGCCGTTGGTTAAGCAGTTAATTCTCAATAATCAACCTGTCAGTCAGACGCCCTATAAAATTTCTGTTAATTCTGAAGATCCTTATAAAGGCAGGTCAGATGGTTTAATAACGATTGTTGAATTTAGCAGTTTTACTTGCGAAAATTGCCGTAACTCCGCGATTATCATGGATCAACTGTTGGCTTTATATCCTAATAATTTGAAAATTGTTTGGAAGGATTTTCCGCATGATGGCGTTTCTTCGACCAGAGCGGCTGTGGCTGGTCGCTGCGCCCAATTGCAGGGTAAATTTTGGCCATACCATGATTTATTATTTGCCAATCAAGATAATCTGTTGACTGAAGAGACTCAAATTTTTGAAGATTTAGCCCAGCAGATTGATCTAAATACCGGTCAGTTTAATGACTGTTTAAATGGCAATAATGTTACAGCTTTAATTCAACAGAATGTTCAGGAAGGCTTAGACAGTGGCCTAACCGGCGTGCCTTATTTTGACATTAATAATCAGCAAAGAGTAGACAGTGCCATTTCTTTGGGGCAGTGGCGGCAGATAATTGAATCTTATAAATAATTGATCAATGATATTAGATTTTTTTATTAATTCAGCTCAAGCCATAGACAAAATTCCTTTTACGTCATCAGTTGGTTTGGGTCCGCTGCTGGCAAAAATGGGTTGTGTATCTACCAATACTGATTTTTTAGGTTGTTATATTAATACCCTTTATACTTTTTTTGTGCAGGCGGCCGTCATTTTGGCCGTCTTAATGATTTTAGTCGGTGGTTTTCAATGGCTGATAGCTATCGGCAATCAGGGTAAAATTGGCAATGCTAAATCAACTATCAGCGGAGCCATAGTGGGACTTATTTTAGCACTAACCGCGTATTTAATTTTGGCGCAGATAAATAGCGGTTTGATTCGTTTCAAACCACTGGACATTTATGAAACAAATATAGACCAGATAATAAAAAATGATAGTAAGAGATATCTCAGGTGTGTCTTTAGACGTGAGATAGAAGATAAAAGGGCGTGCGAGAATAGCAGTTTCCATTGGTGCAAATGGATTGAAGGAGAGTGTAAGAATGATTATTGGTATGGTGATGAGGCTAAGGCCTATTATATGGACGGGAATATAGTTTATGATTATTATTGTTGCACTCAAACGACCCCTGCGGGTGGAACTTTCAAATATGATGTCCTTGCGGTACCCTTGAAAGCTAAATCAAGGTTATATGGACCAGATGATTATTGCAGAGTACTTGATGAGACTAATGATGTCGGTGATCCGAGTTGGAAAGCTGTTGAATTTTTAATTTGCAAAAGTCAATTTAAGCTTCCCTAAGTGTTTCATGGCTCTATTCCCAATGTATTTCTTCCTGTAATGATTTGATTTTAGCCTGCAGTAGGGGATAGTCAGACCACTTAGCTTCAGAGATAATTTTTTCAGCCCAATCACGGGCCTTTTTTATTAAGACGCTGTCAGTCAATTTAGCGGCTTTCAAATCCAGTAAACCAGATTGTTTAGTTCCAAAGACATCGCCGGCGCCTCGCAGTTCCAAATCAATTTCAGCCAGCACAAAACCATCGGAATATTTTGTTAAGGCCTGTAATCTTTGCAGATTATTTTTATCGGCCTTGGAGGTAAATAGAAAACAGAAAGCCTGCTGGTCGTTGCGTCCAATTCGGCCACGCAACTGATGCAATTGCGCTAAACCAAAACGCTCCGCCCCCTCAATCAGCATCATAGTAGCGCCGGGAATATCAATGCCGACTTCCACTACCGAGCTGGCTACTAAAACAGGAAATTTTTTATTTCTAAAGTCGTTGATAATGGCATTTTTTGCCTCACTCTTTAATTTTCCATGAACAAAACCGACTTTTAACTGCGGATAAATGTCCTGTTGTAATCTTTGATATTCGGTCATGACTGATTTGACCTGTCCGGCAGAACTGGATAATTTGTCGCTTTCTTCCACTAAGGGACAGATGACAAACAGCTGTTCACCAGATTTTAACCTCTGCAATATCCAGTCATAAGCTTTGTCACGATTTTGCTGATCCACAATTTTGGTAATAATGGTTTTTCTGTCAGCCGGTTTTTCCTTAATAATAGATAAATCCAAATCGCCGTATAATGTCAGAGTTAAGGTTCTGGGTATTGGTGTAGCCGTCATTGATAATAAATGCGGTGCCAGACCGCTGATATTTTGATTAATTAAATTTTTGCGTTGCGAGACGCCAAAACGATGCTGTTCATCTATGATTGCCAGTCCCAGATTTTTAAATCTAACGTCGTCTTGAATTAAACTTTGCGTACCGATGACCATGTCAATCTCACCGATTTTTAAGCCTTTGATCACCGCCGTTTTACTAATTTCCTCAACAGTTTGACCGCGGCTGATCATTTTTTGTTTGGCAGTCAGTAAGGCAACCTTGCTGGACGCCAAATAATTGCAGAAATTTTTAAAATGTTGAGTAGCTAGAATTTCAGTCGGAGCCATTAAGGCGACTTGTCTATTTTGCTCAACAACCTGGTCAGCCGCGGCAGCCGCCACTACTGTTTTACCGGAGCCGACATCACCTTCCAGCAGACGGTTCATGGGCTTGGTCTGATTGAGATCATTTAAGGTTTCACTAATAGCGGTTAGTTGGTCATTAGTCAGTTGCCAGGGCAGGCTGTTATAAAACAGCGCTAATTTTTTTTCATCCGTCGCTATTAAATTGGCCGTATGTTCCAGGTAAGCTTTTTTACTGGCCATAATTTTAATTTGTAGCCATAGCAGTTCTTCAAATTTAATTCTTTTTTCCGCCTCGGCCAGTTTTTTCCAATCATCAGGGAAATGAATTTGCTGAAGTGATTCAGCCAGATTGGCTAGTTGTTCCTGTTTTAATATTTCCGGCGGAATATCTTCGGTCAGGTATTGAGCTAAATTTAATATCTGACTGATTAAAAAACGAATTTGTTTACTGGTCAGACCTTCGGTCAGCGGGTAGATGGGAACTATTCTGGCCGTATGTATTTGTTCTATTTTAACCTTTTCATAAGAGGGATTGATCAGCTGAATTTGTCCCAAGACTTCTTTGGTCTTGCCACTTAAATAAACTTCATCACCCTTTTTTAGAACCTTAGCGACATAAGGTTGTCTGAACCATATGGCTTTAAGACTGCCACTATCGTCTTCAATCTGCATTTCGGTAATAATCATCTTTCGCTTGAACGAACGCCAAGATTTCAGCAAAGCAATTTTGCCCTTAACGGTAATTTTATCCTGGTTATCAATAGCTCCAATTTTGGTCAACAAGCTTAAATCTTCGTATCTGGACGGTAAATACCATAAAAGATCAGCGGCCGTCAGCACGCCAATCTTTTTAAGCTTAGGAGCAGTAGTTTTGCCGATCCGCGACAGCTCGCTTATCGGCGTGGTAAGGCTAATCATAGCCGCATTATAGCACTTTTTGTTTATATTATAACGACCCCTCCTTAGTCCTCCCCTTGTGAAGGGGAGGCTCTATTTAATTGAGCCCCTCCTTACTAAGGAGGGGAAAGGGGAGGTCTGACATCTATGACATATTCAATCTGCATCTTCCAAAATCAAATCTTCTTTGGAAACACTACCGACAAAATCATTGAAGAGGCTAGAGCCAGCATAATTATGCCAAATGACATCAGAGAGGAAATGTGCAGCCCGAATATTTCCGATAGCATTTTAAATCCTATAAACAGCAAAATGACCGCCAAGCCTTTCTGTAAATGATGAAAGCGATGCAAAATGTTTTCTATTAGGAAGAATAAAGCTCGGAGACCCATGATGGCGAAAATATTGGAAGTAAAGACAATAAAGAAATTTTGCGAAATAGCAAAAACCGCCGGTATAGAGTCAACCGCAAAAATTATATCGGTCCCTTCAATTAGTAGCATTATTAAAAATAAAGAGGTAAACATAAATTTACCTTTTTCTCGATAGAAGAATTTGCCGTTGTGATGACTGGCTGTAAAGGGCAGATATTTGCGGGCAATTTTTATGATTCTATTATTGTTAAAATCCACATGCTCTTCTTTTTTTTCACGTAACAAAGTCATACCAGTGTACAGTAAGATTGCTCCAAAGATATAGAGGACCCAGTAAAATTGGTGAATTACATAAGCACCAACACCGATAAATATTCCCCGGAAAACCATGGCTCCTAAAATGCCCCAAAACAACACTCGGTGATGGTATCTTTCTTCCAGTTTAAAATAACTGAAAATCAGCATGATGACGAACAGGTTATCAACTGACAGCATTTTTTCCGTCACATAAGCGCTTAAGAATTGCGCGGCCATGTCCTGACCAAGATAGACAAAAACCAAAAAACTGAAGGCTACGGAAATAGCAATCCAGAAAATTGACTGAACTAGCGCCGGCTTAAACTCTATCTTATGGCTTTTTCTGTTTAAAAAACCCAGGTCAACAACTAAAAAGAGTATGAGTATGACGGCGAAAAGGATGAATAAATTTGTTTGGGCAGACATCAATGATTATTTAATAAATTAGCAACCTAGCTTATAAAAAAATCCGGCAAGTACCGGTTATAATTAATGCTGACTCACCGCTCTACAGCGCTTTCCTGCGAAAGACCTGCCGCTATATTGCTCCTCAACATTCAAGGTAATCAAATTTTATCATACAGATTAGTCGAGCACAAGTGTATTAGCTACCAGATCCGGCCTGACCTTTTTTAATTGATCTAGAGCCAGTCTGCTTAAAGCAAGACTAAGATAATTCCTGAAACCCTGACTGGCATCAAGCGCGCCCTCGGTATTATGATGGACTTTTTCGTGGACATAAACATCTGCCGCCTGAATAAAATCTTCTAGTATATCCCTCAAGAGGTGGATATTTTTACCGTCAGAAAAGCCATTGGCAACTCTTTGTCTGACAGTTTTTTTTCTATATATTTTAATACCTGATGGTTTGTTATTTGGGAGGTAATCATCAATGGCCTTCAAAATATCTATCATTGCCAGTTCTTCCGGAGTAAGTTCAGCATCTGGTATATGCTCCACGTCGGTCATGTCATGCAAACGTGATTCGTAGGTCGGTAATCCCAGCTCGCGAAGCACTTGATAAACTTCTGTTGGCAGAGAAATAAGCTCCAACCCAACATGTTTATTTTGTTGGAGAGCATCATAGTCTTCTGAACGCATATCTCTAATAGCAGTATCTTTCCCAAAAACTTCTTCAAAACATTTTTTCCAAATTTGAGCATCTTGCGGATCAAAATCCATGGTAAATTCTAGCTTATCTCGGCCGTCGCCCTTTTGCGCCGCTAAGTTAGCTTTAAAAAGAAAACCTTTGATAGCTTCCGGGTTCTTTATTTGTGACCAGATATCGGCAATAGCCGGAGTCAATTCCTGTTCATCAATAAAACTTCGATCGCGATTTTTAATCTCCAATGTCGGTAAATGATAGGTGAAAAGTAGATTATGATCTCCGGGTATTAAAATTTCCCGAACGTAAATTAGACCACCTTCAAGTGACAGTAAATCACCATTGGCAGTATGTTCAACCGGCTTGACTCTTTCTATGGCCAGGACTTTTTTGTTAATCTGTCGAAATTCCTTTAATAGTTCCGCTGTGGGTTTTTCAAAGGTAGTTGAACTTATTTGATGTATTGCTTTATCGTCATCCAATTCACGTTCTTTAACAGAGTGGGTTACATCAAACATAAGCTGATCAATTTGTTTATCGTCTACCTCTTGTCGGGAGGCTCGCGGTCTGGCAGTCCAGTCTTGTGAACGCAAGGTCATTTCAATTTTTTTGCGTAGCGCCGCTACACATAACATTTTTAAGCCCTCGCCGAATTTACCCGAACCCTCGCCGGTATCTTTGGTTGAATATAAAAATCCCAGTAAGCGCGCATTATAGCCGCGTCCGTCATCGCAAATTTTTAGGGATTCTATCTGTTCATCCGGAACGTCTGCTAAATCACTATAGTGATGCCATTGGCCATCCTTTGTCTTAAAACGTAAAAATACATTAGAACCGCCCGAATCTTTCGGTAAATGATTTTGGACAGCGTCAAGTAAAATTCTTTCTTCTGTCCAAATATTCTTACCATATTCCAGAGTCAAAGAAGTAGGGATTATTTCTTGCCAAAAATCAGGAGTGACGTCTTTATCGGTTCTTACCCCAGCCCGTAAAAGTATATTTTTAAGACCGGATTGCAGTTTTATTTTTTTTATCGACTGATCTTTGAAGGTGTCCGGTATTTTGAAGTCAGTATCCAGGACAGCATCCTGTCCAAAGGCTTCATAAAATCCTTCCAGCCAAACGCTGGGATGATCGCTATGTAAATTATACAGGTTGCTTTCAATAGTCTCGGGCTCCAAAATACATTTTTGCAGCATTGTTTTAACTAGACGTTTATCGGAAAGTTCCATAATTATGCTTCTAATTTGATATTCCAAATTATCAGACACAATGGCATTACGATCTCTATTTGTTTCCACATCCTCTAAATTATAGGATAAGAGAGTTTTTTTACGACAGACAAACATACCTTTAACAAATATGTTTCCTGATTCGCTACTGACTATTTCCCCCGTACTGCCCACAAATAATGGGCGATAGTTTTCTTTCAAAGGCAATACCTTGGAATCAATTTTCATTAATTCATCGAGGAAGGATTCTGATGGCTTCCAAAAAGTAGTTCGTGAGCCAATCAGTGGTTGACCGTCTAAATGCTGAACTTGAAAGGCCAGTTGTTGAACAGTTTGATCCTTTTTATTTCTGGTATCGAAAATATTGACTGCTTTGGCAATTGGTTTGGCTCGCCAATCTTGAGACTCCATTTCAGGCTGTAAACCTTCGCGTAAAGCCGCGGCCGCCATCATTTTCATACCTTCCCCAAATTGCCCGGCCGATTCTTTTTCCTCGGTTTTGAAGGAATGTAATAGGGATAAGTTTTTGACATCAAACCCGACGCCGTCATCGGAAAAACGAACAGCTTCAATTTTGTCCCGTCTTGGTCTAGCTTCTGCCAAAGAAACCCACTGACCGTCAATTAAACATCTGACCCAAACATGTTCCCCTTTGGCATCAGCCGGTAAATGATTTTGTATACCATCAAGACAGATACGTTCTACGCCCCAGTTTTTCTTTTCATATTCCAAAGTCAAAGAAGTATCCAGAGTTTCTTCAGACGTGACCACAGTTGATCTCTCTTGGTTTAAAATTTCATCTGCAGAAAAGTCACTTGTCTCTTCCAGGTTGAAATCCAGATGGCGAAGTTCACGAAGAGTGGCGATGGTTTTCTCGGCTAATAGGTAGGAGCTGGCAGAATTAATTTTTGGTAATTGGTCTGCTGGTTTCTTACGAGTCGGCAGCAGACGAAAGATGCTTTCCAGATAGGCCTTCCAGCGATTAATTTTTTCTTCCTCACCCTCGCGTTTCGGCTGATAGCGATCTACTAACTGTAAGACTCTTGTCAGACGTAGAGCATCCCGTTCGTCCAGCAATTCATTGTTCAAAAACCAATCAATATCTTCTCGGGAAGATTCCAGAGATTTTTTAGACTCTGTAAATTGCGCTTTAAGTTCGGGGCGTTCCATATGTTTAAGAGTTTATAAGGATAAAAAGTTTTTTAAATTTTTATTGTCCGCACAAATGTAAGGTTACAGCCACCTTGATGGCTCCAAATCTGTCCTCGGGAAATTCCGGGTAAATATCTCTGACTTTTTGTTCAAAAGTTTTCCAACTGCCGTCGGCATCTTGAGTTAAATCGGCTTCTGTAAACTGTCCGATCCTTTCATTAAAAAGAGCCAGTTCCACACTTTTGACGGCCTCTTCTTTATTAGTCGCCTGGCCGCTGTCAATTTGCGCTTGGACTAAAGCCTCATAAGTTGGCTTAGTGCTATTTTCAGAGGGGTTTTCGAAATTCATAAGTATTTATGTTAGATATTAATTATTATACGCTAAATTATAAATATACCCCAAAGTGTTATAATTTACAGCCTATTTTTTTAAGCATGACTGCCATTAACTCTTCCTCTTTGGGGTGGGAAGAAACCCTGGCGTCGGCTCGTCCATGGGTTGCTACTCGGCTGAAAATTTCCGCGAAAGATTCGTGCAAAATGATCGGGATAAATGCAGTCCGATCGGTGCTCGGGAATTTATCTTTCTGTAATTCTATAATTTCTTGCTGTATAGTGGTATTAGATTTGATCAAATCAGACCAGGCTTGCAGGTCGGTCTTATCGATGTTCATATTTCTAAGCACCGAGTGTCCGATTTCGTGATAGAAATATTTTTCAGCCAATTTCTCTAGATATTGTCGGGCGCTGTCCACGGTTGGGAAATTTTGCGCTTCATGCTCTTTTTGGCTGTAGGTTTCTGCCAATTTTTGCATTTGGTCGGTCCTAATGGCGGTATAGATGATGTTACCGCCGGTATTGTAAACAAAACCTGTTAGGATTCCGTCTAAAGAAAAACCTTCGGCCGTAGCCGCCCCCCTCATTTTTTGAATATTTTCCTCTGTCTGCTCAAATGGTTTGGTCAAATCTATGCCGTGAGTCAGAAATTGCGGAATAACTTTTTTAATGCCATATTTGCCCTGAAATTTGGATAAGATTTCCATAAAATCAAAAGACAAGTCTCCCGGTCTGACGACCTTGACTGAAATGGGGGATAAATCAATACCAAGTTCTTCAGAAAATTCATCAACCATCTGCTGTAAACGCTCTGGTGATATCGGATCCAAAAAATCAGCCTGCTCTCGGGTTTCTGACGATGAAAGATCATTTTTAAAATTTTCTGGGTCTGACATTGTTAAAACGCGGTCTATATGAATTTATAAGCAACTATATTATTGTGATAATTCAAGCTAAATTTCTCATCTTCATTTTGAAATATTCGCCTTTGACGAATGGCGGTGTATTCAAGTTAAGTTAGCCAAACCACAGCTATTATAAGGGTTTTTGAGCATTTTATCCAGCCCCAATTTGAGGAACTCGGATTGAGCAATAAATATGGGGAAATGATACAAATGAGGTAGTCTAAAAGAATTTCTATGCTGTTTTAGCTTATATACTATTCTGACGTTTTTTGTCTGGCCGTTTCTATCAATTTTAGCGGCCAGATAGTGTAATTGTCATATCAGTAGCCTTTTGGTACTATTAAATTATTATTCAACAGATAGGCTTTAATTAATTTATCCGCTTTGGATGATTGAACATAATACAATGTCGATAATCGTTGATAAATTTAAAAAACAGCCGCGACGACTAATTTTCTCTTCATTGATATCTTTATTTTGGGTAGTTTTTTTGTGGAATTTTTGGAGCAGAGATGTTTATGCTTTAGGTATTAATGCCTCAATTTTTTTAATTCTGGTGCTCATCTTTCTCAATGCCACTTTGGCTGAAAAAAAGTTATTTAGTAAGAGTAATTTAACTTGGCTTATACCGCTAGCTTTGATTGTGGTCAGTTTCGCAATTTATGACAATCCGTTTATAAAAATTTTTAACCTCCTGACGTTACCGGTATTAGGCACAATTTTTATTAATTATTCTTATTTAAAAAATCATCAGGAGAAGTATTGGGATATCGGTTTCTTTTTAATATTATTTTCTAAGCTTTTTACTCCCTTTGCTCAATTGAAAAAATCCGTTCAAGAGTATAATCGGTTAATGAAAATACGTAATAGACCGATGGATATCTTGAAGAAAATAATTATCGGCCTGGTCGTTTTTATTTTGTTAGCCATGTTGATAATAGTTCCGTTATTATCCTCGGCTGATCCGGAATTTGCCAAGAGATTGGGCAGTGCTTATCAGTGGCTGACAAGTATCATATCAGTCAGTTTATTACTGAAAATAGTCTTCGTCTATATATTATCACTATTTTTGTATGCTATTTTCTTGGCCTGGCAAAAGCCAACTGAAATAAAGGACAAACAGGTTTCCAATCAGCAGATAGATTCTATAATTTCGGGTATTGTTATAGGCGGGATATTATCGCTTTATTTATTGTTTTTATGGCTTCAATTGGAGAGATTGTGGGTCAGTGGCCTGCCGAGTGATTTTAAAGAAGTGGAGGTATTAG
>CAYTUI010000013.1:0-35347 GCA_964441335.1 uncultured Gammaproteobacteria bacterium
GGGCGGGCTTTAATTCCTCCCCTTTTCAAGGGGAGGTTCCCAAATTGCTTCGAGTGGCGTGATTGAGAAAGATAGTGCCCGCCTATTTAAAAGCAGTATGTTAGACCTGCTAAAAACGTCCATCTAACCTCTCCTTTTTCAAAGGAGAGGAAAAGAAGGAGAGGATTGTGACCGGAATAAATTATCTTACCTCATTTAAAATTCTTTCCACCTCTTCAGCCGACACATAAGTGTCTGTCACTTGTTTGGCTTGTTCCTGATCAAAAATTTGAACCATGACATAGGTCCCGGTTGTTCTATCATTGCCAATGGTATATTCGGTGATAACGCATCTGCCAAAGGCCTGCCAGTTTTCAGCTCGCAAATCCATCAGTACTTTTATCTGGTAAAGCCTATGACCATCTTTTTTAAATTTATATTTCTTGCCGATTTCCAAAGGCTCCGGAATATCTTTCTTGTTTAGCCTTAGGCAGGCTTGGAGTGTAAACGGGTTTCCCATATATTCGTTGTCTTTTTATTAGCGATTCAATTTATAACTTACCAAGGAGTCCAACCATCGCCTAACCTCCCCTTAGCAAGGGGAGGATTGAGGAGGGGATATTTAATCGTTATATAAATACTTTCGCACAGGTTCAAATAAAGTCGGACCAAGTTTTTCAATAATTTCCTCTTTCTCAATCCAAGCTACCTCATCTATTTCGTCAGGCGCGTTTACAATAGGCTCGCCACTTTGATAATCACAAAGCCAATAGGCTATCACAACCTTTGTAGTAGGGTGGAGGCGTTCACCCAGCAACTTGTTGGCTATGCAACTAACTCCTGTTTCTTCCATTACTTCCCTGATTACTGCGTCTTTATCCGTTTCCCCAACTTCTACAGTACCGCCAGGAAATGCCCACAAAATGCCGTCATCATCTTTTCTTTTGATGAGTAGTATTTTGTTATCTTGCCGTATTATTCCTAAGACGGTTTTATGCGACATTGCTATATATTATTTTTAAGTTATTTAATTAATTTTCTAGCCTCCGCAATATATTTCTTCAACGTCACATAATACCCCGACAGTTCATCCTTACAATATTGCAGAGACAAAATTTTATTTTTCTCATCTAGTTTGGCTTCTGCTTGGTCTAAACACTTTGAAAATTCCAACCCTCTTTGACCCAGAAGTGTTAAATAATAGAAAAAACCTGCGGGGTGGATAAATTTATAACAATCAGCATTAGCGCAAATTTCAGCTTCAATACAAGTGAAAGGAACGTCCTGATGGTGCGCCTCTACGCAGTTAACAATCTTGGCTTTATCTGTGTCTGCGAGGGGATAGCTATCTAAAAAATCTTTAGCAGCTTCAACGCTCATGGGAATATGCTCGGAAAGTTTGTTGTCCCGCATTGCTTCGGTCAGCATAATGTCCATCAGGCATATTCCAACATGAACCACGATTTTGTCGGCGTTAGGAAATTTGACAGCCAATTCCAACGCCTTTTTTTCAGAAATGTAAAAATGAAGGGTCATCGGTAATTCCTTTAACAAAGCCCATTTTCTAGCTTCGTTGGTAATGTCCATTGGTAATTAAGTATTAAGAATAAGTATTAATCATACCCGCTCTTATTCTCCGGCTTCTCTTACAGCTTGCAGCCACTCATCCAGAGCCTGTCTTGATTTATTCATTGCGCTTTCCATGTGATCGGCATATTTATCCAGTACGTCTTGCTCTGCCTTAGCTCTGTCTGGCGCTGACGTCAGTAAGTCATCAATTTCTTTTAGCAGTCTTTGTTCTTCATTGAAAGCTGCCTGAAACGCTACATATTTCGGATCCTCTGCACTCTCTGGAGTGTGAGGTGATGCTACATCAAATTTCTCCGTCATATTTTTTTCTTAATATATTAATTAATTATTAAGTATTAAAACTTAAGACTTAAGTATTAATTTGTACTTCTTTCCTTACTCTTCAAATATTATAACTTCCCAATATTTTTTTTAATCTCACTATATTTGTTTCTAATATCAGTTATTCTTTGTTTTTTCTCTGGCGCAAGATTAACAAAATTTTCACCATTTTCGCCACACTCTCTTTGAAGAGTAGCTAATTCAACGGCTTCGTCTTGGGCCATACCATCAATAATGTAGCGCATAGAAATGATACGAATGAAATCTTCGCTTGACAACTTATACTCCCCGTTGACACCCATAGCTTTTTGCTCGAGTGTAGCTAACTCGGTTGCTGTATCTTGTGACAAACCATTGCGCACATATCGTAAGGATATAAGACGTATAAAGTCGTCTTTTGATAACTTTGACTCGCCGCCAGCTACAGCGGATTTTGACGCTAATTCTTGTTCTTCTTCAGAGATGATGCCCCTTCTTAAGGAGGGGTTATTTTCGTGCTGATTTAACATATTTTTTCTTAATTTATTAATTATTAAGTATTAAGAATAAGAATTAAGTATTAAGGATTAAGTATTAATTATTAAGACTTAATCCTTAATCTGTACTTCTCCTCACCCTGCGTGAAACTTTTCGCTTTGTCTACAAATAGAGTTCCGTCCAAATGATGGCACTCGTGCTGGAGAATAATAGCTTTCAGGCCTTTGGCTTTTTCTTTGTGTTTAACACCGTCCAGATCCTGATAGCTGAACCTGATTTTGCTGGCCCGAGCGATATAGCCATAGACTTCGGGCACGGATAAGCAACCCTCTTCGTTCATGACCTCGGCCTTGGATTTAAAGGTAATTTCAGGATTTATATAGGGAATATAGCCGCCTTTTTCGTCAGTAATAACAATCAGTCTAATATTTTGGCCGATTTGCGGGGCGGCCAGACCAACGCCGTTGTATTCATACATCGCCACACCCATTTTAGCGGCTAAGCTTTTAAGATCAGCGTCAAATTTGCTAATTTTTTTGGATAGCTTATGCAGACTGGGGGTCGGTAGCGTGACTAATGGCAGTCCTGATTTTGGTTGTTCGGGCATTTAATTAAAGCCAATTGTAAGGGTTTGTTTCTATTACCAACTTATTATTGAATTTTTGGTTAAGACTGTCAATCAGCTGATTTTCCAAACGGCCGCGTAAAATTAGTTTGCAAGTAATTTGTTTGGCCTTGGTGGTTTCTACCAGGCCAGCGATATGGCCGCTGGGAATCAGCTTTTTTAATTCAGCTAGAATGTTCTGGGAGTCATTCTGACCGTCGCCTTTGATATAGATTTTGTAACTGGCAACCAGTGGCGGGTAATCAAATGATTTTCTAAAATCCAGTTCCGCCTGATAAAATTCCGGAAACGACATCAGCGTGCCAAAAGCGTAGTGATTGGGATAAGTCGTCTGAATAATTAGCTGGTCGCTGATTAAGTTGAGTTTAAAAATTTGGCGACACAGATTTTGACTGGCTTGGAAGTCAGCTAGAAATAAATCTTGATCAGCGTCCACCATGACAGTGAGTTTGAATTTAAAATCGCCGGTTAAAATTTTACTGGTAGCGACGACTATATCGGCCGACTGTAAATCTCGCGGTTGCTGTAAATATTGATTGGAAAAGGCCAAAACATTTTTTTCCGGAAAACGTTCTTTGATCTCACTTAAAAGTTTTTGCATTCCACGTCCGCTGGTTTTTAAATTAGTGCCACCACAACCATAACAACTGGTGATATTATCTTCAGTATGTCGACAATTCCAACAAGTCAGCAGTTTACTGTCGTCATTTAAAGCCAAAGACTGTCCACAACTAGGACAAACAGCGATCCAGCCGCAATCGCGACAGGAACTATTTTTGGCAAAATCATGTTTATTAAGATAGAGCAGTACTGGTGAGTTGCTGCCTGTGATTCTATCAATCGCTTCTTCGGATAGCATGGCAAAGTTCTTTTTTTTTCGTTCCTGTTCTTTATCAACAACTGTTAGATTTTTAATTTTAGTCTGCAGACTCTTAAGTGGCAACTTCAGATCTGTGGTTTTATAATAAAGTTCTAAATTCGGACTAACAGTGGTAAGTAACAAATTCGCTTGGTAAATTTCCTTAAGTTTTAAAATAATATCGGCCAAATGCATACGCGGACTTTGTTCGGCCTGATGAAATTGCAGATTGTCGGACTCCACAATAATAATTTGTTTCAGTTTGGAGTAGGGGAGAAAGAGCGCCTGAAAATGACCGACAACTATTTTCGCTTGCCGCGACTTCAGCCAAGCCTGCCAATAGTCGTTTTTATTGACTTTGGAAGGCATAAATATGGCTTCTGATAGGCCTTTAGAGCCCAAAATTTGGGCTATTTGAGCGTATTGGTAGTGCTCCGGCACTATGATGGCTATTTGGCCGGTTTTGGCCTGTTTTATGACTGACGCTAGGTAGCTTTGTAAGTTAGCTGAATCGTCATAAATAAACCAGGCATTGGCAGAAGCATTGGTAGTAGTTTTTAAATTGGTAGGTTTGATCGCAAATTTTAATTCACTGACAGCAGCTTTTTTTCGTGGCGGTTCAGAAATAAATAAACGAAGTAAAGTGGCCGGTGAAATCCGATAAAAGTCCGCCAGCCAGCTTACCAACTGTAACTGCTCGGTAGTTAACCCGGCCGGCCAGACGCCGGTTAAAGATTTCAGATTCTTTTCAGCGCTGGTCTTTTTTAATTTGGTGACAATACCAAAAATTTGTGAAGCCCTGAAAGGCATCTGAACTAATTGCCCAAGTTTTATTTGCTTCTGCAACTTTGCCGGAATCTGGTAATCAAAATAGCTTAGACCGGCCGGCAAACGGCGCAGCGGAGTAATTTCAGCGATCATCCGCGTCTTAAATTATTCTAATTAGAATGTTGGCGTAGCCGATGCCGACGCTTCTTTCATAGCTGACGACAGCGGCCTGATGATTTTTGTTTTTGAGCAGTCCCAACAGCAGTGCTATGGGGCGAAGTCCGCAAGCTGTTTGGAAAGCCTGCGAATCAGCCGGCAGGTTTAAAAATTGAGAAATTTTGTTTTGTTCAATTAAAGAAATAACCTGACGATCAAATTTTTTATTATCCTCAATGTTGCTTTGTTCAGTTTGATCGTGCGATAAATCGGCAGAAGCGACAATTGCTATTCTTTGAGTCGTGTTGTCCAAGGGTTTTAAAATTTCTTGTCCGAACTGGTAATGAGTCGCCAAATCTAATTTATTGGCTGTACCAATAATAACAATCGGCACCTGCCGCAAATTAGTCGCTAGATTTAAGTGCGTGATTGCCGAACCATAATCCAGACTGTCATTTTCTACTAAACGAACCGGTAAGCTGGACTCCACACGTTCTCTTATTTTATAACCAAGGCCGATGGCATTCCGTAAAATGTAACGTTCCGTTAAATCGCCGAATTCTTTCAGGTTGAGTGATAACTCTTTATTCTGATTGATTGTAAAAACGTCCTCAACATCAGTCACATGAGGTGTAATAAAAATCAAAACATCAGGTTTAGAATTGTAAAGCTCCTGTTTTAATATTTGAAAACCATTGACGGTTTGAACAACCTTTTCAACACCTTCTTTGGAGATTTCCGGCACCGCAATCGCCGGATGCGGAGCTATAGCTGCAAAAGACAGCATGATTTTAAATTTTTAGTTCACTACCCAGAGGATGGAGGTCAACAACTTTTTGATTGGTGGAAATGATATTGCCCCATTTATAGCCCAAAGTATTGAATGTTTGCTCATTGCCAATCTTAATTCTCTGACCGTTGGAAATAACGAAAACATCAGGTTTATCGCTGGATTTAATCAAAGTTCCGTCTTTAAATTTAACCGGTTCGCCGTTGGTATAGCTGTCTAATTCAGCCGGACTGGCAGAAAATATTTTTAACTTTGGAAAGTTAGTCAGCATAACTTCGCGGGACCACAGCGGTTGCTTAGTACTGCCCTCAACATAGTAAACGCCACCGGTAACTTTATTCTGTATTAAAGCGCCGGTCGGATAGGCGTCGTCCAAAGTTATCTCATTGGCATCGGGAATATCATCAATCTGATCTATTGTCACATCTTCGGCTTCTTCAGGATTAAAACCTAGTGTTCTAAAGACTTCAGGTGAGGCAATTTTTCTCTTAGCGGATGCGGTTAATAAATAGTAGTTAGCTTGCGGATCTTTGACCAGAGTGAAGGCCGCAAATTCAATCGGCTGACCATCTGGAAAAGCGTCTACGTCAGATTTATCAACTTCAATCACAGAATTTTCGCTGTAACGGGAAAGCATAGCTGATTTAGACAGGAAAGCTCTTTTAGTGCCGCCCTGAATTACCCAAATACCCGGTTCGCCAGCAACTTTCAGTAAAGTCCCGTCAGGATAGATGGCTTCACTGGCGAAAAATTTATCCCACAATCTTTTAAATAACTCATTGCCGTGGATGTGTGGGGTGTAAACATAGAGAGCGGCGGTGCTGACATTGACCGGTGTAATATATTCACAGCGGTTATCGCTGTCATTACAAACCTCCACGGTTTTGCCCGGCTGAAAATTATACTCGTCAATATTTTCTATGTAGTAGCGGAATTGAGCGGCCGCGCTATTAATTTGTTTGGGGAAACCTTTCCAGCGGTCCAGACAGGATTGGCCGGTAAAACAGCCGTAACCGGTGGCAAAATCCAAAGCTCTTTGACTAGGATTGTCGCCGGTGACCAAGCTCTGCTCCTTTTCTATCAGTACCAAGATAAATTTGGGGTTAATTTTGTTGGTCACGGCCGTGCGGTAGATTAATTCAGTCGCTGATACCGGCTTCTCCTCACCAACATCAAAAAACATGCTCTTTAGAACACTGTCATTTTTAATCAAAAAGTTTTTAATATCCATCTGACTCATTGACGTATAATTCGTCAATTCATTGTCCGAAATCAGATGGTTGAGATTAATTTCTGCCGCTTGCGTCGGCAATGTCAGAATTG
Organism: uncultured Gammaproteobacteria bacterium; assembly: GCA_964441335.1. Taxonomy (GTDB): domain Bacteria; phylum Patescibacteriota; class Patescibacteriia; order UBA1558; family 2-01-FULL-52-15; genus CAYTUI01. The sequence goes on from CAYTUI010000013.1 coordinate 6,889, forward strand.
GTAATAAAATAAGGGTTAAGAGGGTGATTATTACTGATTTTTTCATAATTTACTTTAGTCGTATTTTATCAATTGTAAGTGGGATTATTATAGCAATTATTGACGTAAATCACAAATTATAATCCACACTGAAAGAACGTCGGTCTTATGCTATAATGGTCATATGGAAACCATGAGAATTTTTGTGGCCGCTGACTTGGACTCCAAGCTGAAAAAAAGAATCAGCTCGGATTTTTTAAATTTGGGTTTGGATAGCCGTAATTTGAGAATAGTACCGGTCGAAAATTTACACATTACCTTTAGGCTATGGTCTAATTATCCAATGGAAAAACTGGACTCTATGATAGACGCTTTAGATGAAGCTAGCGCCGAGTTCAAAGCATTTAATTTAAATTTTAAGCAAGCTGAAATCCTTGGGGGTAATAGCCCAAGAGCGTTAATCATCAAACCAATGGAGGTCGCGGATTTGCTGGAAATTTTTTCCCGCATAGATAAGGCCCTGCTGGCCAAACAAGTTGCCGATAGAGAGCTTAGAGTTTTTAATCCCCACCTTACTTTAGCGAGAACCAAAAAAGGTTTTGATCAAAATCAGGTGAGTCTTTTCAATAACTGGCATCCTAACTATGATACTGTGATTGATAGATTGGTTTTGATTGAAAGCACTTTAACCTCCCGCGGTTCAGTTTTTAATATTCTTCGAGAGTTCAAAATATAATGCCGAACAAAATTAGACTTTTGGGAGTGGACATAACTTTGATAGAGCCTAATCAGGCGCAGTCATTGCTTCGCGATTATTTGAATTCAAATGGCGGTTTGAAGCAGATTGCCACTGTGAATCCGGATTTTTTAGTTACGGCGCGTAAGAATAAAAAGTATCGTGATCTCTTAAATAATGTTGATTTGGCTACTGCCGACGGTTCGGGTTTAATCTATATGGCTAAAATTCTGGGGCAAAGAGCTAGTTTGGATCAGCGTTTAACAGGAGTGGAAATAACTAAACGGCTGTTGAAACTATGCCTAGAGAATCAATATAGTGTGGCCATTATTATAAAAAATATCGGCTATTCCAGTCCGCAGGAAATTTCCGTAGCCTTGCAGGTCAAATATCCGGGTTTGAAATCCGATGTTTATCTGCAGGCTGAAGCGGATAAAATGACAGAACCTTTGGAAGTTAATGCGGTTTTTGTGGCCCTAGGCTCGCCTGATCAGGATTTTTGGATAGCTGAACATCGTCAGTTGCTTTCCAAAGCTAAAGTAGCGGTAGGAGTGGGCGGGACTTTTGACTTTATATCTGGTAAAATCAGCAGAGCGCCGAAAATTTTCCGCAGTCTGGGACTGGAATGGTTGTGGCGCTTGTTCAGAAGACCGTTGCGCATGTCGCGTCGAGTTTGGCGCTCGGTCATCGTATTTCCTTTATTGGCATTGAAAGATAAATATGGATCAAACTAAAAAAGTAGTTACCAGATTCGCGCCCTCACCGACCGGTTATTTGCATGTCGGAGGTTTAAGGACGGCTTTATTTAGTTATTTATGGGCCAAAAAGAATAACGGTAAGTTTATTTTAAGAATAGAGGATACTGATCGGGCCCGTTTAGTTGAAGACGCTGAACAGAAATTGCTGGACATATTGAAGCAATTTGGTCTGAACAATGATTTATTTTTTCGTCAGTCGGATCGCCTGGACATTTATCGTCAGGCGGCGAACAAGTTAGTAACTCAAGGATCAGCATACCGCTGTTATTGTACTACCGAGCGGTTGGCCGAGTTGCGAAAACAGCAGGAAGATAATAAACAGCAACCAAGATATGACGGTCGCTGTCGAGATTTATCAGCTGACGAAATAGCTAAGCATCAGAACGATCCTTATACTGTTCGTTTTAAGATAAGCGCGACAGGTGTAGTTAAATTTTTAGACTTTCTTAGAGGCGATATGCAGGTTGAGTCCAAAGATCTCGATGACTTTATTATTCTAAAGTCAGATGGTTGGCCGACCTATCATTTAGCATCTGTGGTGGACGATAATGAAATGGGCATCACACATGTTCTTAGAGCCGAGGAGTGGCTACCGTCATTGCCTAGACACGTTTTGCTGTATCAAGCCTTTGGTTATGAATTACCGATTTTTGTACATTTAACCTTGCTCTTGAATCCTGACAAATCCAAGTTGTCCAAAAGACAAGGTGATGTAGCGACTGAAGATTATTTGACCAAAGGCTATCTGAAAGAGGCTTTAATAAATTACATTGCGCTTTTAGGTTGGAATCCGGGAGGTGATCAGGAATTTTTTACTTTAACGGAACTGGAACAGCTTTTTGACATAACAAAATTGAATAAGTCGGCCGCTATTTTTGATCTTGATAAACTGAAATGGTTTAACGCGCATTATATCAGAAAAGCGTTTGAAGAGAAGGGTGACGCCTATAATGATATTTTGTTCAGACTGCAAAGCGAATTTTTAGCCGGACATGATTCTGAAATTGTGGCCAAGGTTTTTTCAATTTTTGCTTCACGGTTGGATAATTTGTCCGAGTTGTCTGGCAGAGCGCAATTTATTTTCCAGTTGTCGGACTATGATGCGAAACTTTTGATTTTTAAAAAAAGCGATCAGGCTAAAACCAATCAAGGCTTGCAACTAGCCGCTGAACGTTGGGGGCAGTTGCAGGAATGGGAACAAACTAAGCTGGAAGAAAGCTTGAAAGATAAATTGTCCGAGCTAGGTTTGTCTTTTGGGGACGTTTTTTGGCCCGTTAGAGTAGCGTTATCGGGTTTAGAGTCCAGCCCATCGCCGGTGGAAATAGCTTGGGTGTTAGGCAAACAGGAAACAATTCGTCGTTTGGACGTTGCTTTAAAAAAGATAAGGAATGTGGTATAATATGTTAGTTATGAGTTATGAGGATTGAGTTAGCTACAGGTCTAGTCTTCGAGCTTGACCCGCTGAGCGGGTCTTGTCGAGAAGCTTTAGATAAGGAGGTTATCGTTTTCTAACTTACAAATACGGATACGGAGATGAAAATAAACATAAAAAAAGTTACTTTGTTACTAAAAACCACTTTATTCCTGGGCCTAATATTTGTGTTAGGTTTTTTTGTTATAAATTTTGGATCCAGACCGGCAGTGGCTGTTGAATACACCTCGGATTCAGCTTATGACAAGGAAATCTGGCAGTTAAATGAAGATATTAACAACAAACGTAAGAGTATAGAGGATTTGCAGAAACAGACCGATGTTTATAAGCAGATTTTGCAGAAAAAACAGCAGGAAATATTCAGTCTTAGAGATCAGATTGGCAATATTAATACATCCATAGCCAAGGTTTCCCTGGAAATTCAGGCTTTGGAACTGCAGGTTGAAGAGGTTAATTTGAAATTGGAAAGCACCGAATTAAAAATTGCGGCCAAACAAAATGAAATAGCTCAACAAAAGCAGCACATGGGTGAAGTTATTAGAGCTTTGGACAGAGCACAGCAGGGCAATAATCTGGTTATGGTTCTGGCCACTAAGAATAGCCTCGGTGATTATATTGCCGACGTTCAGTCGTTAAGTAATCTGGAAAGTTCACTTTATGAAAATTTAGATGAGATGAATAGTTTGAAAATGGCTTTGCTGGCGGATAAATCTGATTTGGAAAGTAACAAAGAAGATTTAGAAAGTATTCAGGAGCAGCTGGGAGATAAACAGGGTAATTTAGAATCACAGAAATATGTTAAAAATTCTTTAGTTAAGAACACGCAGGGCGAGGAGTCAAAGTATCAGAAAATGTTGGAGCAGGCCAAGAAAGAAGTGGCCGCTATTAATAGTGACATTGTTTATTTGGAGCAAGTTGCCAGAGAAAAATTAAATCGCGAAATCAGTGGCGGCGAGCTGGGTGCAGAGGAAGGAATGATGTGGCCGGTACCCTCACAATTTGTGACCGCTTATTTTCATGATCCGGACTATCCTTTCCGTTACATTTTTGAACATCCGGCCATTGATATCCGCGCCAGCCAGGGTTCTGAAGTCAGGGCGGCCAAATCCGGTTATGTCGCTAAAGCCAAGGATGCCGGCAAGGGCTACAGTTACATTGTGATTGTTCATGATGACGGTATCACCACTGTCTACGGACACATTAGTAAAATTATGGTGTCGCAGGACAGTTTTGTCAGTAAAGGACAGATTATCGGTATGTCGGGCGGTACGCCGGGCACTGCCGGAGCCGGACAATTTGTTACCGGTCCACATTTACATTTTGAAGTTCGAGTTAACGGTATACCTGTAAATCCGCTTAATTATTTACCCTAAGTAGCCTATAGCTAATGGCAAATGGCTAATAGCAGATGACCGATAGCCGTTGGTTAATAGTTAATGGTTGATAGTTGATTTATTAACCGTTCCACCATGTGCCATATGCTATAAGCCATAAGCTATGATTAATTATCGAATTTCTCCAACCACCGGTTTGAATCTCTATAAAGAGTGCCCTAAGTGTTTTTGGTTACATTACAATAGTAAAGTATCCAGGCCGCGGGGTATTTTTCCGTCTTTACCCGGCGGTATGGATGAGGTGATTAAAGTATATTTTGACAAATATCGTGGCAAGAAACCTGGCTTACCACCGGAGATTGTTGGTAAGGTTAGCGGTATATTGGTGCCTGACCAGGCTTTGATGGATAGCTGGCGTAACTGGCGGACGGGTTTAAGTTGGGAGACAGAAATTAGTTTCCGACAAAAGAAAGCGCAGGTGACTTTGTTCGGAGCTCTTGATGATTGTTTGATTGATGGTCAAAATTATATACCACTTGATTATAAAACCAGAGGTTCGGCTCCCAGACCCGGAGATTCCGAACAGTATTATCAGACCCAGCTGGACAGCTACGCTACTTTGCTGAATCATAACGGATTGCCTGTCGCTGATTTTGGATTTTTGGTTTATTACTATCCGGATAAAGTTGCGGAAAAAGGCTCGGTTACTTTTCATGTTCAGCCGGTTAAGGTTGGAACCAGCGTTGCTAGATTGGAAAAATTATTGACCGACGCCGTGAAACTTTTATTAAGTCCCATGCCAAAGGAACATAGTCGTTGTGAATATGCCGATTGGCACAATTTAATTAGGGAATTTGATTAAATGATCCAGTTGCTTGTCAGAGTTATCTTTATTTTTTTCGCTGTCACCGGGCTGACTTTTTATTACAATATCAGTAAGGCCAGCAGAATTACGATGGACGGGGAAGTTCCTTCGCGGGATAAAATATACGAATTGCAGTATTGCCTGAATGATGCAGACTGCCAGCTAGTAGAGTGGGATGATTGTAGTGATTGTCAGTATGTGGAGTCAGTCAATAAGGATTACGCCCAATATTTTCATGATAATGCCGATTACTTTAATTATCCCATTGGTTTTAATAGTGCCTATTGTCAGGCCCTAAGTAAATTAGTTGATCCTGAAAAGTTGAATAACATTAATTATCATGTTGATTGCCGCTACGATACGCCCAAAGAGAAGGTAGTCAGTGCAAAATGTGATCCGATTATTAAACAGTGTTACAGCATTTGTCAGGACGCTATCGGTTCTGGTCATAAATGTAAAAAGGATACGTATTTAAATAAATTTTTTCAGGTCTTTATTGAGCCGTTCATCTATAAACAGCAGTCGTGAAGAAACAGTCTAAACAACCGAGTTTAAGATTTTTGATTTCTGCCTTGTTTATTAGTCTAGCGGTTATCCCCGTTACTATTTTTGTAGTGGTTAGTTGGTATCAGTATGATTTGTTGGTGTTGCAGACAAATTCAGGTGTATCAGGAAGCCTACTGACCAGAGTAAAACTTAATGATTTATTTTTTTTCCTGCTCTATTTATTGCTGGTGATTCCGTCCTTGTTGTATTTTGTCAGAAAGTTGACCAGCCCTTTACGTCAGTTGGAAAAGAAAGCCAAACTGATGTCCTCCGGTGGCCTGGATGGAGCAGTAGAGGTTGTTAAAGATAAAAGTTGGCTATTTAAAGAGTTGAGTCAGTTTATTGATACTTTTGAGGTTTTACGAAAACAAGTGGTCGGTTCTTATCAGGAGTTGGAGTCGCAAGTGGCAGAACGTACCTGGGATTTGCATCATAAGATTCATCAACTGACTAACGCCGAGGAGCACATTAATAAGGTGAATAGTGAATTGGCTGAAGCTTTGGCTGTTAATGAGCGACAGCGGGTTGTTTTGCAGGATGTTATTGATAATATGCCGGTCGGTGTATTGATTACCAAGAAGCCTAATGGCAGTCCGGAGTTTATTAATCGTAAAGCAGAAAAATTATTTGGGCGAGATTTGTCAGGTCAGGGAGATTACTCGCAGAGATATGGTTTGTTCATGACCGATAAGAGGACTCCTTATCCCGGCGAACGCCTGCCGATTAATCAGTCGTTTCGTTCCAAGAAGAGTTTATATGCTGAAGATATTTTAATAAAAAGTGGTGATGATTTTGTTCAGATCTATTGCCAGTCAGCCGTTATTTATGACAAGGTTGGGCAGGTAGAGTTAAGCATCATGGTTTTTGATGACATTACCGCCAGAAAGGAAATAGAGCGTCAAAAATCCGAATTCGTTTCGGTTGTTTCGCACCAGTTAAGAACGCCACTGTCGGCTGTTAGATGGCTAGTAGAACTCTTAATGGATAAAGAGACTGGCGCCTTGAATAAGCTACAGAAAGAATATTTGGACAGCATAAATCAATCCAACAAGAGATTAATTGACTTAGTTAATGACCTCCTTAATGTATCTAGGATAGAATCGGGTAAGGTTACGATTGAGCCGGTAGCTACAGATATTAAGGCTTTAATTGAGTCAGTAGTTAAAGATTTAAAGCCTTTAATTGAGGGGCACAGGCAAAAAATTAGAATTGTTGAGGCCAAAATCTTGCCGTTAATAAAGATTGACCCGCGGTTGATATCTCAAGTTATTATTAATTTGCTGTCAAATGCCTCAAAATATTCTCCGGATAAGACAATAATTGAGGTAATTTTGAACAAGAATGATAGCCAAGCAGAGATCAGCGTCAAGGATGAGGGGCTGGGAATTCCGAAAAGTAATCTACACAAAGTGTTTACTAAGTTTTTCAGAGCTGATAATGTTATTAAGAAGGAAACAGAGGGGACGGGTCTTGGTCTTTATGTAGTAAAACAAGTTATTCAAAATTCGGGCGGCAGAATCTGGTTCTCTTCTGTGGAGAATAAAGGAACTACATTTACTTTCACTTTACCATTGGCCGGTACGCCGGAAGCTGAAAAAGAAAGGAAATTAATATAATTTAAATTTATGAATGATAACGCTAGCAAAAGAGTTTTAATAGTTGAGGACGAAAGTAGCTTGCGTGAGGCTTTGCGTCGCAAGTTTGAGGGGCAGGGTTTTCAAGTTAATGTGGCGGAGGACGGGGAGACCGGGCTCCAAAGCGCTGTTGATCAAAAACCGGACATAATTCTTTTGGACATTATGATGCCTCATATTGACGGTTTTTCTCTTTTGACATTACTGAAAGACCACCAAAATCTTAAAAATGTGCCGGTAATCCTTTTGACCAATTTGGGTCAGTCAGATGACGAAAAGAGAGGCTTAGAATTGGGAGCGGTGGAATATCTGGTTAAAGCCGACCATTCCTTGGCTGACATTATCAATATTGTTAATAAATATATTTAAGGAACCGATATGAGAAAAAAAAAGAAATTGATAATTGTGGAGGACGATTCATTTTTATTGAAAGTCTACAAAAGTAAATTTGTCTCTTCCGATTTTGAAGTATCTTTTGCTACGGACGGCTTGGAGGGTTTGGAGATGATAAAAAAGATTGAGCCCGACTTGGTGTTATTGGATTTAATTATGCCCAAGATGGACGGTTTTGAAGTTCTGGAAGCTATTAGGAAGGAGCCTTCAATCAAGAATACTAAAGTTATAGTTTTGACGAATTTGAGTCAAGATGAGGATGCTAAACGCTGTGCTGATCTGGGCGTTTTGGAATATATAGTGAAAAGTGATATCCCAATCGGGGATGTTATAAAGAAAGTTAATAAATATGTTGGATAGTTTTGATAATCAAAAATTACGTCAGATGCTGGTGGTGCCCGGCTTTTTGACTGAAGTTGAATTTAAAGAGGTATCTGAAGAAGCTCTGTCATCGTCCAAAGATATTGCGCAGGTTATTCTGGAAAAGAACTATTTGTCGGCTACGGAATTGTCCAGACTTGTAGCCGACGCCATTGATATTCCCTATGTGGAACTAAGTAAAATTGACATTCCCCCTGATGTTTTGGCTGAAATTCCCGAATTGGTCGCCAGAGAAAATCAGGCAGTGGCTTTTGGACGTGGCCCGGATGGCTTAAAAGTAGCTTTTGCAGATCCGTTAGACAAGGAAAAAATTGAGCACATCAACAAGAAGTTGGATCACAAAGTTATTGTAGTGGCGGCATCACCCCAGGATGTTCTTAATGTCATTGAAGGCTACCCCAGTGATTATTTGATTAGATTTAAGAAGTTGATTAAAGATGCTGAGGATGATGCTAAGCATAATCGGGTAGATGAGACCCTGGTGGAATTGTTGGACACCTTTATCACTTATGCCTTGCGCAATAAGGCTTCGGATATTCATATTGAGCCTTATGAAGATAGGGTTTTGGTTCGTTATAGAATTGACGGTTCTTTGCACCATATTGTTGACATGCCCAAGAGCATTTCCGAGTCAATCATTTCTAGAGTTAAAGTCATGGCCAGATTAAGGTTAGATGAGCACATGAGCTCACAGGACGGCAAGATTAGATTTAAGTTTGGTCAGGAGCATGTTGATATCCGTGTATCCATAGCACCAATAATTTTCGGAGAAAAGGTAGTGATGAGATTGTTAAGCGACAAGAATCGTTCACTTAATTTGACGGATCTTGGTTTGACTAAAGAGCGCTTAAAAAAATTGGACATTGCCTCATCGCGTAAGCAGGGTATGATTTTAAGTTGCGGTCCAACCGGTTCGGGTAAAACAACCACTTTGTATGCCGTTGTTAAGAAAGTTAACAGTATTCATGTTAACATAGCGACCATTGAAGATCCGGTAGAGTATGATATTGAGGGTATCAACCAGATTCAAGTGAATTCTTTGACTAATCTAACTTTTGCTAAAGGCTTACGGACTATTTTACGTCAAGATCCGGACATTATTATGGTTGGGGAAATCAGAGATATTGAAACAGCTGGCATAGCTACCAATGCCGCCATGACCGGTCATTTGGTTTTGTCTTCCTTACATACTAATGATGCGGCGACAGCCATTCCAAGGCTACTGGATATGGATATTGAGCCTTTTGTTCTAGCTACTTGTTTAAATTTAGTTGTGGGTCAACGTTTAGTTAGGCGAATCTGCAACAGTTGTCGCGTTAGTTATAATTTGTCCGAGCATGAAGCGGAAATTATTGCGGCCGAACTTAAATTGTCGCCAGATAAGATAAAGCGACGCCTCTATAAAGGTAAGGGTTGCAGCGTTTGTGGAGATACAGGCTATCGTGGCAGAATTGGTATTTTTGAATTATTAGTTGTATCTGATCAGATAAAACAACTGATTGTTGAGAAGGCTGACGCCAACGAGATTAAGAGGCTGGCTATAAAGGAGGGCATGAACACGATGATGGACGACGGCCTAATAAAAGTTAATGCTGGTGTTACTACAATTGATGAAATTTTATCTGAAGTAAACTTTTAGCAATAATGGAACTGCTATGCTATATAAATATTTTTGTCTGACTGCTGAAAAAAAAGTTGTTAGTGGTTTAATTGCTATTAAAACTGAAGATCAGGCCAGACAGCGATTAGGCGCTAAGGGATGGACTGTTTATGTAATTCACAGAATAAATTTATTCCCCAGCCTATTTCACAAGGTTAGAAAACTTGATATTCTTTTCTTTCTCAAGAATTTGGCTTTATTGTTAAAGTCCGGCATCAGCTTAGGGGAGGCTTTAGAAGGGAGCGCCCAGCTGATTAAAAGTCGTTACTTTAAAAAGGCGGTGCTGGCAATTTCGCAAGAGGTAAATGCCGGTAATTCCTTATCCAATGTTTTATCTCAACATCAAGATTTATTTTCGCAAAGTATAATAAATCTTTTTAATATCGGAGAAGAGAGCGGCACTTTGGCAGATATTGTGCAACGGGTGGCAGAAAATGAAGATAGCAGTTTTGAACTGCGAAAAAAAATGAGGGCCTCGGCCGCGTACCCGATTATCATTTTGTCAATTACTGTTTTGCTACTTATCGCTTTCTTTATTTTTGTTCTGCCCCGTTTTACCGTTCTTTTTCAGTCAATCGGCTCCCAAGTTCCGCCCAGTATCTCCTTTTTCATGAGTCTGGGTCAGTATATTAGTCAGCATGGTGTGTTATCTCTGATAATCGCTGTGGTTGTTATTTATCTCTGGAGATTGTTGGTGCGCGTGCCACAGTTTTCACAAGTTTGGAATACTGTTTTACTTCAAATACCAGTGGTCAATTCGGTTATTAGAGACACCAACTTGGGCTTAATTAACAGAATGATGGGCGTTTTAATTATCAGTGGTGTTGACGCTGTTAAGGCTCTGCATATTACCGCTGGTTCTATAAATAATGGAGTTTATGTAAAGGCTTTATTGAAAGTTTCAATTGATGTTGAGTCTGGACAATCTATTCAATCTTCTTTAGCTAAGCAGGGTAAGATTTTTCCTTCTTTGGAATTATTAGTCCTTAACGCCGGAGAAAAAAGTGGTAATCTTGGTCAAGCGTTTGAATACATGGCTGCCTTTTATTTCAGAGAGTTGGATTATTCTACTAAGACTTTATCGGTTGTTTTGGAGCCGGCTCTTTTATTATTAGTGGGCATAGTTATTGGCGCTTTGGCTTTATCAATTATTACACCTATCTATGACTTCGTATCCACGGTTGGTGGTTAGATCGCAGTTTGGGTTCACCTATATGGAGATTATCTTAGTTCTGGCGATTTTTTTAATTTTGGCCGTAGCCAGTTTAAGCTACACTGCTGACAATTTGGGGACACAAAATTTAAAAACCGCCGGTTTAGGAGTGACTTCCAGTTTGTCAGAGGCTAGAAACTCGGCTTTACAGGGCTTCCATGATAGCGCACACGGCGTTTATTTTGATACCAATAATAGCCAGTATGTTTTATTTTCCGGCAATAATTATGCGACCAGAGATGCCGGTTATGATTATGTCCAATATTGGAGCTCGTCTCTGTCGGTTACGCCTTCTACGCCATTTGAAGTGGTATTTACTAAGCTAACTGGTACGACCACCGCACAAACAATTATTTTTTCTGCCAATAATCAGCAGGAAGTTATTCAAGTAAATTCGGAGGGTATTATAGAATGACCGTTAAAATAAATAACAAAGGTTTTTCACTGGTAGAGGCGATTTTAGCTGTCGTCATAGCTGTAATGGTTTTGGCGACTACAACTTTTTTGACTACAGCTACCGGTTTAGACCCGGCTGTCAATCAGGATAAAGCGTCAGCCATTGATCTAACTCATGAAGGTCTGGACGCGGTTTATTCCATCAGGAACAGAAGGTGGAGGAATCTGGATGATACCGCGACTACTCATGGGGTGCGGCGGAGTGGCGGTGGTTTATGGGAGTTTAATGGCACTGCAGATACGCTGGGAAAATTTACGAGAACCATTACTCTTGCTGACGTGTCGCGGACGGCCGGTAACATTGATATAAACGGTACTAATGATCCGCAAACAAAAAAAGTTTCGGTTCAGACCACTTGGACTGATTTAGCGGGTCGACCACAGACATATTTATTGGAATCATATTTGAATAATTGGAACAGTAAAAAATGGATTAAGGACAGCCAAGCTGAGTTTAACGCCGGTGGTAGTGTGCACTCGAATACTCTAGCTGCAGCCGGGGGTTTGGAGCTTAATACTTTGGCACTGATTGACGAGTATATCTACGTGAATAGTTTTCTTGGTAGCTGGTCATCAGGCAGCGCTACCAATGTCAATGTTGACGCGGCTTTTGCCAGTTCCACCAGATCAAGCTCACTAAGCGCTTTGAAGGCCGATTTTGCGGGTAATGGTGTTTATAACATTAATCACCCCGGTTATGATACTACTAATAAGCATAACGCTTTAAATTTTTATTTAAATACTATTTCGCCTTTTGCCTTCGCTCTCTATGGAGATACCGGTGCTGACACAGAAGATCTAACCACAACAGCAGTTAATGCTGTTTATCCGCAATTTGCCGAGACACGTTCGCAGACCATGACTGTCTGGCCAACCATGGATCAGGTCGCGTTAATGAACGCCGCCGCCGGCACCGATACGCTTTTTATAAAAACCAATGGCAATTTTAATTTTAATGTCAATGAAGGATTAACTTACAGAAATAAGTTAACTTATGTTCTATTCACTAAGCCAAATGTACAAAAGGTAATAGTTGATTTTACTGGCGCTCAAGCACATGAGTGGATGTCTATAGCCACTAATGGAAAAATAGATGTCATTAATTATAATGGTCACCGGTTAACAGCTTATGGACGTTACCCTGTTTTGGCTGCCGGTACCGATATAACATTTAATAAAAATGCAAATTTAACACTTGACGGGTTGGTTTATGCTGGAAATTCTTTCAACTCACAAATATTGAGTGGGGTTAATCGCCTAACAGTTAATGGGCCGGTGGTTGTAAAGAATATAAATAATAATGTTGAAAGAGTCAATATTCTATACAGCTCTTCCTTTGATAGTATAGAACCGAAATACTTTACCCCGTCTTATCAAAATGTGAATTTTAGCTTGGAACCAAAGAATGTAGCTTCGCCGACGCAGGTAAATATAAATTCTTATACTTCGGTGGATTCTGGAGCTGCCTCATGGAATTTGCTGTCCATACCTTTAGCTGATATTGGCGCTCTGAATGAGGTGAATTTACAGGGCTTTACTTTGCGCAACAATACGGCTACTGATTTGCCCCTGACGATTATTGAAGATATGCGTTTAACCGGGTCGGGCGGCTCGTCTTATGCGCTAAGCGGTAACTATACTTCAGAGATCCTAAATTCCGGTGTCAGTTCCAACGTTCTTAATTACGTAACATGGACTGAAAATTTACCTGGTATAGGCTATACTGTACGTCTACAGATCAGAACTTCTCCAGATGGCCTGTCTTGGTCCAGTTGGTGCGCCACTGATTGCACAGGAACAAGCTATTTGACAGATTATACCGGTTCGCAAATATTAGACCCGTCAATCACCGATGGCGTTGGAGACCAGTATATGCAGTATAAGATTTTTCTGACCGGCGACGGTAATGATACGCCAACTGTTAGCGTGGTTAATATTAATTATTCCGGTTGATGAAATTATTGAAACAATTGGGGTTTTCTCTGCTGGAAGCGGTGATGTATATTGCCATTGCTGTGATGGTGCTCTTGGTTTTGGTTAATATTTCGGCTATCTTGCTGGAAAATTATCATCGCAATCAGTTCGTTAATGGTGTTCATTTAAATTCTTTACAGACCATGGAAAGAATAAGGCATGAGATAACTTTGGCCACAGCCATCAATAGTATCACAACCGCTAGTGACCAAGGCTCTATCAGTTTAACCAACCCTGACTCTCTAATTAATCCCGTTATCATTTCTGTGGTTGATGTCTCTGGGCAAAAGCGATTGGCTATAAAATACGCCGGCGGTGCCAATACCTATCTGACGGATTCACGAGTTAATGTTGACAGTTTTTATTTGACGAATTACAGCAGTGCTAATGGTAAAACAGAAAATGTGCAGTTTGTTTTAAAATTATCAACTTATAACCCGGGCGGACAAAAGAGAATCGTGAACTATTCGGTTACGGCTACCAGCTCGGTTGAATTAATTGGTATATGAAATTTTCCAATACATCTTCGGGCTTTGTTTTATTGTTAAGTGCTTTAATAGTCACTTCTGCTGTTATTGCCATAGGTGTTGCCATCGGGTTAAGCAATATTAGCATTAAGAAAAATGTTTTAAGTACCGATTTAGGATCAAAAAATTTTATTACTGCCGAAGCCTGCATTGAAGAGGGTATTTATAGGTTTACCAATAACGTCGGTTATACGGGCGGTAATATTATTCTTAATGACCGCTCCTGCGTCATTACAATTAGTACTATAGCTCCTTTGACCTATAAAATTACGGGTAATGCCAGTAATAATGATTACACCAGAAGAATGGAGGCAGTGGTGCAGTTGATTGGTAATAATTATGTGGTCACTTCGTTGAGGGAGGTTAAATAAAAGATGGGGTAGAGGGATTGGGAGATAGGAGATGGGGCATTCGTCGGTAAATTATAAAGTGGGCTGATTAACTAAAAGCCTCCCCCTGCACCTGTCCGCCTCTGGGGGTTATTGTGTCTATTATTAAGATTAGCAATTTAAAACAACCCCCGGCATTTTTGCTAGGGGTTGTTTATCAATAAGAGTGATGTTTAATTGGCAACGATAGAAGAAATAATCGGTTTGCCTTGGTCGTCAAGAGTCGGCCTGTCGTTAGCTATTAAGAAGGCCTGATCACCGTCATCGTAATGAATCATAGCAAAGTAGATTTTTCCCTTTTCAATTTTGCTGGATCCGACAACAACGTTAGATATTTCGCCCTGACTTAAAAAACCGCTTTGACCGACAATTTTACCCGGTTGACCTGCACCGTTATCGGCGTAAAAAATCACATAACCCGGTTTTTCTAGAGTCATTTTAGATATTTCAAATTGACCATCTTTGGCCGAGGTTATATTGATTGGGCCGGTTGACTGGCTACTATTTTTGTTAAATAGACTACAGCCGGTTAGGACGACTAGACTTATTAGACTAAGTATTAAGTACTTTTTCATATATTATATTAATTACCGACTAATTATATCATTTTTTGACAATTTTAGTAACAGTTAGCAAACAAACGTCAGTATGATATACTATGAGGGTTAATTAACAAACTTCTATGACAAAAAAAAGCAGTATTTTAATAGTCATTTTCCTAATTTTGGTAGCGGCCATTGCTTTGCTTTGGTGGCTGACAAAAGCCAATAGCACGGTTTTTGATTCAGACCGGATTTCACTTAACACTTATAAAGTCGGGGGAGAGCATACTGCCAACGGCCTTCTGGTACTGCCATTTCGCTCTGCCGCTGGCCAAATAAGCCTGATGAACAACGTTGTTGATACTCCTATGAATCTTAATGTTCTGCTGGCCGGGCGCTGGATTATAAACAATATCCCTTTACTTAAACAGGATGATTTGAAGTTTGCCTTCCCGTTTAAAATCAGTAGTCTAGATGTTAATACTTTTGATACGGAATTGGTTTTTGGACCTAATGTAATGACAGGACAAGATTTGTCAGGGATACCAAAGGGGGCTGAACGACAAAAATTAACTTTAAATTTACAAGTTGTAGATTTGGCTTCTAATAATTGTCAGTATGCTGAAAATTGGAATGCTGGGGACTATAATGTGGATTCTCTTCCTCAAGACGATGTGGCCGCAGAGATGTTTAACGGCGTATCTTATTATGATTCAAAGGTAAAGGAGAATTTTACAAATGATGGTCAATGTTTAAACCTGCCGAAATCAGGGAGAGTCATATCGTTAAAGGATTTGACTGATGTGAAAATTTTCTTATTTTTGACAAATGAATTGGGCAGGTTTAATTCTGTTTGGTTACGTATTGGTCAGACTTCTGCTGTTGATTCAAATTTTGATGTGTTTCAAGTTGTAGGGACCTATCAGGACAGCCAGAATATGTACATCCAGGGTTATGATCCGACCGTAACTGACGCCCTGATAACTTACAGATTAGAGGAGGGCAGGTTGAAAGCTTTTGTTCAACAGAAAGACGGCGGTTATTTAAACTCGGCTTTGTTATCAAACTAGAGAGGAATGAAAGCGACCTGGGTCATCATACCTACTTATAATGAAAAGGAAAATATTGCCTCTTTGATTAAGGCAATTTTTTCGTTGCAAATTGAAAATTTGAATATTTGTTTGATTGATGATAATTCGCCGGATGGTACCGGTCAGATTGAGGATGAATTAGCGTCTAAGACAAAGAATCTCGTTGTGCTTCACCGGCCAGATAAAATGGGGGTAGCTTCAGCCTATTTGGCGGGCTTTAAAGTAGCGTTGGACAACGGCGCCGATGTCATAATACAGATTGACGCCGACTTCTCCCATAATCCCGATGATCTGCCTCGTTTAATGGCGGCCACCGATGACGCTGATATAGTTATTGGTTCAAGATATGTAAAAGGTGGCGATCAGGAAGGCTGGAGTTGGTACAGGCGTCAGATTAGCGCTTGGGGAAATGTTTATGCTTGTTTGATATTAGGAATAAAGGTTAAAGATATTACTGCCGGTTTTGTAGCCTATAATAAGCGGGTTTTAGAAGATAAGATTATGAATGCCAGTAATTCTAGGGGCTTTAACTTTCAGTCAGAAATGAAGGCTAAGGCTATATGGAGAGGTTATTCCATAATTGAGATACCGATTATTTTTCGGGAACGTCGAGCTGGCAAATCAAAATTTTCCCTAGCCATATTTGTGGAAAGTTTGTTTAGTATTATTAGTCTAAGATTGAAGAAAAATGACTTGGTTAAAAAATAGATATAATCAAATTTTTTTAGTTATTTTATCGGCGATAATTTTTTTATTATTTTGGCGTTTAGGAAGACCGGATGTTTTAGGAGATGATGCGGCTTATGCTATACGCTCGGTCAATTTGGTGGACTACATGTTTTCTGATCGACAAACAACGCCTCTGCAATGGTTTAATCCATTCCCCTCCTGGGCATATTCGTCTTTTCATGACGCGCCGCCGGTCTATTTTTTAACCCAGCATTTATTTTTTAAATTATTCGGGGTCTCCACATTGGTTTCGCGTTTACCGTCGGCGCTGGCTGGTGTCCTTATATCCTGTCTAACATATGCCATTATAAGGCTTAAATTGGGTTCTAGAGAGGCTTTGATTGGCTTAGGGTCATTACTGGCCCTGACGCCTTTTATGTGGCTACAGCGTATTTGTTACTCGGAAAGTTTAATGATGTTGTTTGTGGTGGCGTCGGTTTATTTTTTTCTCAAGGCCGAAAAAAATACCCGCTATTATTTGTTATGGGGCGGGGCAGTGGGTCTGGCAATTTGCACTAAATATACTGCCTTTTTTCTTTTCCCAGCGTACCTGACTTATTTGTTAGTAATTAACAGGCAGGCTTTCAGGAAACTATATCTTTGGTTAGGAGGTATGATTAGTTTGGTAATTTTCAGCCCGGTTATATTTTATAACATCATGATGTTTAAGACTCGCGGGCATTTTGATGTGCAGTTTGCCGCTTTATTTAAACAGCCGCACGATGATTGGGTTGGTCTTTCTACGGCTGTAAATCCTGATTTAGGCCAAAGTATGCTGGCGATTGTGCAGACTTTAGGCGATCTTGTCAGTTGGCCCTTACTTTGTTTATGGGTAGTATTGATTGGTATTTGTTTTTATTCATTTCTTCAAAGAAAACAACGACCTTTTAATCTTTTGTTATTACTACTAACACTTTTTTGGTTTATTATTTTAGTTTTCACCAAACCGCATGTTTGGTTTGTGGCTACCGGATACTTCATATTTCCATTAATGTTGGCCTCGGCTGTAAATTTTTTTAGGCATTTAAAAAATCGCTTTTTAACTATATTAGTAACTAGTGTAGTCGTGCTTATTTTAGGCTACTCATTTATCTTCAGTTTTAATACGAATCAGGCTATCAAACCAATGGGGCAACCTAGACTGACATATTCCCAGTTTAGAATAAAGTCAGTTGGCTATAACCAGCTGGAGAAGTTCATTGTCGAACGAATCAAAGGAAAACAGCCGTTATATATTTTAGGTTCTGATGATGAAGAAAAATTTGATCAGCAATATTTCAATAAAAAGATATTTAACATGAACCGCACTCCAAGTGCAGACAGCATTTTTAGTCGGGACGTTTTTATTTATGACGAGAATATTAATTGGTTCGCGGAGATTTGGTATTTTAAGAGATTGTTTTTTTATCAGCGGTTCTCTGTTTTTAGTACTAGAGAGTTGGCTTCACTACGAGATAATCGGCCGGAAAGTTTTGCCACTTTGGTTTCTAACGCCGAGAATATATATTATTTCCAACCAACGGATAATACTGCTATGGAAGAGTCTAAATATCAGCAACCACTGGATGCTGGTATTGAAACTAAGCTCACCAGTGGCCAGTTAATGAATGAAATCATCGGTCCGGAGGGTCAGGTATACTTCAAAATTTATCGTTTGACTGCCGAACAGACTAATTAAAAAAGCTCCAATTTATTGACTGCCGATTGCTAAATTTTCAAAAAAGCCTTAAAATATAGCCTTGTGGATTACTGCTAGTGAAAAAACCCTTGAAAAGTGGTAATATTGTTGGGAAGTGGGAATGGGGAAGTGAGAAGTGGGTTGTCGCGTCCACTTCACAAATCCCAAGTCCCCATATCAATAACTAATAACTAACTAATTAAAATACACACACGTATGGCAAAAGGAATGACAAAAAGCCAAATAATGCAGGCTTTGGCTGATAAAGCCGGCGTTTCCAAGAAGGAAGTCGTCGCTTTTCTAGAGGCTCTAACAGAGCTAGCTTATAAAGAAACCAAGGGTTCAGGTGAGTTTACAGTTCCTGGTATTGGTAAATTGGTTAAGAAGCACCGAGCTGCCAGACAAGGCCGCAACCCAGCCACTGGCGCGACTATCCAGATCCCAGCTAAGACCGTGCTAAAGTTTCGTGTTTCCAAGGTAGCTAAAGACGCTATCTTATAGTAGAATTTTAGTAGAACTTGAGCAGCTCTGTCCCGCAGTGAGTGACAGGGCTGCTTTTTGTTCGTTGTTTTGATAGTTTTGTTGTCAGCACGAAATCGGGCAGTAAAGTTGGCGGCAAAGATAACTATAGATATAAAAGCTGAGCAAATAAAATCTCAACAGTTAGCTAATGACCTGCAAAAGTTTAAACTAGCAGTAGAAAACGTTTCTGATCAAGTTATTATTACCGATCCTGAAGGAATGGTTATTTATGTCAACAAAGCTATCGAAATAATGACCGGTTATACTGTTATGGAGGCAATTGGAAAAAAAGCGGCAGCGCTCTGGAAATCGCCGATGCCTAAAGAATTTTATCAAAAGATGTGGGACGTAATTAAGAACAAAAAGCAGAATTTTGTCGGCGATTTGAGAAATCGGCGTAAGAATGGAGAAGTCTATGATGCTAAGATCAGCATTTCACCGGTACTTGACTCTCATGGAGAGATTATCTTTTTCGTTGGTATTGAAAGAGATATAACGAAGGAAAAAATGATTGACAGAGCTAAGACTGAATTTGTCTCTCTGGCTTCACATCAATTGCGAACACCGTTATCAACAATAAATTGGTACACTGAAATGTTACTTAGTGGTGATGCTGGAGAGATAAATAAGGAGCAAAAGGAATTTTTGGAGGCAGTTTACGGTGGAAGCAAAAGAATGGTTGATTTAGTTAACGCCTTGCTTAATGTTTCTAGAATTGAGATGGGAGCTTTGGCTATTGAACCAGAACCGGTTGATTTAGCAGAAGTTGTCGACAGTGTTTTAGCTGATATTCAACCTAAGATAATTGAGAGGAAAACACAGATCGTGAAGAAGTACGATAAGTTGCCGATGATTAATTTGGACCCGAAACTTATTAGGATAGTTTTTCAAAATCTATTGACGAATGCCGTAAAATATACGCCGGTGTCTGGGAAAGTTGAAATGAGTATGAAGAAGGATGATAAAGAGGTTCTGATTACAGTGTCAGATAATGGCCTTGGTATACCCTCCTCACAGCAAGAAAAAATATTTTCAAAATTATTTAGAGCAGATAACGCGAGAGCCAAAGGAGCCGAAGGTAATGGATTGGGATTATATATTGCCAAATCGGTAGTTGAAAATTGTGGGGGTAAAATTTGGTTTACATCAAAAGAGGGGAGCGGGTCATCTTTTTACTTTACAATACCGCTATCGGGACTGACTAAAAGAAGTGGCAATAGAAGTTTAATTTAAATAATTGATAATTTTTATACCATATGGATAAAGCAAATACAATTTTGGTTGTTGAGGATGAAAAACCTCTGCAACTGGCCATTCATAGAAAACTTACCAATGAGGGTTTTGATGTGGTAACGGCCCGATCGGTTGAGCAGGCTAGAGGGTATTTAGAGGATGTGGCTGGAATTGTTGGCATTTGGCTTGACCACTATTTATTGGGTACCGAAACTGGTTTGGATTTTGTAGCTAGATTAAAACAGAAAGGGTCAAAATGGAATAGTTTACCTATATTCGTTGTCTCTAATACAGCTTCTCCTGATAAGGCACAGTCATATTTGCGTCTAGGCGTAAATGGGTATTTTACCAAGTCGGAGTTTAGATTAGATGATATAATTTTAGAAATAAGACAAGCTTTAAAGGAAGGTGAAAATATACGATGAAGAATAAATTGACAATTGAGGTAATTGAGGACGATAAGCCACATTTATTGGTTTTGTGTCAGAAATTGAAGCAGGAGGGCTTTGCTGTGTTGGAAGCGACTGACGGACACGCCGGCTTAAATTTGGCTATTAAAAATCATCCAGATGTTATAATTGTGGATATTGTAATGCCGGTCATGGATGGCTTGCAGATGGTGGAAAAATTGCGCGCCGATCATTGGGGTAAAGAAGTGCCAACTATGATATTAACCAATCTGGGTGATGATGAGCGTCGTTCTAAGGCCACGGCGCTGGGGGTGAAAGAGTATTTGATAAAGTCCGATGTTAGTTTGGAAGAGGTCGTGAAGAAAGTTAACGAATTAGTTAAGTAGGAATTTAAATATTAATTGGAAATTATGCCAAATTTAAATGAACCGCTTCAGGCAGTTTTGTCGGAGCTGAAAAATTTGTCAGCTAAGATCAATAATCTTGAAAGTAGGATAGGCAGAATTGAGGGAAATTTATCGCTTCAGGACTCTGTACAACCGGCCATGGAAGCAGTGGCCGCTACTCCCGCCAAAGTTGAAACTCCCAAATTAGAACCAACAGATGGTCACACTTTTGAAACTCAAATCGGCATTGGTTGGTTGGGTAAAATTGGAATCATAGCCATTGCCATTGGTATAGCGTATTTTTTACAGTACTCCATCAATACTAGCGTGTTTAATATTGGTCCTGTCGGCAGGGTTGTAATTGGGTTGTTAGCCGGTTTGGCGATGTTGGGATTTGGTGAATTTTTTAATACACGCTATCCGCAATGGTCACGGGAATTTACAGGCGGTGGTTTAGGCTTGCTTTATTTTTCATTTTTTACGGCCTGCAATTCTGATAGAATTATTCCTTTTGGAATCGGATTGGTTTTAATGTCCTTAGTTACTATGACGTGCGGCTGGTTTTCGATCAGGTACAAGACGAAGGTCATCGCAACCTTTGGTCTGATTGGCGGATATCTGACACCCTGGTTGATTGGTTTTGATATACCGAACTATAATAGAATGTTAATTTACGTTCTATTATTAAATATTGGAGTGCTATTTTTTGCTTACTTCCAGCGGTGGAGAGTTTTAAATGCTATAGCCTTGGTGGTTACCTTACTTTATAGTTCGGTCAGCTTGTCACATTTAAGTTTCCCCATAGCTTTGTCATATATTTTAATTTTCTTTGCTTTGTTTGTTTCACTAGCAATTATTTACAACCTGTCAAAGTTGGAGAAGACTTCTACAGAGGATTTATTGATTTTGATTTTTAACCCTCTAATAATGATGGGTCAGGTTTATGCATTATTTTATAAGTACAACTATGACAATTATTTAGGTTTAATCTCCATAGTTTTTGCTTTACTATATTTGCTTTTAGCTTACTATTCTTTAAGTCGCAATCGGGAGGATAAGTATCTGACCTACAGCTTGACTGGGGTTTGTGCAGCCTTTGTTGCCTTGGCGATTGCTTTACAGTTAGAAGCGGGTTGGATTACGATTGCTTGGACAATGCAGTTTATTGCCATGCTGTGGATTGGTCTACATTTGCGCCAATATGGAACAAGGGTTTATGCATTAATCGTTGGTTTATTAGCTGTTTTACGTTTGTGGTTTGTGGACATTATTCAGTCCAGTAATGATTATGATCTTAAGTTTTTTAACGCCAGGTTTCTAATCGGACTGTTTGTCATTATCATGATATACGTCGGTGCTTATTTGTATAAGCATTATAAAGCCGAAATTGATAAGGGAGAAAGAAAGTTTGTTACCATTTTGGTAATTCTTGCAAGTCTTGGTACGGTTTACTTAGTTTCTAACGAGATTTATTTGTATTTTACTCAACGAGTGAGCGGCTTGATACCCACCAGGTCTGGCTATGCAGATTATCAGCAGTATATTTCTGACTATAGAAATTATTCAAGTGGGCGTCGCTTGTTAAATCAGAAGGCGCAAATCTTTATTTCCACCTTCTGGCTATTATACGCTATACTTTTGGTTATCGTCGGGATTGTAAAGAAGTTTAGAGCAATACGGTTATTAGCTTTGATATTGTTCTTTATATCTATTCTGAAGATAGTGATTTATGATTTAACTGGCTTTGATGCTATTTATCGAATCATCGCCTTTATTATTTTGGGAATTGCCCTTATTTTTGCGTCTTACCTTTACACAAAAAATAAGGAAAAGATTTTAGCATTTATCATTCAGAAGGAGGATATTGAGGATGTTACCCGTATGATAGAGGAAATGAGCGATCATGGTTATAACAGCGTCGTCTTTACTTTAAAAGATGGTAGCAGATTTAAAGTGGTAAATAAGAATGTAGTTAAAATTATTTATGCTGTTCAGACGAAGTTTAAGCGCAATAATTTTGAACCCGGTGAATTGGAGGAGACTTATCAGCATTACAGCAAAAATTTTCGGTCACAGCTCAATGCGCGGGATTTGGAAGCGGTTAAAAAATACCTCTATAGTTTTGTTAAAGCCGGGGGTTCATTTGAATTAAATGTCTAATATGAAAAAATATTTTTATTGGGGAACTTTGTTTATAACGCTGTCATTATTTATTACTCTATCAGTCGGGGCAGTTAGCCCAATTCCATCACTCGGGCCGGACCAGTTCCAATATCGAAAAGACATCGGTTGGCAGCAAAGTGGCCCCAATTGGATTAATGTTGATGATGATATTTTTAACCACTCTAACTTGGCTGATGTTAGAATATTTGATGATCGGGGTATGTTTGATGTTGCGCAGACGGTTGTAAACAATTCCAATATTATTTTGTCAAACAAAGCTCAAATCATCTCGGTTTCATCGGTTCGCGCTGATTATCGAGGTCAAAATTTTGCGCCGTATAATTTATTGGATGGAGACAACACAACTTATTTTGAACCGGATATCCAGAAGGATAATGGAGTCACCAGCATTGTCGTCGATTTGAAGCAGCGGGCATTAATTAAAAGTATAGTGATTGAAGGACTGGATAGCAGTCAAGTGCAGTTGCAGATAGCTGCAAGTAGTGATGGACAAAATTTTAATGTTGTTGGTGTTAAGGGAGAAGTAATGAGTGCCTTAAAAAATTTGGCGGAATTTGAGACCAGATATTTGAAATTTACATTTTGGCACAATAATATGTTACAAATATCCGGTTTGAATATTTTGGGAGATGCGCAAAGCAAAATTATGTTTTATGCCGAGCCGGAGCGAAGCTACGCCATATATTATGGTAACCCGTTGATTTTAAGCCAGAATGCAAATTGGCCGGGCAAAGATAAATTAGTTTCAACTATCAACACACCCACAGCGATATTAGGCGTACAGCAATTAAATCCGCTGTTTAATAATGATATTGATAAGGATGGCTACGGTCTTAATGTTGATAATTGTCAGTTTATATCCAATAACCAGATAGACTCCGATAATGACGGAGTGGGGGATGCTTGTGATAATTCGCCCACTGTTAGTAATGTAAACCAGATAGACTCCGATAATGATGGAGTGGGTAACACGTCAGATAATTGCGTGTATATGTGGAATTCTGATCAACGAGATTCGGATCTGGACGGTAGAGGAGATGTTTGTGATGATGACGATTCAGATGGCATTGTTAACGGTCGCGACAATTGCCCGGCAATTAAAAATTATAATCAGGAAGATCTAAATAATAATGGAGTGGGGGATGCTTGTGAAAATGATTATGATAAAGACGGTGTACTGCAAGATATTGACAACTGTCGTAATGTCAGCAACGCAGATCAGGTGGATAAGGATAAGGATAATATTGGTGACGCTTGTGATAGCTGTCCGGATAAAAGTAATCCCGATCAACGAGATGAGAATGCTAATGGTATTGGGGATACTTGCGAGGCGGATGTGCTTGATAATGATGATGATGAAATAGTAAATAGCAAGGATACTTGCGTCGATGTAGTGAACTCGGATCAGCTTGATACCGATGGTGATGGAGTAGGGGACGCCTGCGATAACTGTAAGACTTTGAAAAACGCCAGTCAGCAGGATACTAATAATGATGGCATTGGGGATATCTGCGGCGATGATGATAATGACGGGGTGGAATCCCCGCGTGATAATTGTTCAGAGTATGCTAATGCTGATCAGGCTGACGCCAATAATGATGGAGTAGGGGACGCCTGCGAGGATGATGACAGTGATCATATTGCCAACTCCCTTGATAATTGCCGCTACAAATCTAATTATCAACAGGAAGATACCGATAGGGATGGTTTGGGTGACGCTTGCGATGAAGTAGATAGTCGCTGGACTGAACAGAACCAATGGATTGTGTGGCTGACAATTGGGCTGGTGGTGATTGTAATTGGTTTTCTAGCCTTCAGAGTGGTCAGAAAGGTCAATGAGCCGAAATTGGAAATAGAGGAGGAACCGGTTTTCCCTGACAAAAAAGATAACGAGTAATTATCATGAAATATATAATATCGTTGGCCAGCTTGCTATTAATAGGTGGTTTTGTAGTTTTTTATTTGGGTGAGACCAGCCTGCAAAAAGAACAGGTTATTTATGATCTGCCCGATTCACTACCCGAGAATGTGAAAGGAACTGATTCAAATATAGACATGCTTGAAAGAAGGCCTAAAGATATAGAAACGCCGAATTCCAACGTCGATATTTATTTTCCTGAGAACTATGCCGAGCTAAATTCCACAACTGATGACGGCTCTGTTATTGGTAGCTGGAGCAAATGTATTAGTCTGGATGAATATTATGGTTGCGCTGATTACTGCCGTTCTGTTGGTAAATTTTGTAGCAACCAAGGTGTTACGAGTCGTGGTTATAATAATTGGGCCGCGGAGGCCTGGAAAACAAGCTCGGATTGTGAGAGCGGTTTGGTCGGTGCCGGCCAAAAACACTGTGCTGATGGGGATGATAATGGAGGTGCAAGGTGGAAATGTTTTTGTTATTAATATTGTTATAGATTTAATTAATGGTGTTTTTTATACGATTAGCTTAGATAGATTGTATTAGTATAAAAAGTTCACCCCGCGCATGTTGCACGGGGTGAATTTCGTTTTTTGGCCGAGCAGGCCAACTAGATTACTTCAGGGTTGAAGCCGCCTTTGAGCGCAGTTTCTTAAGACGATAGCGCAGCTTGTCGCGGCTCATACCGAGAAGTTGAGCGGCCGCGGATTCGTTTCCGCGGCAATGGAGTAGGGCAGACTCCATGATCTGAAGCATCAAAGTCTCGACATCTCGGCATAGATCATAGTGCTCACCTTCATTGAGAGGGTGTAGCCAGTACTCGCCGAGCGACAGCCGATGCAATCTGCCGGCGACTTTGTCGATGTTTGCACGTTTCTCGAGCTCGGTCTCTTCAACAGGTGAAGTAACTGGTGACAGTCCACTAGTCGACATGCGTCCTCCTTAATCGCTGTGGTTGGTTGTGAATCTAGAACGCAAATTTAAGCCATCCGCTGACTCGTCTTCCCACCTGGAAAGAGCCGAGGTTATTCCTGCGTCCGACCCCAGCATGGTCTTTGTCAGCGGATGGAAGTAGGGGAAAATATCATTGAAATAATAATTTGTCAATCTATTTTAAGGGGTGAAATTTATGATGCGTTTTTTCCGCATACTTATCTGAAGCGTGAACATAGCGCGTTGTAGTATCTAGCGATTCATGACCCAGAAGAATTTGGATTGCCGCAGGATTAGCGCCTGACTCGGCTAAATAGGTGGCAAAACCGTGTCTTAAACTGTGTGCGCTCGTGGGAACATTAATTCCTAGCTTCTCTCTATAATTCTTTATCTTGGCCTGAAGGTAATTAGTAGAAATACTTTTGTTGTCCGCACCGGCGTTTCTGCCTCTTAGTGGGACAAATAAATATTGTAAATTATCTTGCCTTAGGTTTAAATATAGTTTTAGTTGTCTTATTGATCGATCTGTCAAATATACGAATCTCTCCTTTTTTCCCTTACCTTTAATAAAAATTTTTTTTCCATCATAATCCACCTGCTCTTTTTTTAGGCCAAGTAGCTCTGATATACGCATACCAGTGGCGAATAAAGTTTCTAGCATAGCTCGATTTCTTAAGCCGCAGAGTTTATTTTTTTCCATTTTTTCGGGTGCCTCAATAAGCGAAATTAATTGTGAAAGTTCTGCGACGCGAGGATGCATTTTGTCCGTGCGAGTCAGTTTTATAGCATCCGGGGATACAGGAGTCTTCACGTCCATGTCGTTAATAAATTTAAGATAATTTCTCAGAGATGAAAGCATTCTATTTAATGAATAGGCAGAAAGTTTAATTTCAGCTTTTTTTCCACCTGCTGTTCGACGAATAGGGGAGTAGAGGTAAGCTTTGTAATCTTCAATGGTTGTTTTTTTTATATTGTTAAAGAGAATTTTTCTATAGTTTAGAAAATTTTCAAAAGTCTGCAAATCTCTCTGGTAATTTTCCAGAGTCTCTAAGGAATAATTGTTACTTAGTAAAAAAGTCAGAAAATTATCCTTCATTGGAAGTGAACACTCTGTGAGGTTAGTTTGTAATTCATTTCTATTCATATCTTTCTTCAACCAACATCTTCCCATGATTACAGGAACGGCATAGTACTCGCAGATTTCCAAGAGAGTTGTCACCGCCTTTAACGACTGAAATTATATGATCAACAACTAAAATCTCACCATCGCTGGCAGATTTGCCACATATAAGGCATTTGAATTTGTCGCGTCGAAAAACCTGATATCGCTTCTTCAAGCTGATCCCTTTTCTTAATTCAGAGGATGTTATTGGTTTTCTTAAGTGATCATAACTTTTCCTCCCTTTTTTGATGGCTAGTATATATGATTCACTTCGAGAGCGGGGGAGTCCATGTAATTTTATGTACCTTTGAACTGTTCGGGGAGATATATGAATCATTGTGGCCTTCAAAATATAGTCGGCTATTTCGATAGAGGATAATAATTTAGCATTATATAAATCAATTACGATATTTTCAAAGCTGTCATGGAGGAGTGCGGCTATCCGTTGTGTCTTAGTTGGTTTGCTCATTGAAATTTCGGTTGTGTATAACTTAATAGAGCGTTTTGGATATTATACTCCATTATATCATATATATAATCATGGTCAAATTACCGCGTTTTTATTGTTTTTGGCTATCTTCTACAATAATTGAGTCTATCTCGTCAATTTGAGGCATTTTAGGCCTTTAAGGTATATATCGCTACCCTGAATAAATATTCATTCGGATTTAATTTCTACTATATGAGTTATCTCTTAGTAATAATGCTCAACTTATGCTATTAACAAAATTTGATCTAAACTACTATAGGGTATTTTTAGCTGTTGAGCGTGGTTTAGGATCTGTACAGGCCCTTAGTGATAACTTTGACTCTCTATAATTACGAGTTGATGATTGTGCGTCGTAAAATAATACATGATATTCTAAAAAGAAGAACTGCCGTAGCTTGCGCCGCGGCGGTCTTGGTGATCTTGTTGATCAAGCAGCACGATATGGGTATCGCAGGCCCAGTTGGTTGCCCCACTGTGCCAGGTTAACCCAGTCTCCGTTCCAAGCGATTTGGAACTCGCTCGGTGACACTGCCGGGAACATTTGGGATAGGCCTCCCAGTAGTTCGTCGTAAGTGTCGGCGTCGACGATGAATTGCTCACCGCGCAAACAGAGACGGAACCTCACTGCCTTCTCAACGATCTTGTGCGTTTTCATCACGGGCACTCCTAGTTGTTTCTAGTTGTCCCCCCCGTGAAAGAAAATTTTTGGACCTGGTGGTCCGCTACTTGCAGTCAGTGACCTACCGAAGCTGTTTGGCTTTAAGTCGGCCATGGCCATGTCTTGCGAATAGACGCTGTTTTAGCGTGCTATAATAATAGCATAATTCATCATTCTTGTCAATAGCGATGGGTAATGTGCACACACATATTGCACTTCTCTAGTAGGCTGTGGGTATATGAAAAC
>CAYTUI010000014.1:0-30044 GCA_964441335.1 uncultured Gammaproteobacteria bacterium
AAATAAGAAACTGTATTATCTTTATTCTGATTACCGCCAGAAGTTAAGATTAAACTCTGACCATAATTAATATACAGAAAAGAGCCTAAAAAACCTCCAACTATGGAGATTAGCACTACTGCTAATATTTTTTTATCAAATTTCATATGTTTAACGACTCTGGAATTTATTTATTAATTCTTGGAATTGTTCCGACTGATCAGAATTAACGTTTGACACAGCAGGCTGGTCGTAACTACTGGTGTTCGGACCAGTATTAAGAATGCCCAACAATTCTCTATAACCGCCTAATAGCTGACTAAAAAGGGGCATCAGATAGATGGCACCAAGTATCAGTGGCACGACAATAAGTAATATCTTCAAAATTGACGCTACTCGATTCCAAACCAGCTGTTTATAGACCTTATGAACCTCTTCCTTGAGAACCTTAAGATCCTGCTGATTTTTTTCTAGTAAATGCTTAATTTCTTTTAAGTCATCCATACTTAACTATTATAGTATAGACCATATTAATTGACAATTAGCCAAACTGATTATTCACCCAAATTATTTCTAGAGCAACAAAAAACTCCTTACCTTCTGATAAGGAACCGTAACAAATCGAGGTTTACTATCTCACTTCCGTTTTCTTTTTTTTAGTATCTGATTTAGCTCTTTTTGAAAAGTCGCCGCATCTTTAAACTGGCGATAAACAGAAGCAAATCTGATATAGCCAATTTGATCAAACGGCTGTAACCTCTTCATAACGATTTCCCCAATCTCTTTGCTGGTCAATTCACTCTTTCTGGTTTTCTGAATATCCCGCTCAATTTTATGAATTAAATTATAAAATTTATCTTCGGTATATGAACGCTTGCCCAAAGCCTGACGCAAACCCTGGGATAATTTCTCGCGGCTATACGGCTGGCGTCTACCGTCTCTCTTGACCACCAACATATCCATTAATTCAGCCTCTTCAATGGTAGAAAAACGAAAAGAGCACTTTATGCACTCTCTTCTTCGTCTAATTCCCGTCTTGTCAGAAACAACGCGGGAATCAATAACTTTAGTATCAGGATGATTACAAACTGGACAATTCATTGTTGGTAATTGGGATATGGGATTTGTGAAGTGGGCATACGTTTACCGCTTCCACTCTTCCCATTTCCCGCTTCTACACTATTAGCTACTTCTTCTTCATCTTATTCCTCAAAAAAGTCGGGATGTCTAATTCACTCTCCTCCTCTTCAGCCTCTTCCCTTTTTTCCACCCGCGGTTTAGTAAAAATTCTGCGTTGTTCGCCCATCTCCGGTAACCCGGTCGGCGGCTGGACATGGTAACTGCGGTCTTCAACTTCCTTCAGCTCACGCATATTTTTAAAACCAGTTGCGATAACTGTGATCTTAATACTATCACCCAAACTGTCATCAATAATTGTCCCGAAAATTATCTTAGCAGACGGATCCGCGCTGGCAGTAATAACTTCGGCCGCTTCTTGAACCTCATGCATAGATAAATCCGAACCACCGGCGATAGTAAACAAAATACCTTTAGCGCCTTCAATGGAAACTTCCAGCAAAGGACTATCAATAGCCGCCTTGGCCGCTTCAATCGCCCGATTTTCGCCGGCTGCTTGTCCAATACCCATTAAGGCCGAGCCGGCGTTGCCCATAATAGCTTTAACATCAGCAAAGTCTACATTGACCAAACCAGGAACCGTAATAATTTCCGAGATACCTAACACACCTTGTTTTAGAACTTCATCAACAATACTGAAAGCTTCCAATAGCGGAGTTTTCTTATCTATAATCTGCAACAGTCTGTCATTCGGAATGGTAATGATAGTATCAACCCTATCCATCAATTGATCTAAACCCGCCTCGGCTATCTCTTTTCTCCTCAAACCTTCAAAAGAAAAGGGCTTGGTGACAACGGCCACGGTTAAAGCGCCGGCCTCACGGGCCAACTCGGCAATGTAAGGAATACCGCCGGTTCCTGTTCCGCCGCCCAGACCACAAGTTAAAAAGACCATGTCGGCGCCCTCCAAGTGTTTGGCTATTTCAGCCTCGCTCTCTTCAGCAGCTTTAGCACCTAAATCGGGATCCATGCCAGCACCCAACCCTCTGGTTGTTTCCCGTCCAATTTGTAATTTACGATGAGCACCGGACTGATTTAGAGCTTGGGCATCGGTATTTATGGCAATAAACTCAATACCATTGACTTTAGAATTAACCATACGATTCAGAGCAGAACCTCCAGAACCGCCAACGCCAACCACCTTTATCTTGGCTAGATTTTCAACCGGTGGTTTAACTTCTACTGCTTTTTTCTTAGACATGACAATTGATATTTATGATATTGCTAATTATACAGAAATCCCCAAAAAAATAAAGCTAATTACCAAAACGGACAGGTAGCCTGACACCGGCTTTATCAGTCTCTAAAGGCACGATCTCCAAAAAACCGTCTCCTGGCGCAGTTGAAAATTGCAAATTTACCACATAACTCAAGTTATTTGGATTAACTTCAATGGCTTGCTTAGCCACTTCATTACCACCGGCGTCCTTCAAATAGATATTGACACCGCTAGTATTAGTTAATTTAAGCTTAACTGCCAAAGGCGAGGAAATAAACTGATTTATTTTGCTGGGACGTTCAATGATAATAAACTCATTACCCATGTCAGTTAAGCCCAACTCCTCCATCTGTCTGGTATTGTCAAGAATTGTAGATTTACTAAGCTTAGAATAAACGCCCCAAAAAATTACTGCGACAATTAACAGAATAATAAAATATGCCAAAACTCTTTTTAAACCTATCATGGTAATAATTCTTTAAACCAACGAGCCATTCTGTCTGTCGCCAACTTAACTGAAGAAAAGTTTGGCACCAGAGTAGTTTTCCTTGGACCGCTCATAGCATAACAAACCAGGCCTAAAGCTGTGGTGAATTGCGGGTCATCTAATTTATCAATATGACTGACAGCCAATTGCGGCTTACCAATTGATACCGGAATTTTTAGCTTCTTCTTAGCCACTTCCACAATACCATTCATCTTCGCCCCGCCGCCGGTCAGAATAGCTCCGCCCGGCAAAGCAGCACTCAAATCCACTTTCTTTAATTCCTGATCAATCAACTCAAAAATCTCTTCCAAACGAGCCTCAATAATCTCGGCCACGTGCTTAGTTGAAACCATAGTTCTGGGTTGCTCAACGTCGGAAAAAGTACTTAGATCAATTTCATCGCGCTTGGAGACCTTGGTGGAATCGGCCGAACCAAATTCTATTTTTACACCTTCGGCCACATCCATTTCAGTCCTTAAACCGACGGCTAAATCTTGGGTGATATGATCAGCGCCAACCGGAATCACCGAGGCAAAAATAATTTCATTATCTTCAAAAACAACCATCGAGGTGGTAGAGGCACCAATATTTATTACCACCACCCCTATCTCTTTCTTTTTTTTATCCAGAACCGCCGAGGCATTGCCTAAAATTGAAAAAACAAAGCCTTCCACATCAACACCGGTGCGGTAAACGCATTTTGATAATAGTTTAACTTGACTGGACAGACCCATAATAATTTGAGCGGTAACTTCCAAACGGATACCGGTCATACCAATCGGATCCTTAATCTGTTCCTGATTATCCAAAGTATAATACAAAGGCAAAACATGAAGGATTTCATAATTGGGCGGCGCGGCTGAAGCTTGGGCGGCTTCAATAGCTCTCTCGGTATCCGAAATTTCCACTTCTCTATTAGGACGCGAAACCGCCACCACTCCCTGTTTCTCTATGACTTTAATATGGACACCATTAATCCCGATGACTGCCCGCTCAATGGGTGCGCCGGCCATTCTTTCCGCCCTTTCCAGAGCTTCAGAAACTGCCGAGACGACTTCCTCTAAATCAGTGATATTACCTTTGGACACGCCCTGTGAAGGCGCTTCGGCCGCACCAATGATCTGTAAAGAGCCGGAACCGTCTCGTTGACCGACCACAATACGAATAGCACTTGTGCCAATATCAATCCCTGTAATAATATCCTTATTTTTCATAATTCCTTTTTGCTATATCTGCCTTATTATAATCAAATTACGCCTTTTAGACAACCTTAAAGTTTAGCTAAAATTCGCTCTTCCAGGCTTTCCATGACTTTCGCCTCCGTGGCCAGCTCATGATCATAACCTAATAAATGTAGGGTGCCATGAACGAGCAGTAATTGTAATTCCTTGGTTAAGCTCTGGCCTTTTTGTTTGGCTTGTTTCTTCAGGACCGGCCAGCAAATGATTACCTCGCCCAATATTTGATCACTGCCGGCTCCTGTTTTATTTAACTCATCATCCAAATTGAATGATAAAACGTCGGTAATTTTATTTTTATGTCTATATCTGCTATTTAGCTTCTTAATTTCTTTGGTAGCCACAAAAGCTAAGGAAATACTTTGGCGTAAGTGAAATTTTTTACTAATAATTTTTTCTAATTTTTTCACCCAGCTCCAATCTTTGACTTCTGAACCGGTCGGCAGTAGATAAATGGACATTAAACTCCAAAATTAAAAGTCTTAAGCATCAGTTCCAAAACAGTCGGATAATTAATGGCTCCATTATTGCCTTTCTGGTAGGCGATGGTAAAAATCTGCTGACCATTCGTCAGCCAAACCGTCAGACCGTCCTGTGATCTTAAAGCTTTATAACCTCCAACCTGTTGTGTTCTCAAAGTGGACAGGTTAACTCCCGGATTTCTGGCGCTATACCACTGCTCTATGCTTAACTGTTGGTCATTAGGTTCGGAATTAATTGTCACAGAATCGCCGTTCGGTGAATTAAAAATTACTTCACGATTACCGATATCCAAACCTCTAAAAATCCAGTCCTGTGGTGTCCAAACTACATAACCGGTTTCCTTGTTCTCATAAGAAGCGACCAAGCCGGAAACATTAAGAAAAGCTTTGTTGGCGCCAATCGGGCTATAGAGATTTAAAACCTCTTCACCGTCTGAAAACCCGTCACCGTCCGTGTCTTTATTATTTTTATCAGTTTGAAAACTTGTTTCTTCAGCTGTTGTTAATTTATCCTGATCGCTATCCACATTAAGATCGGTCACCGGCGGCGTAGAATTTACGTTACCATTAACATTGCTATTGGTATTAACATTTTGATTGACTCCGGTCTCCACCAATCCTTGTGGTCCGATTTGATGCAAGCCGGGTTCTAACACTGTATTTTCAAAAGGTACCTGGGACTCTAGAACAAAACTTAATATATATGACTGACCGCCGGAAGCCAATTGATAAGAGTAGCGTTGTCCGCTTAGTGGATCCTTAGGCTCCTCGCTTAAGTAGGCGATAGGTATACCGGATAAAACTTGCGGATAAACGCCCTGATTATCAAAATATAAACCCGTAGCTGTTCGCAAACTATTAATATCCGCTAAACGTTGCAAATCGCGTGCCTGCGCTGTCGTCGGATTAGTATTGGAATTTGCATTTTCATTAAAATTGGATTCCGGTCTATTGGTATTTAGATTTACTTCTAGGGTCGGAGCAGGAACTTGGGCTTTAAGATAAATAAGCAAACCGCCAATGACCGCCGCTAAAAACAGCGCTAAACCGCCAATTAAAATAAAAAACTTTCTGTTGGGATTAGCCGATTTTACACGGGCGTGTTCAGCCGGCAAATACTGACCTGGCATAACATGTAAATCTTCATCGTTAATAGAAAACTTAACGACTTTCCGACCGTTCAGTTGCTGTATTTCAGTATTGGCCGCTGATAAATCCGGTTGTGTCTGCTCTTTATTTGAATCAAACATTAGGAGAAATTTTATTTACTTATATCTTATTGAACAACCTCCGGTAATAATTTACCCGGCCCGTTGGGATTATAACCATTAGCTACTTCTTCGCCGTCCAAAAAGCTGTCACCGTCAGTATCCGCTTTATTGGCATCAGTCTTCCAGACAAAAACTTCCTCGCGGTCATTTAAACCATCATTATCTGTATCCGGATTTAAGGGATCGGTCTTATAAATCTTCACTTCTTCATAATCATTTAGCCCGTCCCTGTCAGAATCCGGATTCTTAGGATCACTACCTAAAGTGGATTCCTCAATATCTGTCAGACCATCAGCGTCTTGATCAATAATCGCCGGCGCCACCGGAGCGACACCAGTCTGATTACTATTTAGATTAGTATTAACGTTAAGGTTAGTATTCGGCTGATTGGTATTGGCATTCTGATTCGTCTGATTCATAATTGGCACAACCACCAAAGTATAGCCATACCAGCCTCCCAAAGCTACAGCTATTATTACCACAATTACCACCAAAACTGATAAGGCTTTTCTCAAAAAATTACCCTTTGATTCCTTCTCCCAATTATTAACTTCACGCAAATCCTGCAAAGGTTGTGACGGACCGATTGGCCGACCGCCAGCGGCTAAACTAGCAGACTCGGCGTTAGCCGGCGGATTGGCAGCTAGTTGATCAGAGGCAACCTGACCCAAAGGCCGTAATTTCCCGCCTTCCAGAGCCGACGGACCAACCATTGGCCTGGCTTTATCCTTTACCGGATCAACATCACCAAACATATCATCAGTCGGTGGCTGTCCGCCAGTTATATTTTGATCATCTTTTTTGACGTCTTCGAACATATAAAGAAATTTAAATAAAAAATTAAAAGTTTATGTAATCCAAACGACAGTACATAACACTTATAGCGTCCGGTCTTCGATAGAAACATGTCTTATCAGTATTAACTGTGAATAACGGAGTGGCTACACCTAAATTGCACCCTGAAACTTGCTGGGGAGTAGTCCATTTAACCAACTCCGCTAACGAGGCGACATTTATATAATCTTTATCATACCATGGGCGACTCGCCTGAGATGGCGGCATCCCAGAGTCACTATAGCACTTCCACTTATTGGGAAACTGCGCGCTATTCATTGTCGGGAACAAATCCGGCTTACTATTTAAATATGCCATCTTTGAGGTATAAACGGCCTGAAAATCTGTCTCCGAGCTGTTCCACATCTTAATCGCCACCGCATTATGACCTACCGTCTCCCACGAGTCAACAAAAGTACCAACTCCTCGATTACTTACATTAGAATAAGACGTAAAAGGGACTTCTGGCTGAGTTGAAAAAGAAACCTTATCAATATACCCTGTCCCAGAATTTACACTGGACATAACAATCTCCGAGTCTGAAATAATTTGAGCGGTCAGAGAATTCCTACCCACACTAATATTATTCGCCAAGTCGACAGACGATAAATCATTTGGATTATATAAAGCTACTTGATTCTTGGTAGCCGTTGTGGGACCAGAAACGGCCATAACTAATAGACTATCAGAGACATCTAGACCAGCTGTCCTAAAATGCGAAGGACCGGCTATGTCTGTGATTAGCGCAAGATTACTCTTTTGGAACATATAGAGTCTATTTATTACTACTGTGGCATTGGAGGTGCTAAAATCAACATAGATAAAGGAAGAATTTAGCACAATCGATGGTTTATGATAAGCGCTACCAACAGACATTGTAGCACCAATCGTAAATGTATTTGATGACAAATCAAGATATCCGAATCGTAAACCACCAACAAACATACTAGAAACAAAATATAGACGTCCCAAACCATAATCCATAGCTGAAGCTATCTTTGTAACCTGCGCACTAGTTGAAGATAAAGTATTGATTAGAGTAAGACTATTCTTATCAAATATCCTGACAGTTAAATAATTTGTTAAGGCATCCATGCATACTGAATATAAATTACTACCACTTTCTTGAAGGTCACTACAGTCTTCACCTAGTACTCCTGTAAATCCATATTCTTGAGTCGCTTCAACTGCAAGTGAAAAACGATCAACACGCGCAATGTTATAACGACGATTTCCAACTGACGCCGCTTGTTTCCACCAGCCAATATATGCCTTCGAAGCATCAACAGCCAGACCGATATTGTCAGGGGAGATATCAAAACTATCCAAAACAATATTTGAAGATGACGGCACAAAAGTTGACGTATCTATAATTTCAATAGCTGGCCTTGGTCCTGTTCCATTTTGTTTAACTGCTGCGCGATAAAGAGTTGGGCCCTCATATTCAAGGTTAACATCATAATAAGTTGAGGCAAAAGTCTGGGGCGAAGCCGTAAAACTTCCAACGGGGCAAACATTTCCAACAGACGGATCCTCAACTTGAGTATCAGGGTATAAAACTCCATCTGGATCTAACCAACCAGAATCGCCATCAGGGCCAAATTCGATACATGCATTATGCAACGACAAGTGATTATTAATATACACGACATCAGCACTACGACTCATAATCCGTAAACCAAAGGGTTGGCAAGTGCTGTTGACTTTTGACTTGCAGTCGTTACTACAAGACTGATATATAACGCCGGAAGCGCAAGCGATTTCTCCAAGAATTTCGCCTGGCGTATCACACACTTCTGGCGGGCTCGTTAAAACTCCATCGTTGCAGGACAATGTGGAAGAACATGCCGTCCAAGTACTCCACTTACACTGATTTGGATTACCAACAGCATTACATGTTCGCGTCTGTGTTCCTGGATAGCTACTTGCTGTAGTACAAGCCTGTGTTTGAGGCGGATTAATTAATGGTTCACATTCTTCAGCTGGTGATTGTACAGTCCCATCACCACAAACAGAAGTAACGCACGAACCCGTGGAAATCTGATTACACCCCGCGCTACAAGTTAAGTTGCCGCCAGCAAAACCGCGCGCCTCACAGCTGTCTCCGCCAAAATCAGGCGAGTCGCAAACTTCTGTACCATTTTTGACATGATCACCACATTCATCCGCCGAATCACAAATTCCGGCTGACCACTGACAGGTTTGCGTATCAGCGGCGTCATCGCAAATTTGAATTTTAGTACCATCATAAGTCTGACTAATTCCGGTTGTCACTTTATTAACCGTGCAGGCGACAGTGCGGTCTGGATCGCCGTCACATAGCTCATCATCACCGTTACCCAAAATACCATCATGACCAGCCGATTCAATGGTGCCATTGCCGCAAATTGAATTAACATAACCGTTACAATAAGCATTACAAGCGCCAATAGCAGTGCCGTTTATCGCCCAACCATCATCACACCATTCTCCCCAAGCGGGATCCAAATTAGGCGCTGAAGCCAGCGGCCAAGGCTCACCGCCATTACCGCAAATGTTACGACATTTGTAACAGAAACCACCGTCAGACGGAGGATCTTCATCGCTTGGCCCACCGGTGCTCTCCAAACAGATCGCGATTGTCAGAGGACATCCCCAATCACAACCCTCACCAGCTTCTTTAACGCTATTACCACAATATGCGGCGGCGCTCTCTTCTGTACAAACAGAACTGCATCCGTCACCAGAAATAGTATTCCCATCATCGCACTGCTCTGTTCCTTCCGGCGTGCCGTTACCACAAATTTGAGTAATTATGGCGGTACAGGCCGCATTACAGCCACCAACCGTTGTACCGTTACCGGTCGGTCCTGAACCGTCATCACAGGTTTCAGGAACACTTTCATCGTTAGGATTAGTAGTTATATCATCACCACACCAAGTATATAAAGCGCTACAGGTGGCATTGCAGAATCCCCTATGGCCATTATTTAAACCATGATCGCAAAACTCATCGGCATCTTCATGCCCGTCGCCACAGCTACCGGGAGTGGCTCCGACAATAATCGTACAGGCAACCGGATCACAACTATCCGGCGGATTAATAACATTTCCGGCCGCATCACAATACGCGTCTTCTCCATTACAGACTGAATCAAAGGCCGGTCGAGATCTAATACACCTACGGACTCCGACCGCATTCGGCGGACAATAGAGAGGATCGGGATTAGTCTCACAATTTAATAAGGTGTGATCCATATCACAATATGACAGGGCTGCGGGATGATCTAAATCATTACATTCTGAATCAGCCGTGCAACTATGTGTCGGTCCGATATCAAAACTGCAGGTGCCAGATCCACACAAGTCGCACTCTTCTCCAGCATGAACATCTTCTATGGTACCGTTGCCACACTGGGCGACCTGCCAGGCCGTACAGGTTGAATTACAGTAATTTGGTTGACCGTTCAAAGGGCCGTCATCGCATAATTCTCCAGGATCAACCGATCTATTGCCACAAATACTGGCGGGCACATCACCGGTACAGGTTGAATTACAGTGGCCGGGCTCGCCGTTATGGCCGGCCGGTGGCGCTCCCTCATCACAAATTTCTAAAGGCAACTCTGTAATAAAATTTCCACAAGTTAAGGAAAAGCCGCTCGGGGTAATGCCGTCGCAGAAAGTATTACACTTACCGGGCAAACCATTAAGCTTACCGTCATCGCACTTTTCTATATCGTCATCAACTGTACTTGTTCTAGGCAACCTATCTTTTCCAGTATTAATGATGCCATCGCCGCAACTATTCAAAGACAGCAATGTGGCCTGACAATTATCCGTGCAATAACTGCAGCTCTTCTCAATGTTATCGCACGGTACGCAGGAATCACCAGCCGGGCAATCGCTATTGGATTTACAAAGTTTACTCTTATCGGACAAACAGAAGGTCTTGCCAGGATCTATATCACAACTTTCATAAGGAATTTCCACAGAAGGAGCCCCCGCGGAGCCATTGCCACACCAGCCGCCAACTATCTTACAAGCGTTAACGCCGGTATCGGTATCGCCGCAGACGTACTGTTTGATAGAACTGGAATCTTTAGGCGCCGGACTTTTATATAGATCAGGTTCGCACTGTTCCCCAGCCGCAATATTTAAAATACTGTCGCCGCAGACCGCCGGTATAACCGAGGCTGTGCCGACATCGCTACAATCTCTTTGACAGCTACTATTACAGAACAACGCCTGATCGGCCGGACAGGAATGACCAGATAGCCCCTGGAAAGTATCGCATTGTTCGCTGGCGTCATTAACAATACCATCACCGCAATAAGCGCCAAAACCGGAACAGGCGGTATTGCAGTTGCCATAAGTTCCGTTGGCCGGACCGTCATCGCAAAGTTCCGGCAGCTGAACTTGACCGTCACCACATTGACCGATATATGGAGTGCCTCGGGTACAACTGAACTGACAATCGTTACCGCAACTAACATCACCGGCCAAAGCGCAATCGTAACCGGCCGGAGTCATAGACGGATAAGTCGTATTAGGTCCTTCACACTGTTCGTAAGGCGACTCTACTACACCATTGCCGCAGGTGCCGCCACATTTAGAAGCATCTACAGAATACCAGCCGTCGCAGTTTGGCAAACAACCAACTGTCTGGGGATTATTAGGATTGGCAATATGATGCTGTTCAAAACAACCTTCCACAAAACCACCATCACATTTTTCTCCGCTCTCAACTACGCCATTACCACAAAAACCAGCCTGCACTCCACCAATACAAATTGCGCTATTACTGACTTCAATATTATCATTGGCTGTCGGCCAGTTAAAATTAGCCGGCGTTCCTTGTCTGGTTTCTAAATGCGCAGACAAGCGGTAAGAATCACCGACTGCTTGAGCCTGCTGAATTTGATAAATATAAACGTAGGAATCGGCCGGACAACTAAAACTTCTAGCCACAGCGTCCCAACAAGTTTCAGGATCAAAGTTAGGACCGCTGGCAGTACAGTCAGCGAATCTATTATAAGGATCAAGCGGCATATTAAAGGAGCCTAGGGTGGGCGCAAAAGTCTGTGTCCAAGACGGCCACTTACTGGTGCTCATACCGCTAACAAAGGTACCGCCGCCTAATTTTGGATAAAAAGCCACACAAGCGCCATTGTCAGGACACTGACTGCTTAAAACACAAGGTACCAGTGGACTATTAGCGCAGAATTTATGAGTGGCGGAATATTCTTCCAACTCTCGGCCGATCGCATGAATATCATTATATCTTTGGACATCACGTCTAATCATGGCCCGCTTACTGTTGCACAAAGTATTATCAGAACAGGCGCTGTCATCATCACACTTGAACGTGACATCAGTACCGCAGAAAGCCGGTGCGGCCGTCATCCAACTGTCACCCAAAGTAAATGACTGATTGAATTTCCACTTCTCAACCAATTGAGCGAATAAACGCTTAGTAGAATCAACAGCGCTTTCGTTATAACTCATCAAATAAATATTAGTGTAGACTGTACTGCCGGAAATATTACCGGCGGCCACATAGACAGTCGTGCCGTCCTGAATAGCCGGATAGCCGTCAACCATAATTGAACTTGGACTGCCCGAAGGATTGGGGGCATATTTTTTATACCAAGACAAAGGATCCAGATGCTCCAAATTCTTCATAACCCTAATAACAATCACGTCATAGGTACCAACCGGTGTTTGAGCCTTGGCATTATTCAAACCAATCAAAGCCAACAGTTGATCAAATAAACCGGCGACTTTTTTAATAACTGTTCCAAAAGTAACCGGCTGTCTGACCACCACATCCACGACTGCCGGTTGCGACCAACCATTGACGGTATCGCGAACCCTAAAGGTTACCTGATGCACGCCGGATTCAATAAAGGTATGCTCGGCCTCAAACATGGAAATAATATTGGAACTACCCGGATCCTGAAAATCCCAGACAAAAGAATCTAGGTCGGTGTAGCCATGAGCGCTGGTTGTGAAATGCACCTTATCACCGACATTTATGTATAGTGTTCTACCGGAGACCACTGGAGTTTCAAAGGCTGCTTCGGGCGAACGCAACGGACCGGCAGTAGTATCATTAACAGTAATCTTCACGGACTTAGTCGCCCCCGGATTGGTAAACGGCGTGGATTTGTTTTCTCCTAACTTAAAGACTAAATTATAGTTGCCGGCTTCTTTCGGAACCCACAAAGCTACACCGGTATAAGGATTAAAAGTAGCTCCTGCCGGCCAAGACGAAGTTGGATCCCTAAACATCACAAACTGATCACCTTCGGCATCAGTAGCCTGCAACTTCAAATAAACCAAATCTCCGACATTAACTGTTTGGTCCAGATCGGCCGAGTCAAAATTCGGAGGTGTATTACCAAAGCCTGGGATATCTCCGCCTTCTTTGGTAGCATCAACCACAAAAATATGTTCACGCAATAAATCCCCTGTGCCGTTTCGTTTCAACGGATTGGGCAAATTCGGCAAGTCATTCGTTCCTGGTCCTAAACTATCTTTACAGTAATCCACCGAGAAATCATAATCAGCATCAACATAAGGACCGGGTAAAGTACTGGCGGCATTAATCAGCCAGGGGTTTTCACAAATATTTATCTCAATTCTAGAATAACCCGTACCTTTACCAAGATCAAAAGGGCTGGGTGGCACACCAATCATAACAATGCCTGAAGCGTCAACATAAGCGTAATCGTAGCCGTTCTTATTCTTGGAGCTGATTGTTTCCAGACCGGTTTGATTAAAAGCACCAGGAACGGTAATCCAGTCACTGCCCTTAGCCCGCCATTGATAATCTACTCCGCTAATAACAATGCCGGTATTATCATGAGCTTCAGCTTGGAAAGTATGACTGGTAACACTGCGGAATGTATAAGGATGTGGATCAACAGTGACATAGCCGATTTTACAGATAGAATCAGTGGTGGTAAAACCCCAAGTTTCTGACACAATGTGTAAATTCTGTCCATAGACATCTTGCAGATCTTTATTATTGATCGCTACTGTAATTGTCTGGTTGGCCGGCAAAATTCCGCTGTCCGGCGCAAAAACTACCTTGTCGCCCAAAATATAACTGCTACCGGCTATTGGTCCAGTAGAATCAGAAACCTCCAGTAGCAGTGGTGAGCTCATTGTAGCGACCGGATTACTAAAGACTGCCGCTATTTGGGCATTGCGACAATAGTTACCTCCATCGGGCGGTAATCCCTCAACAAAATCAAAAACCGGAGCCGGTGGCGGCGGACCAATAGTCGCGTCACTAACGGTCAGCAAACCCACTGCTTCTGTTACGGACGGATGAGCTGTTAAAGAGACTTTAATATTTGCCTGATCGCCAGCCAAAACGCCGATATCAACGCTGACTGTCTGGGCAGGCAAAACATAATTAGGCGGATTAGGATCGCTGTCATTTGTGACGGTGGCAACATTAACAGCCGGCGCTACATCAACTTCTGACCAAGCCCAATCATAACCTGTGGGATCCAAAAGCATTGGTCCGCAACCCGGCACGCTGGCAGCCTGCACATAAGCCTGATAGTTCAAATTTTGACCGGCATTAGCAATAACGTCATCCGGCGACATCCAAACAACATCTGGCTGACAATCTGTCGTGCCTGTCTTAAAAGTCCAGCTAAAACTATCTGGGGTGCCAACGGGAAAATTCAAATTAGTCAAAAAGTCGCTGTAATCACTCTGCACCGTGCCAGACACTATCATTCTGTATTTGGTATCTTGCGCTAAGACAGCGGCCGGCGAGAGCGTAACCTTATGCAAAGCACTGTCATAAATAAAAGATGACAAAGCTAAGGCCGGTCCATAAGCGCCAGGACCACAATCCGGAATAGTGCATTTATGAATAGTAACTTTGTTATTTAAACTAACAGCGTTCATCGGCATATTAAAGGTGACGGTCGGAGCCACATTGGTGCAAGCCGCTTCGCAACTGCCGCCCGGAGCGTAATCAATGACGAACGGCTGGCCGGCAATAATCTTTATATCCGAACTGCCGGTTAAGCCGCTGGATAATTCGGTGGCATTAACTAACGAGCTATTCACCGGCGTATTACCGGCCACTAAATCTGCCTGATTACCGGCGCTGACAAAAGAGCTAAAATCCGCAGGTGTTGCCGGAGTCCAGCCCCAATTTAATAAACTGCTGTTACAAATAATGCAAGAGGTGCCTTCAGTCGCTAAACTTGTCAGATGACTGCCCTGACCCAAATACAAAGTGGCCGCCGGTGGTTCCACCATAACAGTATCTACCTGACACTGCGGCATGGAAACGTCTCTAGTATGGAAATGCCAGGCATTACCTAATTGCGGATCCCCGGCCCAAGTGCTGTTATCAGCCGCAGTAACACCGCCAACTTTTAAACGAACTTCATACCAGGTGCTGGTATCAAATAACGAGCTGGATTGCCACAAAAAGCCGCTGCTACCCAAAGGTGTAAAAGTACCCGAGGCTGTTATATCTGAACAAGCAAAAGCCGGGTTCCAAATATTGCCGCTGTTGCATTTATGAATAGTTACGTTGCTAGAAATTGTACTAAAGATAATATCGGTGGTAAATCTGGCGGCAATAGCGGCATCAGTTGGCGCGTTCTCCTCGGGATCAGCCGGATCATGCGGCGCCACTAATTGTTCAAAAGGAAATGGCGACGGTGATTGTACTTTGACTGAACATTGTTGATCCTTTACCAGCTCAAAAGGCAGACTGGCGGTGGTAAAGTGCCAACTATAGGTACAAGAATTGACAGCACTGATTGGCGGAATTGTTCCAACTTCAAAAGGATATTTGCCACTCTTAGAATCGCTATTAGTCAAAGTTAATAAACCTGTTTGCGCGCCGGTCGGCACTTCAGCATCCAAAACTTGCTGATCGTTCCAAACGCCCAAGCCAGTAGCCGACAAACCATCATGAAAAACTACTTGACCGGCCCCGGAACCAAAGGCTTCGCCAAAAATATCTATCTTATCACCGGGTTCGGCTTTAGCCGGACTAAGCAAACAAATACCCGGGCTAAGGGTCAATGAATCATTTTTAGTAAAATCTTTTTTATTGCTAGCTGTTCCGCTGGTCGGTTTAACATATACCTTATAAGCCCCACCGTCCGGCAAAATACTGTCATCTAGAACTTTAACAGTAATATGACTATTGGTCCAAAAACCAGTATCACCGCATGCCGCCGGAAAATTTGGAATAAAAGCGTGGGCTATACCGGCGCCATCCTCAAAAAAGACTACGCCAATACTATCGCCAAAATTACTGCCGTAAATCTGAACATACTGATTGGTAGCTCCTGTTGTCGGAT
Organism: uncultured Gammaproteobacteria bacterium; assembly: GCA_964441335.1. Taxonomy (GTDB): domain Bacteria; phylum Patescibacteriota; class Patescibacteriia; order UBA1558; family 2-01-FULL-52-15; genus CAYTUI01. Next base: position 15,977 of record CAYTUI010000014.1, read on the forward strand.
CAATATAATCAATCCGCGCTCCGCCAGTACCACTACCCAAAACATTAAAGTTTAACCAATTACTGGACTCGTCTCCCACTTTAACCGTTAGACCGACATTAGCCGGTGAAACATTTGGCACATCTGATTGGGCGGTAGTTGGGGATAGAAATTCATTATTAAGACCACTGACTCCTCCGAATAAAATATCCCGACCTGCTCCGACAAAATTATTACCGACTAAATCAACGGTGTCACCAGGGGCTCCCATAACCGGGGTCACTAAACACAAACCGGGTCTGATTTTATCGTTAATAGTAAAATCGTGTGTGCCGCTTAACTCGGCCACCGCTGTTTCAACTTCTATTTGTGCCGCCCCGTCAGCATCAGGAATAACTTGCGGGACTTCCATTATTATCTGATTATCTGTCCAGTTACTGGTACAAGCTCCAGTCGGGAAAGAGTTAGGATAATCATCAGCACCAAAATAAAAGTGTAAAGTTCCGGGAGCCGCTCCAAAACCGCTACCCAAAATTGTTATATAATTACCAACTTCCCCATTATCAGGATAAACTCCGGAAATAACCGGACCACCTGTTCCCGGCGGTAAACCACAAAAACTTGCCGGCTGACAACTACTGCTGGCGCAACAGTCAGAAGCGCATTCTCCGGCCGAGCTACAAGGGATGGTGAAATATTTACCGTTACTCTCCACTCCTCCGACTTTAACTTTGACAAAACCCGACAAAGCGGTTTCCGGCGCGCCATCCGGCACCTTAAAGCTTATTTGAGATGCATCCCAACTATTAATATTCAAACCGCTACCGTTAGTAATATCAAAACGTCCAGCTACTCCTTCCATAGAGACTTCATCAATTGCCGATCCGAAATTACTGCCCTTAATAATGACCGGGCTAAAACCAGCAGATCCAATTTCTGGATCGATACAGTCAATAACCGGTCCTGTTCCTTCATTAACTTGAGTTAAGCCGCACTGGGAGCTGGCAATAGAACACTGATCGCCGTTATTCTCAATAACTACATTATATAAATTTGCCGGCAATCCTGAAGGCACTTTAACCGTAACAATCCACCAGTCAGATCCGGTAGTGTTCCACTCGGCCGCCGGACAAGCCACTAAATCAGCGTCCACAGAAGTAGCTCCCTGTTGAAATTTAACTTTACTGACTGTTGGATTAACATAAGCGCCAAAATTCCAGCCCTGAATTGTCACATTAGAACCCGGGAAGGTTGGGGATTCTACCTGACAAACTTTAATTATACCGACACCGGGATTAGGGCAAGGAGCTCCCGTAACTGGTGGTGGTGGTCCGGGTGGAACACCGGGTGTACTCGGTCCAGTTGCGTTAGTAAGATTTCTGACAATAAAGAAAGCGATAGAATAAGAAGCTAAAATCAACAACAGTCCAATAACCGCGCTAGTAATAATCTTTTTGGCTTGTGAAACCTTATCAGCGTTACCGCCGGAAGTCATCCAGATAAACCCACCATAAAGCATCAAGAGCACCGCCAGAATACCTAAAAAGCCAAAAATAATCTGGACAATATTTTGAATAGTGATTTTAATATCCTGCGAACTTAAACCGGCAAAAGTGGTCGGAAAATCCACTGACGCCTGCGCCCAAACCAAACCGGGAATTAGGAGCGCAAAAACTCCCAGACCCAGAAAGGCAAATTTGAAATTTCTATTTTTTTTGAAAAAACTCATAGATTTTAATCAGGCACCGCAGTGCAGGACGTACCGCTACAGCCGGGTTCTGGATCATAACAACCACAGCTACCACCGGGATCATTACATGAACAAGGGAAATAACAATTTTGATTAATATCAGTCACACCGGATTTAACAGCCACATCATAACCGCTGACCGGATTAAAGGGGGTGTGACTAATCTTAACCTGGTTGCCGGCAATTAAGTCCAGCCAATAGCCAACGCCCGGACCGGAGATACCGATATTGGTGGAATTAACGGAGCTGACACTCATCGGCTTGCTGAAGTGAACTTCCAACGGATCGGTAATACCAAAATCAATAGAATTATGAGTCGGTACCTGCTTGATAATGTGTGGTGGTACCAAATCCAGCAAATTATTAGTGATAAAATTCCAGGTATACTCTGGCGACAATTTGTTGCCAGCCATATCCTCCACTCCACCGGTTACCAAACCCTCATAAGTTTCCGGCCCATTCAAACAATAGACAGTCCCGCCGCAAGAATTTTCTCCACAACTAACATCAGAAATAAACTCGGTTATTTGGTAACCGCTACCAATAGAATAAAAACCAGAAGCTACTGTTCCAGTGGAATCAGTCAGGGTAATATTAAAAGTCGGGCTGGCCGGACCGGAAGCCGTCGCCGGATTAACCGCTTCAGAATAATTAATTTGCACTAAAGTATTGCGGGCAACACCAGAGCCGACAGGGATGACACTAACAACATACGGCGCTGTGGTATCCAAGAAACTACTAACAGTAAAACTCCAGGCATAGCCAACTGCCGGTAAAGCGTCTCCACCGGCTAACTTAGCAATACCACCGGCACCGCCTTTCAATAAAATCTGATGTCTTTGATCGCCGCTAGCCGAGCCGTAATATAGATCAGGAGTCGTTAATTGAATAATAAAAGTTAGATTGTCAGTTGTGTTATAGCTTACGTCATTTTGATACTCTTGCGCTGTTTCCAAATTCTTAATAGTAACGGTTCCGGCGTTCATGGTAGCCGGGTCAATTTTTTCTTTAAAAGTTATGACTACCTTAGTATTGCGGGCAATGCCGGTAGCGTCAACTCCCGGATAATGACTTTCAATAATACCACTGCCAATGGCTGTCGGTGGCGGCGGACCCGGCGGACCACCAGGCGGAACCCCGGTTGATGTCCCGCCGATTAAATTATTGATAATAAAGGAGGCGATGCCGTATGAAGTAAGAATTAATAGCAATCCGATAACAGCACTAATAATAATTTTTTTAGCTTGCGAAATCTTGTCGGCATTACCGCCGGAAGTCATCCATACAAAACCACCGTAAAGAATAAGTAAGACCGCCAGAATACCCAAAAACCCCAGAACAATACGAACGATGTTCTGGATAGTCACTTTTAGATCTTGAGAGCTTAAACCAGCAAAACTACTTGGGAAATCTAATGAAGTTTGAGCTGAAACGACAAATGGAATAATTATAATAGCCGTGACAACAGCTACTAAGCCAAACTTCTTTAAACCCTTGTTAACAAGCATGGGATTTTGATTTGCTAATTATACTGCTTTTGCCAAATTACTGACCACAAAGGTGGCGATTGAATAAGCGGCGAAAACTAAGACTAAACCGACTGTAGCGGCCGAAATTATTTTTTTGGCCTGTCCAACTTTTTCCTCATTACCCATTGAGGTCATCCACATAAAACCACCCCACAACATCAATAAAACAGTTAGGATACCTAGAAACTCCAAAATTATCTTAACAATATTGCCGATTGTGATTTTAATATCTTGAGAGCTCAAACCAGCAAAAGTGGCGGGGAAATCAATGGAAACCGCGGCCCAGACATTATGAGGAATAAAAAAAGTGGCCGCCAACAAAAATAAGCCTGTTATTTTTGCGACTTGGATTACCCTTTTCATAAGCATGGTCTTTTATTTAATTATTAAGTGTTAAGTCTTAAGTATTAATACTTATTCTCAATACTTATTCTTAATACTTAATACTTATTATTAATATAATCCTGCACCGCCGCTTTAACGCGTTGACCGTCAGCTTGACCGTTCACTTCTTTCATGACAGCGCCCATCAACCTGCCAAAATCATAAGGCGCTGTTAAAGATTGTTCGGAAACAATTTTTGTTACCAGCTCGGCAATTTGTTCATCAGTCAATTCTGCCGGCACATAAGCCAATAAAATTTCCAGTTCAGCAGTTTCTTTATCAACCAAGTCCTGACGTTTAGCCTGCTCAAAAGCCAAAATTGATTCTTTTCTTTTCTTAACCTCTTTCTGCAAAACAGCCGTGGCTTGAGCATCGTCAAGACTGTCAATCCTCAAATCTTTTGCTTTATTTTTTAAGGCATTCATCATCAGGCGCAAAGTCATTAACTTATCAGCCTGACCGGCCTTCTGGCTGACCACTATATCTTGGGTGAGTCGCTCTAAAATAGTCATCTATTTAATTCTTATAACGTCGTTTCTTTTCTTGGAGCTCATCCAACTTGCCAATGCGTTTTAAGTATTCGCGCTGTTTCAACAACTTTTCTCGGCGCAAAGCGCTTTCCTTAGTTTCTCTTTTAGTTTTGGGTTTTTGATGAAATCGGACTTTTTTGGCCTGCAAGATCTTACCGCTCTGAATGGTCTTTCTGGTAAATCTACGCAACAAACTTTCAAAAGACTCGTTATCTTTCTTCTTAACTTCTAACACAAAGTCACCTTCCTTTCATTATATGATATTAATGGCCGTCATTCGCAGTATTCCACTTCTGACGGAAATGATAAACTACCTATAGTAATAACAAATATACAGACCAAAGTCAAGGAAAAACTGTGAATAAATCCGATTCCCTTCAGTCCGCGCTGAACGAAGATAATTTGAGTAAAAACTCATTCATCTCATCCGCGTCCTCGATCGGCCAATGGCCGACGGGGGACGCGTTCCTATATAACGTTAGTTATAAATTAGTCCAACTGTCCACCCTTCTAAGCAACTCTTGCTGTAAGTCAAAGGTATTGGCATGCTGGCAAACACCCAAATATGAAGGCAGATTTTTGCGATTAACAAAATGCAATGCCCTTTTCTTGGTCTTAGTTCTTAATATTCTATGCTTAGGGAAATGCACGTAGCCCAAATAATCCACCCCGCTCGCCAATGTACTCAAAGATATTTTATCAGGGTGAATTTGCAGGGTAAGTTGTTCGCCTAAAAATTTTTGCACTGGCTTAACTATATTTAATAGCTCTTGCTTGTCATCAGACAAAAACACAAAATCGTCCGCATATCTAATGTAATTTTTTTGTTTTAATTGATGTTTAGCATATTGATCAAACTTATTCATATATACATTAACGAGGAGTTGAGAAGTCAAATTGCCCAAAGGTAATCCTTTATTTTTTTCAACCTCAAAACTATCAATTACCGTGTTAAGAAGCCACATAATCTGGTAATCTGGAATATATTGAACTAAAATACTTTTTAATATATCGTGATCAATGTTAGCAAAAAACTTCCTTATATCACATTTTAAGACCCAAACTGTTCTAGTATTGTTTTTACTGACTTGGTAAGCCATACTTCTAAACCTATTTATGGCTTTATGAGTACCTTTTTTATCTCTACAAGAAAAAGAATCAGCTATGAAAGTGCGGTCAAAAAATGGATATAGTTGCCTATATATGGCGCGATGCAGTAATCTATCCAACACGCTGGCTTTATGAATTTGTCTAGGCCTAGGATCTGATATTTTGAAAGCTTTGTAGCCTGAATGTTTGTAAGTGAAATTGACTAACGCATCGTGCAGGTTAATGATATTTCTCATTAAATTAATCTCAAACATCTGTGCATCATACCGATTGCGTTTGCCCCTTAAAAACTCCTTCCAGGCCTCAAGCAAGTTTTCCAAAGAAATGATATCATTATACACATGACCGAATTGAATTTTTCCCATACATCTAATTCTACCCCCCCCCCGACTATTACCACTACTCCAAAAAATAAAGGAGGCATATTTACTTTGGCATGAATATCACCAAATTTTGCCAAAGGTTCATAGATATACCTTGGGACAAAAAATTGATACTTTATTAGTTGAAACAATAGAGGCGATAACTACGGCCTGTTTTTTACATAAAAATGAAAAACTTCCTTATGTCAGAAGAGCTATACAAAAAATGGATACTTTGAAAATATTTTTACTGATGCTCTGGGAAACAAAATCATTAGATAATAAGAAATACATCGTCTTGGCCGTAAAACTGGATGAAATAGGCAAAATGCTGGGTGGCTGGAACGGACAGCTTACAAAACAAAACTCCCCCGACAAATAGGCGGGAGAGAAATGAAGAGAGTTGCGACACCGCGAAAGCGAACCCATTCTCACGATTCCACTGATTGTCAGGGTTGTCGTAGTACGCGTTCAACCAGCGACCATCATCGTTACGATTCGCATTGAGGAGGTTCGGATTGCCGTCGGAAAAGTGTTTTTGTACAAAATGCCTTCTTTATCACCATCCATTGACTCGCCTCGCTTCGTCCGCCTAGTCGCGAGACTGGCTTATCGAAGCAGGATACTCTCTGGGTTGTATTTTATTTGGCATATTTAATGCACCAGCATCTTGCACCAAGTATCTTCATTTTTGAAGGTTCTACATACATCATTCTATCCGAAACCTTGGTCGCGAAAATTCCCGATGTATGGATACTGGGTTCGGTAGCGGGAAGCCTTGGCCGCCTGCGTATTCACCTACTGCCACGAAAATTATACCCTATTTTATATTTTAAAAAAATTAGCCCCATCCCGATCAGACGACCGGGACAGGGCTAAGGGCTACGCCCAAAGTGCTAAAGTCCAGACGGACTTAGCCCAGAGAGCTAACTTGCGACACCGCGAAAGCGAACCCACCCCCACGACCCCACCGACCGTCAGGGCCGCCGTAGTACGCGCTCAACCAGCGACCATCACCGTAACGAGACGCATCGAGGAGGCACGGACGGCCGTCGGAACCCTTGATGGGCTCGTGCATGGCGATGATCGCCCAGAGACCCATGGCCTCAATCTCCTCATCCGTGAACTTCTCGCGGATGAGGCAGGAGACCTCGGCGTTGGGAGAGGTCAGCTGGTGGTTGGTGGCGAAGGCACGGATTTTCTTGGTGACCCGTGCGTTGTCCTCAAAGAGCATGCCCTTGAGGACGGCGATTTCGGTGACCACACCGTTGGTCGGCTTGAAGCTCTTCGAGCGGAGCACGCTCTTGGCGATGTCTCCGACCCGAAAGCCCTTACCTTCCAGACGCTTGATCCAGTCCTCGCCCGTCGTCCCATCGGAGGTGACGGAGAAGTAGATCACCCCGTCAATCTCACGCCAAGCGCGGGCAGGCTCGGAAATCTCCAACTCCCCGCGCAGAAAGCGTTCGGCTCCGACAATGCCTCCGAGCTTGTTGAGAACCGCCTCCACAAAACCCAAACTCACGGATGCGTACTTCATGGTAGTCATGACAAAGCCTCCCTGACCATTGGTCAGTGTTTTTCTCTTGCCTATTAAGCAAGAGGCCGCGACATGCGGCACCGAACTGCCAGCGGACCACCCTAGTTGGTAGTCATAGCCAGGAAAGGCCGATTTTCAGCCCCTTTTGGCTATAACTACCTCGTTTTCGCACGAATATTAAGGTACTTTAAAGAATATGTAATTATACACCTTTTTATAGATTTTGTCAACGGTAGTCAAAAACCAACAAAAGGTCCGGCTACCAGGACCTTTTAATTAATCTAATAACCGTCTCCCACCACTAGCCAACCAGCTTTTTCTGCAAATCGGCCAGAACTTTATCCGGTTCAGTTGAGAACTCGTCCAGTATTTCCGGCCGCTCCTCTATCAACTGCCTGAATATTGGCGAATTCTTCTCAATCCATTGATATGGATCCATTCCGGACATTTCAATCAGCCGACTCTGAATGGTATTAATCAGCTTGAGTGACGCGGCAGGAGTTAAAATTAATTGTTCAACAGACATTGTTTTTAATCTAAATCCTTCTTTAAAAGTTTAGGTATATAATCCACCAGTTTTTTAAAGTCTACTACTTCCTGAATACCGTTTTCCATGTCACGAATTAGTACAGTATCATCAACCATTTCTTTTTGACCAATCATCAAAGTATATTTAACAGCCAACTTATCAGCAATCTCCAATTGATCTTTCAAACTGTCCTTAGAAAAAGCTTCGGCCACTTTATAACCTTTAGCCAACAGACTTTCATAAAGACGCAAACTTTTCTTTCTGGCTTCCAAGCCCAATTGAGCGACAAACAAATCTGGCGACGCTGATTTCAAAACTTTAATATCATTACTCTTAAATCTAGTAATAGCCCTCTCAATACCGCAAGCAAAACCCACTGCCGGTGTCGGTCGTCCGCCCAGCTCTTTAGCCAAATCATCATAGCGACCGCCACCACCCAAAGCGTCCTGTTGACCATCGCGACCGGTTTCCATAATTTCCCAGGCAGTTTTGGTATAGTAATCCAAACCTCTGACTATTCTGGGATTCAAATTATAACTAACTTCCAGCTCATCCAAATATTCCAAAACCATCACAAAGTGGTTTTTACAGTCATCACAAAGATGATCAACAGTATGTGGTACTTCAGACAAAGCGTCTTGAGTCTGCTTATCTTTGGAGTCTAAAATTCTTAAAGGATTTTTAGCCAACCGCTTTTTATCTTCTTCGCCTAAATCTTTACGGACTTTTTTCAAATAGTTAGTCAGCTCTCTTAAATATTTTGGTCGACATTCGGCACAACCAATACTATTAATCTCAATCTGCACATTCATATTCAACTCAACGTAAAACTTATAACTCATAGCGACCAATCTGGCGTCCACAATGGGATTATTATCTCCCAAAACCTCAAAGCCAAACTGCCAAAACTGTCTTTGTCTGCCGGCCTGTGGTCGATCATGACGAAACATTGGGCCAAAATAGAATAATTTAACCGGTTGCGGTAAGGCTAACATCCCATGTTCAATATATGCTCTAACTATAGAGGCGGTATTTTCGGGTCGCAGAGCTACTTTATCATTACCGGGGTCAACAAAAACATACATTTCTTTGGAAACAATATCAGTATCGGTGCCGACTGATCTGGTAAATAAACTGGCGGCCTCCAAAACCGGCGTTTCAATTCTCTTGAAACCATAGTCCTCGGCAAATTGATAAACCCTCTGATAAACAAAATCCCAGTATCTTTGTTCGCTGGGTAAAATGTCTTTCATGCCTCGGAGTGAGGCGTAGGCTTTTTTGGCCTTATCTTTCTTAGTCATAACAATTATCTAATACTTTAATATTGAGGCGCCGTAAAAAAACTAAAACGATCAAACGGCCAAGTTCTAAACCAAACCTTGCCGACAATATAACTGCGGTCCACCGGTCCGAAAATACGCGAGTCCAGACTGTTGGCCCGATTATCTCCCATCAGAAAATATTGATCCTCGGTTAAGGTTACCTCCGGCAAACTGCTGTCAGCCAGACGCATCTTATCCAAATATCCTTCAGCCAGTCTATTACCGTTAACATAAACCGTGCCGTCATTAATTTCAATCTTGTCGCCCGGTAAACCTACAACTCTTTTAATAAAAAACTGGCGCGGATCTTTCTGGTAGCGAAAAACTACCACATCACCTCTGGTCGGTTCAGTAAAACGATAACTCAACTCATCAACAATCAAATACTCGTTAGATTCAAAGGTCGGCTCCATAGAAGCGCCTTCAACAATAAAAGGCTGAATCAGAAAGTAACGAATCGGTAAAATGATGGCCATGGAAATCAAAATGACCTTGATAGTTTCAAACATTAAGACGCCAAATCTTTTGACGGCCGAACTAATCGGGTCATGATCTGATTTCTTGAAAATTTTTTGCGGAAATAAATCTTTATCCATAAAAAATGCTAAAAATGCTCAATAATAGGAACAGTATACCATCAAAATCGCTATTTAGCAAATACCGCTGACTAATAGCCTTAGAGCTGTTAGCTTATAGCTTTTAGATGATGGCCAAATGTTTTTTCTTCTATAAGCTATAAGCTAACAGCTAAAAGCTATCTCCACGGAATTGACGCCAATAAGTTTTTTAATTATACTAGACCCACTTAGAAAGTGACGAGACAGGAAATCTCAATGGATAACTGGAAACATACTTCATTTAATCAAAAACCGCTAAATAGCTTACCCAGCGAGCAGGTCAGACCATCACAAACTCCGATCAGACCGACAATTAGCACCAAAAGACGCAGGCCGAAAACTCCCCTGCTGTCTTGTTTATTAATCATCGCTATCGGTCTGATTTGGATTGCCACCGGCGTTCTTAGCTCCTCAACCAATTCCTTTTTTTCAGGCATCAGAAATGGTTTTGTGGTCAGACAAATAACTCATCTATTTGATAGTCAGGCCAATAAGTTACGGGGCGAAGATCAGGACAGAATCAACCTCCTGCTTCTGGGAATGGGTGGCCCAGGTCATGAGGGTCCATATTTATCCGACACCATTATTTTAGCCAGTGTAAAACCCAGTACCGGCGAGGTGGCCATGATCTCCATACCTAGAGATTTAATTGTTCCTTTTGGCGACGGCACTTACCGCAAAGTCAACAGTGTCTATGCTCTAAATGTTGGTCAGGGCGTAGACTATGCCTTTACCAAGATTAAGGACATAATCGGTAAAAGTTTTGGCCAAGAAATTCATTACATGGCCACTGTGGATTTTAAAGGTTTTGTGGAAATTATTGATAAAGTCGGCGGCGTCACCGTGGACGTTGAAAAATCTTTTACTGATAATCAATTCCCGACGGCTGACTATAAGACCTCATCCGTCTCTTTTGAACAGGGGATTCAAAAAATGGACGGGTTAACCGCCCTGCGCTATGCTCGCTCCCGGCACGGCAATAATGGTGAGGGTTCGGATTTCGCTAGAAGCAAAAGACAGCAAAAAATTATGACCGCTCTAAAAGATAAAATTACATCTTTCAATACTTTGATCAATCCCATAAAAATTACCAGTCTGTTTAATCTCTTAACCGAGTATACCCATACTGATTTAGAACCGTGGGAAGCAGTAAAGCTGGCCAGACTGGTTAAAGACCTAGACACCAGTAAAATCTACACCCAAACCTTGGATGACGCGCCCGGAGGTTATTTAAGTGGCGGTATCTCCAGCTTGGATGGAGCTTATATTTTACAACCTCGCACCGGTAACTACGCCGAATTACAGCAAATGATGCTTAATCTTTTTAAACACAACGACATACAGACCGAGAGTAGCTTCATTGTCCTAGAAAATGGCACGCCTACGGCTGGTCTAGCTTTACAGCAGGTAAATGAAATCAATAAATACGGTATCAGCATTGACCGTTACGGTAATGCCGATAAACAGGATTACCAAAATACTATTATCTACGATTACACCAAAGGAAAAAAACCGGAAACCAGAAAAATCCTGGAGGATTATTTTAAAACCAAAGTCAAAGAAAATCCACCGCTGGAACTTCTAAATTACACCGTGGCCAAGGAGTGGAATATTACCGACGACCAAGGCAATCTTAAAAATATTGATTTCTTAATACTTATTGGCACTGACGCCGCGCAATTAACGGCTAATAAACCAATTATTGAAACTGTTAATTTGCTGGCCAGCACTACTACTAGCACTCTGGAAATTCTAGAACCAGAGCCTCAACAATAAGACATTCCGTCAGGTAGCCCGTCGGCCTGACAAATGCTACAATAAACCTATGAAGAATCTGCCGAAAGTCATCCTTATTGGGCGAGCCAATGTGGGGAAATCAACACTTTTTAATCGCCTAACCGAAACAACACAAAGGGCGATTGTTTCAGATATCCCGGGCACTACCAGAGACCGCAAAGAAGCAATTGTGGAATGGCGAGGTAAACAGTTTTGTCTAGTGGACAGTGGCGGTTTGAATATCAAATCCGAAGATCCCATGGAACAGCACATTTTAAAACAGGCTCTGGTCGGTCTAAAACAGTCCGATTTTATTCTGATGATTGTTGATACTAAACATGGCCTATCTCCTATTGATGTTGAATTGGCCAACTGGCTGAAAAAAAGTAAAAAGCAAGTTATCCTGATTGCCAATAAAGCCGACTCCAAAACCCTTAGAGATATGGTTCACGATTTTAATCAGCTGGGCTTGGGCGAACCCTGGCCGGTGTCAGCGGCCAACGGTACCGGCACCGGTGACCTGATGGACTTTTTGATTGAAAAAACCGGCGCCCGACCGCAGAAAGAACTACCGACAATTCGTGTCGCCATTATCGGTAAGCCTAATGTCGGAAAATCTTCTTTAATTAATTCCCTGCTTAATGAAGATCGTACTATTGTTCACGACCAACCACATACTACCCGTGACTCCCAGGACATCCTACTAACTTACGCGGGTCGCTCCATTACCTTAGTAGACACTGCCGGAATCAGAAGACGATCCAATCGGGCTGACGTCTTTGAAAAAATTAGCGTCGCCCAGTCAACCGAGAATATCCACCAAGCAGACGTGGTAGTCCTGATGACCGAAGTTCATAAAAGATTAACCTTTCAAGATAAACACATTGCCGACGAAGTAATTAACTCCGGTGCGTCAGTTATTATGGTCGGCAACAAATGGGATCTGCTGGAAGAAAAAACCGCCCAGACTCGCTGGGAAATTACCGATTATTATCAGCGTTTTTTCCCTTGGCTGACCTGGGCGCCTTTGCTTTTCATGTCGGCCCGCGAACGAAATAAAACTACCCAGCTACTGAAACTAATAACTGAAGTTTACGAGGAACGCCACCGCTTTATTGATGATGGAGCCTTGGAAAAATTTCTTAAGGATATTCTGAAAAAACATAAACCTTCGCGCGGTAAGGGCACAAATCATCCCTACATCTACCAATTAAAGCAGTTGGAGGCTAATCCGCCACGTTTCATTTTGAAAATAAATTTCAAAGGCGATTTGCATGCCTCTTATCCCCGCTTTATTGAAAATCAGTTGCGCTTCAAATTCGGTTTTATTGGAACTCCGATTAAAATGATCATTGAGAAGGTGAAGATTTAGATAGACCGAAGAACTAAAGAACGTAAGAACGGAAGAACCAAAGAACCGCTGAAATCAAGAACCTAATACCTTCGGCCAAAGGCCGATCGCCCTCTGGGCGAAACTACCTAACACCTCACACCTAGAAACCAAAGAACTTAAGAACAGAATAACTATAAGCTATAACTAAAATCTCACAACAATATGTACTTAATTATCGGTTTGGGAAATCCGGGCAAACAATACGAACGGACCCGTCACAACTTCGGACGACTGGTTTTATTGTCGCTGGCCGATGATCTTGGCGAGCAATGGCACAAACATGAAAAATTAGCCAAGGCAACAAAGACCGAGTTGGCTGATCAGGAAGTTGTCTTGGCACTGCCGGAAACTTTTATGAACGATTCTGGACAAGCAGTTAAAGCTTTGGCAAAATTTTATAAAATCCCCACAGACAACATCATTGTGATTTATGATGATATTGATTTAAATATGGGGCGGCTGAAAATATCCATTAATTCTTCCAGCGGCGGCCATCAAGGCATACAGTCCATCATTGATCAACTGGGCGTGTCTAACTTTCTGCGCATCAGACTGGGCATTGGACCGCAAAAAGGACCATCGGAAAAATACGTGCTGGCAAAATTTAATCTGGCGCAAATGCGTCAACTGCCGGACATTAGTCAGCGTTCAAAACAAGCTCTAACTACATTACTGACAAAAGGATTGGAAAAAACCGCCAGTGAGTTTAACGCCAATTAAAATATTTATCTAACATAACCCATCACTATGCTAAAAGAATTCAAAGAGTTCGCCATCAAAGGCAACATGATAGACATGGCCGTCGGTATAATCATCGGTGCCAGCTTCGGCAAAATAGTCACTTCCCTAGTCAACGATATCATCATGCCTCCCCTAGGATTACTCCTTGGTGGCGTCAATTTTAGCGACAAGACCATTATTCTGAAAGCGACTGACGGCGATAGCCCGGCCGTCAGTCTCAATTACGGAATTTTAATCAATAACATCATTGATTTTTTAATCGTTGCTCTAGCGATCTTCTTTGTCATCCGCTGGCTTAATAGACTAAAGAGGAAGCCACCAGAAGAACCGGTCACTCCCCCGACACCGACCAAGGAAGAACTGTTGCTGACGGAGATTAGAGATCTACTCAAAAACAAATCCTAAATCCGAAATCCTAAACAATATTGAAATTCTAATGTTTAAAATTTTTAAACTTTTGATATTAGGATTTGTTTAGGATTTAGAGTTTAGGATTTAGAGTTTCAATT
>CAYTUI010000014.1:30054-33382 GCA_964441335.1 uncultured Gammaproteobacteria bacterium
TTCCTAAAGGCAATTACTCGCCGTGGCAATAAAAAAGAGCGCCCTCGTCACTGTAAATGACGGGGGCGCTTTAGAGATGCTGACGGACAATCCACAGCAGATCATCCTGTGTTTCCACGGCGCGGAGCCGTGGTGTTTTCAGGACAACGAAGTCCTCGGGCGGAGGCAGAATGCGCCTGATACCCCGAAAACCGTCCACTTTCTGGAAAGCCCGCAGAGGTGTGGCGACCACACAGCGCTTCTGACTTGCGGCGTGAATCACCAGTTGTTCAGCGGTCAGAAGACCCACATGCCCTATACTTTCATCGGGTTTCTCCGGCAGATAGTAAGACCTATGACCGGACGTGAAAACCAGATCGCCGGCCCTGGCCTGTTCAGGTTCAACCGGTTGACCAGACAGCCACTGCTGAATGGCGCGACGCGGCAGCCAGACTCCTATCCGTCCGTACAGCCACTTGATCAGACTGGAGCAATCAACAGTCTCCGGCGCCTGATTAGGATGAACGCCGCGGTGATATATTGATCGACCAATCCGATTATAAGCCAAACGCTCCAGCGAAACGTTCAACTGGCAAAAACCCAGACGATACAAAGCTCGCAGTGCCTGCTGACGATCCTCAAACAATGAGAGATCGCAGCCGCATCTGGAGCCGACAGCTCGCAGTATCACGATACCCTCCTTTAGCCAGCTCAGCTAGCCTTTGTTCAGGATCTAGTGTAAAGAGCGACGGAAACAGCCTACCATAGCTTGATAAAAAGTCAAAACTCAAATTTCAAATCTCAAACAAACTCTAAATCAATAAATGTTTAAATTTTTGAAATTAAATATTGGACATTGTTTGTTATTTGTGATCTGGGATTTGTCATTTATCCCTAGATCTCCAACACTCCACCATATGATCATCAATCATGCCAACTGCCTGCATATGAGCATAAGTTACAGTTGGTCCGAAAAACCGAAAGCCTCTGGCTTTTAAATCCAGTGCTAACCTCTCTGCCTCCGGAATATATTTGGGATAATCCTTCAAGGTTTTGATCCGATGACGGATTATTTTATTCTTGGTAAAACTCCACATATAACGACTAAAGCTACCAAACTCTTTTTGAATCTGCAAAAAAACTTTAGCGTTATTAACCGCCGCTTCAATTTTGGCGCGATTACGGATAATTTCAGGATTATTCAACAAGCGACGAATATCGGCAGCAGTGAATTTAGCCACTAACTTGGGATTGAAATTTTTAAAAACCTTTTTATACCCGGCGCGCTTTTTTAAAATAATCGCCCAAGACAATCCGGCCTGCGCGCTTTCTAAAATTATAAACTCAAAAATCTTTTTGTCATCATGTACCGGCCTGCCCCATTCAGTATCGTGATACTTTTGGTAGTCGGGATTATTATCCGGTGCCCAGGCACAGCGCATTTTTTTATTGGTCTGCATATTAATTATTTTCTGCTAATTTCCAGCCAGCTAGTGATTGTTAATTAATTTATCCAAAAAATCTACCGCCTTCCAATCATATAAATTCTGCTGTGAAATCGGTACAATAAAATCATCTCCCCACTTTTGATACTCTTTAAAAAAAACATGATTAAATAATTCACTATAATACTTCATTTTTTCAACTAATAAAGTACTCTTGGTATAAGCCTCAAAGGTAGAAAGAAACTTTAAATCGTTTTGTTCAAGATACTGAACAGCTGTTTTTTCTCCGCGCCAAGGAATGTTACGAAATGAAAAATAAGCCGTGATTAGCTCAATGACGCTATAAAGTAATCTTAATTCCAATGCCTGATGATAAATCTCTTTTGTTGCCTTAAAATATCTTGAATTAACCAAATAATTATAATTTATTTTAATCCACAACTCCCTTTTTTCCTGATCTTCAACATTTTGCGTGGGCGAAACTATGTCCGATGACGTTTCAAGATCCGACAGTAAATTTTCTGGATCATATTCAATTTTTCCTTGGGCTAACCAGGTTAAAAACATTCCAGCAAAAGCATTTCCGGGTACTTCACTTCTGCCTTTTAACTGGAGTACAAAATCTACATCAAAGAAGAAAATATCAGCTATACGGTTTTCAATTTTTGTATAGACTAATTTAATTTTCTCATCATTTTTATCCAAGACAATTACTAAATCTATATCACTCCACGGCGTTAATCCCGTGGCAGTCGTGCCGGTAGAGAAAATACCCTTCACACGTGGTGATAGCTTTAGTTGTTCTAATAGATTTTTTAGTGATGGATATTTCATAAATTTATTTCTCGCGAATTTCCAGCCAATCCGGGATTGGTATAAAAGTTATACTCTCCCAACTGTCAATTTCATCATCAGTCACATTATAATATGCCTTATAAGCATTTTCCACCGGTCCAAAGAGCGCCTTAGTCCAATCCAAACCTAATTTCTTAGCCGCCTCCTGCAACTGTTTTTCATTCGTTCCTTCCAGTTCCACAAAAGTCGGTATCCAAGGCCATGTATCAATGGTTATCTCTACCCCACTTAAATCCCAACGCTCCCTTTTAGTTTCCTGATAGGATTTCTGATCCAAACCAATTGCTAAAAGTAAGTCCGTGGTTTTAACAAAATCATTCACATTCACCGTAATTTCTTTAGTACCTTCCAACGTCCTCTCAACCAACTGTTTATACGATAAGGTAATTTTATCACCTTCATCGCGTACCCGAATCCAACCGCCAATTTTTCTCAATCTTTCATCCGGATAATCAAAAACCCTGCGCCGCATTAATCTTTCTTTGTGCACTAAAACAGCTTGATTACTTTCAAGCTTTTTTCGCAATTCAATAGGGTCTATATCTAAAAATTTAGCTTCAAGTTCAGTTTGCATAAAAATATGGTGGAGATAGCCGGAATCGAACCGGCGGCCTCTACAATGCGAATGTAGCGCTCTACCAACTGAGCTATATCCCCGTACTTAATTATTAAGATGGTGGGCAATACTGGACTCGTCCGGGGATAAACCCCGGACTGCCCGGTCGCATGACCGGGCGAACCTATGAACTCCACAATGTGAATGCAGCGCTCCCCGCCCGCTTCGCCATGCGAGCAACAATGTCAATGGTGGGAATGACAGGATTCGAACCTGTGACCTCTCGAATGTGAATCGAACGCTCTAACCAGCTGAGCTACATTCCCATTAATATCATTAGTACTTTTTAAAAAACTTTCAACGGTTAATCATGAGCGAAGCATGGCGGGCGGGTAACCAGCTGAGCTATGCTCCCAAACTAAATATTATAGCCGCGAAACCATTTAATAAAGAAAAATTGGTTTTTGCAAAGGTGTTAGCGTTTTTTATTTTT
>CAYTUI010000015.1:0-2253 GCA_964441335.1 uncultured Gammaproteobacteria bacterium
TTTACGAAAAAGCGTTTCTTCCGGTGTTTCTCCTTCAGGCAATTCAAAAGAAGGCAGGTTAATTTTCCCGAACTCCAGTTCCAAATTACAGTTGTCGGCAATTTTTACGGTGTTGCTGATAGCCTCGGGAGTATCAGGAAAAGCTTCGGCCATTTGTTCACCACTGGTCAGGGAATAGTCTTCGCCGATAAAAGACATGCGGTCTTTGTCAGTAATTTTACTTTTGGTTTGCAGACAGATTAGAATATCGTGGGCGTTGGCATCTTCTTTGTTGATGTAGTGGATATCGTTGGTGGCTACCAGACCGACATTGAATTTTTTGCCCAGCTTTTTATATTGTTCATTAACCAAACTTTGGGTCGCGATTGATGGGCGATTTTGCATTTCCAAAAATAGATTGTCGGTACCGAAAATATCCAATAATTTTTGCAGATTTTTTTCAGCTTCATCAATTTTTCCTTCGGCAATTGGTCTGGCAATCGGTCCGCCTAGGCAAGCTGTCAGAGCAATCAAACCTTCACTATTTTCAGTCAGTACCTGCCAGTCAATGCGCGGTTTATAATAAAAGCCTTCCAAGTGGGCGATGGTCGTCAGTTTGAGCAAATTTTTGTAACCGGTTTTATTCTTGGCCAGCAATATCAGATGATAAGGCTTTTCTTTGGTTTGTTGTTGCAGGGAACCGTTGGTTAAATAAGTTTCTAAACCGATGATTGGTTTTATACCGGCGGCTGTGCATTTTTGATAAAATTCAATGGCTCCGTAAAGCGTGCCGTGATCAGTCAGAGCCAGAGCAGTCATTTTATGTTTTTTGGCAGCTTCAATCAGGCCGTCAATCTTGCCGAGACCGTCGAGCAGACTATAGTGAGAATGTGTGTGAAGGTGGACGAAATCCATGGTAGTGAGTAGTTCGTTGGTAGCTGGTAGCTTATAGCTGATAGCTTATAGTGCAGTACGTTTGGGTATCCCCATTGGCTATCTGCTATCTGCCATCTGCCATCTGCTATCGGCTATTTGCTATATGCTATAAGCCATAAGCTAATTTAAAATCCAAGCTTAAAATATTAAACTCGGATTACAAATATCCTGTTTTGTTTTTATTTCTTGGACCTCTGGCGGTCGCTCTTTTTATCTTGCTTGCCAAACAGCTCTTTCAATTGATTACTGCTTTTAAGAATACCCGCTACATAGGATACTAAATTCTCGCTCCTACTATGAACGGCTTTGACCATACCATGAATCATACTGACTGTTTCCTCAACTTTAGTGGTGATGCTGGACAGCTGTCTGAACATTTTGATGAAGTAGTATAACAGCCAAGTAATGAACAAAGTCAGCCAAAGGATGCAGAAAGACAGTACCAGCCAGTAAATATCTTTTGTCGATTCTATAATCATATTTTTGTATTTATCCAGCACCTTCTATAATACCTAAAGATTTTGTCTTAGGGATGAATGATTGCCGCACTTATTTCTGGTGGAGATTCATACCTTATGATGAAGGTGCTTGGATTTATTTCGCCTCTAGTATAACACAATCAAGACCGGAGCGGAAGAATGAAGTTTAAGATCAGCTGAAAATGGTGTATAATAAAGCCATGAACTATGAGGAATTGTCCAAAGACCAGCTGGAAAAGGGTTTGTTTGTAGCCCGACATCGTCTGCAATTGCGCACCGCTATCACTTTGCTGTTGGCGGCACTGGTTGGTGTTTTGGTTTTAGTGTCTGCTAATGCTTATTATAAATTGTTGGTTAATGCCGGACAGTTAGATAAATTAATGGCGGCCGTTTGGCAAAGTGATCAGGATTGGGCCACAGTGCACCGTTTAAATGCTCCGGCCAATATTGATTTTGGCGATCCAATTATTTTTCCTTTAGGCGATGGTCGCTATGACATTGTCGTAGAAGCGACCAATCCTAACGAAAAGTGGGCTTTGGAATCTTTTGATTTTCAATTTTTATCCAATAATGTTGGGGTGGCTTCTGGCAGTTCCTATTTAATGCCGGGTGAAAGAAAGTACGTGACAATTTTGGGTCTGGAATCAAATAAATTAATTACCTCTCTAGATAAGGTTAACCAGTTTAATTTAAAGTGGCGAAAAGTCAGCCAGCCGTTTCCAAATATTTGGGAATTTACACAGCCGCCTAAGTATCGAGCCAGAGGAGTGATATCTGAAAACGGTCAGACAATAACAGTACCGGCCAGTGTATCTTGGAGTGTTGTTAATAAATATACTTTAAGTGTCAGCCAGGTTAA